>JACKQB010000004.1:0-333683 GCA_024233115.1 Akkermansiaceae bacterium
AGTGGTAATTTGTGGGTGTTACTCGGCAGTAGCTGCTTCGGAAGTAACCTCTGGCTCGGTAGCGGCACCTTCGCCGTCGGCGCCATCGGCATCCTCACTCTTCGCCGTGCGGGTCTTGGCAACAAGAGCCACCACGACATCGTCGTTCAGGGAAGGTGTCACCCCCTCCGGGAAGGTCATATCACCAATGTGAAGGGCATCACCAATCTGAAGGTGGGTGACCTCGGCGGTGATACTTTCCGGAAGATCCTTGGGAAGACAGCTGACCTCGAGGCTGTGAAGCTGCTGCTCGAGCAGACCGCCGGCATGAACACCGGCAGCTTCGCCAGTGAGCTCCAGGGGAAGGTTGGCATGAATTGATGTGTTCTCGTTAACAGCAAGGAAGTCAACATGCACAATCTCACGGGAAATCGCGTTGTGTTGCACGTCCTGAAGGAACGCCAGCTGGGTGCCGACCCCTACGACATCGAGGTTAACGAGGATACTGTCGGATGCCGCGTGATGCAACATATCGGCGAGTGTCTTTGCGTGGACCTTGATGTTTCTGTTTTCGGAGCCCCCGCCGTAGATAACGGAAGGAACGAAGCCTTCGCGACGCATTTGCTTAAGAACGCCGGACCCTGTGCGGTTGCGTTCTTCTGCTTGTAAAGTTTGTGGTTTAGCCATTGTATTTTGGTACTTGAATTGTGAGTTTTCGGATGAAGGAGCAGGACCGGGATTTACCGACGGCGGGTAGTTGAGTGAGTAGCCAGCGTTTCCCGGGGGCGGGTCTTTACCACTTTATGCCTCAATGTCAAAGAGAGAAGTGACAGATTTACCATCATGGATCCGGCGGATGGCATCCCCCATCAGTCCGGCAATGGATACGGCGGTCACCTTTTCCCCGTATGCCATGGGTACGGAGTCCGTGGTGATCAACTCGGTGATCGAGGACTCGGCAATCCGCTTACGTCCCATGTCACCTAAAACGCCGTGTGAAACACCGGCGTAGATGCTCTTGGCTCCGTGTTTCTCAAGGATTTTCGCAGCGGCGCAAAGGGTGCCTGCGGTTTCGGTCATATCATCGACCAGCAGGACATTCCGGCCTGCGACATCGCCGATGACGTTCATCGCCTCCACCTTGGTGGCACTGACGCGGTGCTTGGCGACAATGGCGAGCTCCGCGCCGAGCTTGTCGGCATAGGACCGGGCCATTTTCACACCACCGACATCAGGGGAAACCACGGTCAGGTTACTGGCGTCATCACCGTGCTTTTCCCGCAGGTGCTTGATGAAGACGGGTTTGGCGTAGAGATGGTCTACCGGGATATCGAAAAACCCCTGGATCTGGGCGGCGTGCAAATCCATCGTGAGGACGCGGTCCACGCCGGCGGCTGATATGAGATTGGCCACCAGCTTGGCCGTGATCGGCACCCGGGGCTGGTCTTTACGGTCCTGACGGGCATACCCGAAGAACGGCATCACGGCCGTGATGCGGCCCGCACTGGCCCTTTTCGCCGCATCCACCATAATGAGCATTTCCATCAAGTTATGATTGGTCGGAGGACACGTCGGCTGGATCAGGTAGACGTCCTCCCCGCGGATATTTTCGTTGATTTGAACAAATGTCTCCCCGTCGGGAAATGATGTCACGTTAACGTCCGCCAACTCGTGGCCCAGACGGGCTGCGATCTTTACTGCGAGCTTCTGGTGTGCATTGCCGCTTAATATTTTCATGGAATTGCAAGTTATTGCTATGAGCAATGGTTGTTGCTGTGATCGAAAACTGCTCTCTGAGCAACCTCGCGCGTGAGTGTGGATTCAGATTCCGTAATGACAACCCCAAAGACCTGACATGGGTAAAAAATCACCATCCCGGCACCTTCACTACTTCGCGCCCTTGCCAAAGAGGACGGCGGGAACGGTCATGACCAGTAGTTTCACATCCAGCCAAAGCGACCAGTTGTCGATGTAAGCGAGATCCATTTCCACCCAGTCTTCCCAGTCCGTGATCGTGTTTCTGCCACCAGCCTGCCATGTGCAGGTGATGCCCGGCTTGACACTGAGCCTGCGACGGTGCTCCGATTTTTCAAACTCCTTCACCTCGTAAACCGGGAGAGGCCGCGGCCCCACCAGGCTCATGTCCCCCGTAAGCACATTGAGCATCTGCGGGAGTTCATCGATACTCCACTTCCTGAGAAAACGGGCGAAGGGGAAAACACGGGGGTCGTTTTCCAACTTGAACACCGGCCCGCTCATTTCATTACCCATTTCCTCTTTCACTTCCGCCAGCTTCGCCTCGGCATCAGGAACCATGGTTCTGAATTTCCACATTTTAAACGGCTTGCCATACTTGCCGGCACGATCCTGACGGAAGAAAGCGGGTGCCCCGGGGCTGGTGAGTTTGATACCCACATAGGCGAACAGCCAGATAGGCGAGGTGCAGAGGATGAACAGAAATGCACCGATACGGTCCATGGCGGCTTTTGCCAGGAGCGCCCAGGACAGCTCCGGCGTGGCACGAAGCACCAGCATCGGCTTGCCCCCCAGGTTATCAAACGTCGGTCGCGATACCTGGGTGCGAATAAACCCGGCCGACACCCATGCCTCGATACCCTGTTTCTCGCACAGCTCCACGGTCCTCGAAATCTGACGGAATGCCGTATGCTTTGCCGCGATAACAACCCGCTCAACTGGCTCATCGGTCAGGATTCTTTCCAAGGCATTCAAGTCACCCTCATTCAAATCAAACTTATAGACGACCTGCCAGTAATCGGTGACCTCGTTCGGCATGGCTTCCAGTAACTCATCGATGTCCTCGGGCTCACCAGCCAGCACAACGCGCTCCCGGTTCCCCTCTTCAAGCGCAGCCTTTTTCAAGGTTGCCCTGACGATCCCGTCCCGTATCAGTAACAATACGGCTGATAGGAAAAAAGCGACCGAGAGCACCAATCGACTCGATGGCGCCATCTTGAAAAAGACCACCATCACGGCCACGGCCACACCGATCAACAAAATGCAGCGGAACATCTGCGCCACCGACTGCGCCACCGTCTTGCGCATCATGTTCCGGTAAAACCCGAACATCTCCAAAATCAGGGGCGTAAAAGGCACCACGATGAACAGGAGCCAGGAAATCTCGGACAAGCCAAGCTCCTGCCCCTCAGTCATACCGAACAGGGGCCGAAGGGTCGGGCGCAACTTGTCACCCACCCAGAATGCCACAAATACGAGAAAGGCGTCACACAACTGTAGCGCTTGGATAGAGAACTGTTCCCGCTGTTTGGATCCTAACATAATTGAATTTTCCAGGACGAATACAATCTATAATCACTGACGCCCCCCCCGACTGCCTGCTTATCCCACTATTCGATCTTTTTATCAATCACCAAGGGTGACAACTGGCGGATGAAGTCCTCCAGCATTTGCTCGGACTGCTCCAGGGTAAATACGCCCGGGCCCTCCAAGAGCCCCTGGTCAGCATAGACCTGGGTCACGGGCATCGAAAATGTGGCGTAGGCCCACTGCTGGTCGTAGCCCTTGAACAGACGGTCCTTCATATCCTGCAACGTCCTCCCGTAATGGTCCTCGGTAATCGCGGTGTGCCCAAAAAACGTATAATACTGCACACGCATCGTTTTAATGGTTTTGCCATTTTCCAGTTTAACCGACTGTTCACAAACAATCTCCCGAAACGGCAAATCAGAGCCATCCGGCAAAGCCCCCTTGATCACAACCTTCCTCTGCTTGGTAAAATTCCATCCTTGCGACTGCAGACAGCGCTCGGGCCGGTGAATACTGTTGTTCAGGTCCTTTCCGGAAAACACCACGGACACCTCGACCGCTGGCTGGTAGGGGTTGTCGTTGTTCACATACTGCGCCCTTTCAAACTCGGTATCCTTGGCCAGTATTTGTAATTCCTTACCCGTGATCTCAACCCGCTTCCCCGTCATCGAGGCAAACTGCATCGGCAGGTGACGCGCGAGCCGGGAGGGTTTCATCGAGCCGGACTTGGGCAGCAGCCAGATCATCGAAAAACCCACCGCCATAAATGCGGCTAGTATGTAGAGACGCTTGACGACGCCGGTCTTGGAATCTTTAAATCGAGAAGTCTTGAAGTCCTGAAGGTCGGAAGTCGGGTAGTCGGGAAGGTCGGAGGTCATAAGATGGGTTGAAGAGTTGAGATGAGCCTTGGGGCTCGGTTGAAGAGTTGAAGGGTTGAAGTGAGAGCCTTGCGGCTCGGTTGAAGGGTTGAAGGAGTTGAAATGAGCCTTGCGGCTTGGTTGAAGGATCGTTCAACGTCTCGCAGAGACATTCAACATTTGCGCAGCAAATATTCAACGCCCGAAGGGCATTCAACAAGCCTCCAGCTTATTCAACTCGCCGCGTCCTAACCACCTTTCGGTTACTCTTCCAATTGAGTAATTTGTCGATCATAAACAGTCCCGCCAGAGCGATGGGGAAAAAGAACAACAGGCCGGCCCAGTCATGGTAAGCACCGGCAGCGAATTTGCTGAATCCCATATTGGCGAGTACCAGAATGGTAAAGATACGGAAGAAATTGGCCACCAGGGCGAGCGGCAACGCACAAGCAAACAGAACGGCCATTTTCCACAACGACTTCTGGGTGAAGTAAGCATAGATCGCTGAGATCATCACCAACGCCATCAACGACCTGATCCCGCTACATCCCTCCGCAATATCCAGGTCATCCCAGGACCCACTCGCGGGCCGGATGGTCGTCCCCGAGTTGATCAAGTCCATGCCGCAAAACGTCCCCACATGATAACAGGATTTGGTCACCGCGATCTGCAGCACGTTGGTGGCCTGCTGAAGACCGGGAACAGATAGTGCAAAATACCAAAAAAATGCCGGAAACAACATATGACGGGCAACCTTCCAGCCATATACATACATCACGCTACCCACGATTAGAAACGGCAAACCTATCAGTGGCAATCTGGGCTGAAGCGTCCTGACCGAAGCCACAAACAAGAGAACGGCAAACAGGACCCCTAACAACCCCAACACAGAGCCCTTGACCGACTCCAATGCCATCTTTGGCCAAGCTCGATAAACAAAGAACACAAACAGGAAGGGAACCGCCCAGCCATGGACAAAGTCTTTTTTCCAAGCGTCCGCTATGTAAAGAATCAAACGATCCTTGGACGTTGAGCTGTTCGGGTAAATTGGAATAATCAGCCAGTAAACCAGTATGACGGTTGCAATCAAGGCTACCGGAAGGATGTAATTTTTATATCGTACTTTGTCCATGTTGATGATTTTCGCCAGGTGAGGGTTAGCTGGTAAGAGACCTCTTCCGGTCCATTGCGTCCATCTCTTTTTTCGAAGAGAGTATATAAACTATGATAATGATGAAAATACCCGCGCTGTAGATGATAATGAATTCCCAGAACCAACCGACAATCCACGCAACTGAAATACCCAAACGATAAATCGGCTCATCGATGTATATTCCCACAGCCTTTTTCACCCGCCACCACAGACTGTGGGTTCTTGGGTCCTCCCTGGTCCTGTCGGCCTTGTAAACAACGAGTTCCTTGAGCCACATCCAGACGCTGAGTGTCACCCTGAGGAATAAGACGCAGAGAAGCACCCGCAGGGTGTAATCCGGTCGCCCCTCGATGTAGGGATAATAATAATGCCCTGCGGCAAATGCCATCACACAGGGGAACATCATGCCTGAACCCAGATCCGAGATCTTATCCATCAACACACCAAAACTACTCCCCTGCCCCGTCACCCGGGCCAACGGGCCATCGGCACAGTCAAAGACATAACCCAGTTGCAACCCCATGATCAACACAGGCCCTGACCACACGTTGCCGCGTCCCATGTAAAACACCAGCAAGGTCGTCAGGATCGTGA
The DNA here is from genome assembly GCA_024233115.1 of Akkermansiaceae bacterium. NCBI lineage: Bacteria > Pseudomonadati > Verrucomicrobiota > Verrucomicrobiia > Verrucomicrobiales > Akkermansiaceae > Akkermansiaceae bacterium. The sequence continues at coordinate 5,869 of JACKQB010000004.1, forward strand.
TCGCTGCCGACATAAGCGATATGACATTGGGACTCACCCGGAGTCTCGATGCCCATAGCGCGACATACGCACCCAGACGATAGCTGACATGAAGTGTAAACCACATCGACTGCCGGCCGCGCATAGCCCAAAAATCCTGATAAGTGTATTTTTTACGCGCTATCATAATAAATCTCCCATCCTGGGTACCGTTAAACCAATGACTGATCCTTGATCAAGGATCGATACAAACCAATCATACGATGGGCATTCCTTCCCCAACTATATTCCTCGTTCACCCTTCGTCTAGCAGCAATTCCGTGTGCTGCAAGCATGTCCGGATTTTCAAGGTAGAACTTTACCCCTTCCTGCAATGCCTCTACCACATCCAATTTCGGGCCGAGGGTGACAACTCTACCACACTGCTCCGTCACTGAAACACCCGGGCCCCCCGCCCCCAGACAAATCACCGGCAAACCCGCCCTCATCGCCTCGATCACCACCATGCCACCTGAATCGTGGAGACTTGGGAAAAAGAATACGTCATAGGCAGCATACTTCTCCAGCAGCTCGTCACGCGCCAACGACCCTAACAACTCAACCCGCTTGTCAAGCTTCCGACGCTTTAGAAGATTCTCAAAAGCCGCACGATCCGCCCCCACTCCAACGCAGCACAGGGTAACGTTTTCCGGCAGGGACTCCATCGCCATGGCGGCTAGCTCCAGCCCCTTCCAATAAAGAAGGTTACCAACAAACAACAGTTTCAAGCCTCCATCACGGGCATCGACCCGATCACCTCCAGGAGCACTCTGCAGCTGCTCAGGGTGCATTCCGATATTCGGAAAAACCAGACTGCTGACACCCCACCTGGCAAAGATGTGTTGCATTTCCCTGGTGCACGACAAGGTAAGCCCGGCACTCTTGTATCGCGCCAATCCCAAGCCATACTTCTCATGCACCGATGTGATGAGGTTTCTAACAATCTCGCGAAGACGTATTCCAGGCTCTCCCTCTGGCAGCAGATGCGGTGGAAACATTTCACAGCCACCCACCGGCCCGACCACTGAGGGTATGCCATGCCCGGTGACAGAAAACGGCATTCGGAAAGAGCCCAGCGTCAGGTGATGCAGGATGTGATAATCATTTTCATGAACCATGGCCCGTATCCTTTTTTTTATACGGATTTGCCATAGCAGCAGACGAACAAGCACCCCCACTTTACTTTTTGCCTTACGATTCAAGCGCGCTGAAAACGATGACACCTGCTCGTACACAAATTGAGCTGCAACCGGCTGTTCGCGGGTTTGATACGACTCAATCCCCGCCCGGTTACAGGTCGTGGTCAGCACGGTAAGCTCACAAACGCCTGATAAAGCCCGCACCCAGCCCCAACCAATCCCAGGCTCCGAGCCCTGGTCTGGCGAACACGCGAAGACTGTGACCAGCACCTTGAGCCGTGGCGGGTTCTGAGACAATTCCGCCATGATGTTAATTGGGTTTGATTCCCGTTTGCTCCAGGAACTCAATCACCTTGTTCACCGCGGCTAGCTGCTCGGCGAAACCTTTTTCGACGTCATCCTTCATCATGCCCTGGTGCTGAAGCAACTGGGCTCTCGACTTCAGCATCAGCCGGTAAGCCTGCTGCGGCTGGCGCTGGTACCAGATGTGGCGGCCATGGTCGTAGAGGTGCTGACCATAGTAAAAATTCATTTTGCTATCACGCTGCCAGTTCACCCAGTTGACCTGTTCCCGCCCCTCGGCGAACAGCTGCTCGGCATCTTCAAAACGTTTTTGACTGTCTAGAAATCGCGCGTAGGTAATCAGCAAACGAGTGTATTGCACCACCCATTGTTTGTTCTGATAGAAATAGGCATATTCGTAACTCTTTGAATATAACTCTTTGGCTCGTACAAAATGCGCTTCGGCCGCCTCATTGTTTCCGCTGCGCCACTCCTTGCCGGCCCACTGCTGTTGCAACGAGGCCCAGCGTGAATGCATGCGGAACCATCGCTCCCGCGCCTTGGCCATTTCAGAGGCTTTTGAATAGGCCTGGTCTGCCTGTTGATACTGCTTTGCCCTGCCATACATATCAGCCAGGTTAATCCACGGAATGGGATTGAATGGGTTGCGCTCAATCGATGCCTGATAGGCGGTCTTGGCCCGCTCCGTCATGGCCTCCTTATCCGCACCCGACAAGTCATTTGCCTCAAGTTGATAGAGGGTGGCCAAGCGTTGATATCGATTAAAATCAGGGACTCTGGCCACCGATTCCTCCAGGGCGGGAATCCACTGGTCGCGCGGCACGGCCTGGGGATCCCACTCCCCGTCCTCCTTGGCTATTCTGGCTTCAAGCAGCGGCACGCCCCCCCAAAGCTGCCATGCCCCCAGCCCCGTAGCGCCCAGCGCCAAAACCATCGTCACAGCAGCCAGACACCAACTGCCTATTCTGGACTTCCTAACTTCTTGACTCCCGAACTCCCCGGCTCCCCGCCCCCCCCACTTTACCACCGGCAGGACCCAAACCACACAGCAGACCAGCAGCAACAGGTTTGCCAGCAAATGCGTTCTAAAATCAAAGGTAACATGCACCGCCATCGCCACCATACCGCAGACCCCCGCGATGCTCAGAGCCATCGCATTGGACCCCTGCGAGAAACCATCCTCGCCCACCTGGTTGGAAAGCGTCCGGATTTGCCGCACCCCCACCACCAGATGCCAGGCAAGTAAGGCCAGCACCAGGAGTAAGCCGATCAACCCGTAGTCAGCCAGCACTTGCAAATACTCATTATGGACAAACTCCGGATTGGCCTCGCTGGTCGGCAAGTTCGGACTCCAATACCGGTTGGCTAAATAAGAATAACTGCGGCTGCCGGCACCCACGATCGGATAGTCGGCCCACTGCTCAGCCGCCATCGACCAAAATGGCATCCGGACTCCGGAATCGAACATCATTTCCGATGCCTTCTCCGTGCTGTCATGGGCACGGTTTTGAAACACCCAAACGCCACCGGCCAGTGATGCTAACAAACCCACCGCAGCCAGCGTAGAAATAATGACATTGCCCCGCCGCCGAATGCTCGATTTCTGGTGCGCCAGGGAAACGATCAATAAAATTGCCAGAACGATCAAGGAAACGATCAAACTCAGCGCCGCCGATCTCGACTGCGACCACAGCGCCAGGGCCAGCGCCGCACAGCCTAACACCAACAAGCCCACCTTCGCAGTCTTGGCAAAACGGCCCCATGCCCCCAGGCTCAGGCAGAGCAGTCCTGCGATCACCATGAAGTTGGCAAAGCTGCCGTAGTAACCATACATGCCGGTGACACGGTCGCCACTCGCCGCCACCGACGAGGTAAAGTAGAAGGACAACGAATATCCATCGGACCCGGAGAGCTGTATCAGCGCGGCTCCGGTATGGAGCAGTAGCAGCAAGACCACCACCCACGCCAGACCCTGCCTGAATCCGGCAGCCGGTCTCCCGGCGAGACCGAAGCCTGCGACCAGATAAAGGATGCCTGCGGGCAAAATAAGCATCAGATCCTGAACCCCCAGATCCCGCACCGGCGACATCGCTGCCCGAGTGGCGAAGTAGCCAATCACCACCGTCGCGAGCACCAGCAGCCCTTTCGCCGGCAACACTCTGCCCGGTCTGAACAACAAGGTCAGCGCCGCACAACACGCCGCTGCACCGAGAAAAATCACCGCCGGTGCCTGTAACGGCACACTCAAGGTAATTCCGACAAGCCCTGCGGCCAGCAATGCGAGATAAACGATGGATGTGGTCATTCGGTTCAAAACAATCAACTTTAAATTCAACTCCGGCTGAGGCTCCCCGGCTCACCAGCATCCAACACACTCCTGAACGCCGCCTCCATGGCTCCCACAAAGGCACCACGCGTGTAATGCTGCAAGTAATGAGCGCGCGCAGTCTGGCCCATTTCCAAGCGCAGTTCCGCATTGCCCGCCAAGCTCCTCAGCGCCTCGGCGTACTGTTCCGGCGCATGGATGTCCAGCAGCATCGCCGCCCCGCTGTCACCCACCAGCTGGGGAATTCCGCGCCAGTTGGTACTCACCACCGGAAGCCCGAAGGCCATGGCCTCGATCAAGACCAAGGGAAAATTTTCCGCTTCATAATGCGACGGGAAGATAAACACATCGGCATCCGCATACGCCTGCCACTTTTCAGCGCCTTTCATCGGCCCCGGGAAACGAACAAAATCAGTCAGTTGCGCATCAGCCACCAGCTTCTCGGCTTCTTTTCGAAATGCATCGGACGACCACGCACCGACCATCTCGACATGAAACCGGCAGCCCTGGCTCCGTGCCATCTTGGCGGCCCTGATGACATCCAGCACCCCCTTCCCCTCATTCAGGGCGCCTAAAAAGAGCACGCGCAGCTCGGCATCCGAGGTCCGGCTTCTGGGCAAAGGCTCCACATCCAAACCATTTGACACATGGATGGTTTTATGGGCGCTGAACAAGCGTCCTGGAGAATGTTCCGTCTTACTGATTTCAACGCTGAGATCCGCGCCGGAGTAAACTTGCCTGGCAAGCTTGCCCAGCAGCCCCGCCGTCTCCAAGTACTCCGGTAGGCCTCCGGCATGATAGTGAAACACGGTCTTGGGAAACAGCCATCTCACGGCGCCAAGATAGATAATGTCCCTGATCACGGGCGTCCTATTGGCACTTGCAGGCAGATAGTAGAGAATCTGTGGCCGCTTACTCAGGGCCATCCACCAGGTCTTCAGAATGAGTCCTAACAGATGAATCACCTTGCCAAGGCCGGCCTTGCCCACGGCGTCAATGGTATCGCTATATGCCATGCGCAGCCGCTCCACCTTCAACCCGTCCCATCTGTGGTCAAACAACATGCCGGTCACCACAGACTGGCCGTGAAATGGCGGCGGCGTCTGCCCGACCAATAGAATATCTGCTTGTTGACTCATACTTTCATCCACTCCACCAGGAGCTCTTCACGATCAAAACCTCCGATCCACGCGGAGTATGCCAGATAGCTGCCTAACCAGCACTCGACATCTGACCCCCAGCCTGCAGTTGCCAGAAAATCCCTGCCGGCGTTCGATTTCGCCCATTCCCGGCAGATATCCAGCACCTTGGCCGGATTGTGATGGTCTACCAAGGTCGCGCTTTGAATCATGTAGTGCAGCCAGTCCCAGCCAGCCGGCCCATGAGCGCAGCCAGACTCCCAGTCCATCACAGCCACCGTGCCCTCGGACGACACCTTGATATTCCAAGGAGCGAAGTCGCCGTGAAACAAACCGACCTGCACCTGTTTGTTCGCCACTGTTTCAAGCTGGCTCCAGAGACCGCCGACATTGTGGGCCGCTGCGTAACCAACCATCTCCTGCCATTGTCTAGTCTGATGCAGTGCCTCTCGCTGACTGTTTTTCAGCCAATGATTCAAAACGTCGAGAACCTTGGCATCGTCCACCTTACGTGGGGATTTTCCATACAGATACCGGGTTGCATAGGACGCCCATTGCTCCGAGACATCGTGGCTAACCACTACGGGGATCGCTCTATTCCCGGGAGGCAGCTCCTTGATGATCCCAAGCTCTCTGATCACCGATGCCCGTGCGCCACCATGCAAACCCAGTTTGTCCACCAGCAATTGATCCTTTTTCCGATACACGATAATCACACGCCGACTTGCGGATTCCGGGTTTCCTAACAGGTAACCTATGGAATCCGACTGCTCCAACATCGATGCCATCGGACTTTCCGAGCGCACAGTGAGTTTGATTTTTGGTAATAATACATGGCACCGGAACCTGAGCATCATCCCGACCAACCAGACCAGCACCCTGGCACGGGTCGCCTGGGGATGGTAAAGCCCCAGTGTCGCACCCGCAGCACTGGCATCACGCGGCAAGGCGAGCAACAAGTATCCATGGCGCTTGATACAAAAGAAATCGAGTTCAGCCAGGATCTCCCCGTGCCCTTCTAACGCCTTGGCCAGCTCACTGTCGTTGGTACTGTTCATTATTTCAACTTCACCGGTCGATGCATAAGCTTGAGCCCCCCCTTCAGGGCCCTGAAAAAATACGCCAGTATGCAGTCCACTACGGAATTTAAATTCTCACACCGAAACAGCCTGAGCCCGTACGTCCGACGGATCGCGCGCGATTCGGCATACTGCAGCTGCAAGCTCAATGCCTGGTCGATACCGTCTTTGCCCAGATGTTTCTGGCTGATGTTCTCACCGTGCAGGCGGAAATCAGCCAGCACACATGGCAGGTAAACAAACTTTTTCCCGAGCGATGCCAGACGGTTGTAGTACTCGCCGTCCATCACGCATTTGAACCGGTCATTCAACAACAATCCCTCGTCCATTATACTCGACCTTCTGAAAAATGTCGCGGTCGAGCCTATGTAACATCCGTAATGGGCCAGCATCAGTTTGCGGAATGGGAACAAAGACATCGTGCGCATGAACTTGCCGTCACCATCGATGAAATCCCATGCCCCGTAGATCACATCGGTCTCCGGCTTGCTCTCTGCAAATCGCTTCACCGCAGCCAAGGCGCCGGGTTTCAGTCGGTCATCGGTATTGAGCCACATCACCCACTTCCCTTGGGCTGCCTTGAATCCCTTGTTGATGGCATCGCTCATGCCTCTGTCCGGCTCCACCGTGAGCTTTACACCGTCATATTCCCTGATGATATCCAGCGTCCCATCGGTGGAGCCGGCATCAAAGATCAAATGCTCCAATGTCACCCCGTTCTGAGCCTGGGCCACCACACTGTCCAGCATCTCGCGGATGTACTGGTGGTAGTTGTAACTCGCTGTGACGATGGTGAAATCTACGCTTTGTTCTGACACCTCTTGCTCCTTCCGATTACGCGTTGATAGATTTCCTTCATCTTGATTGCTTTTTTCTCCCAGGTGTATTCTTCGAGAATGCGTTCCCGCCCATGCCTCCCCAATACGTGACGCAGGTTGGCATCTCTTGCCAGCTTGACAATACCGGCGGCCATGCCGTCCACGGTTTCCTGCAACGTCCCTGGCGACACCCGAATGGCGGTGCGGTCTGTGGTCATATCCCCTGCGCCCTGATGATTGATGCAAACAACAGGTTTACTCATGCTCATTGCCTCGAGAACCACATTCCCTGAGGTATCCTTGATACTGCTGAAAACCATGAGGTCTGCCGTTCGCATCCGGGCCCGGGTTTCCTCCAAGGGTAATGCGCCGTGGAAGGTAACATTCTGTTCAAGTCCCAGCGCAGCCACTTCTGACCTCGCTTTTTCAAGCCCACTACCTGTGCCCACGATATCAATCTGCAAGTCGCACTCATTCGATAACTCAGCCCGGGCTTGGCCAAAGGCACGAACGGCGATGCCAAGCGCCTTCCATGGCTCAATCGCACCCACCCAGATTATGCGCATGCTGTCCTCGGCACGGGACCTGTCGGTTACTTCCGCCTCCACTTCGGATGCCATCACCCCGGTCTCTAGCAGGCGATTTGTCTTCTCCGGATACCTGGCTGCCAGATAGGCTTCGGTCTCGCTATTCGCACAGAGAATGCATGCCGCGCGGCGGAATGACATCCGCAGCCAGGGGAGCATACTCCAGTTGCGGATGAGCCACCCCCTCAGGTTTTCTTTCCAAATCGCCCTGCCATAGAGCGCTTTATATTCCCGGGCTACACATGAAGTCCCACCCAACGGGCCCAATATCACAGGTGTCGATCGCGCCCACCAAAATCCAGGCGACATCATTGAGTTGAAGGTCACATGATGCACTAAATCAAAGTCCTTCAGCTTCTTTCGCATCAACAGGGACACGCCGATCTGCCAGACAAGATAAAACGCTTGTACAGGTAACAGCTTTCTCTGCTTGGCAAACAGCATGATGCGTGGCGGGTCGTGGTAAATAAACTCCGGTGGAGCCCACCTTGTATCTGCACGTTGCTCACGAAACCAGCCTTCGATGACCGGCCTGTTGTTCGACCTTGTGATGACGGTGACATCGACATGTCTGGACATCGACATCGCCCAGTTCCAGCCCACCCCTGGCTCAGAACCCCGGCATGGTTCACAGGCGTAGGCCGACATCAATACCTTTGGCCTCATTGCTTCTTGCTCCATCTTCTTTAAAATGGATTAGTTCACGCTTTCACTCAAATTGAGCGCGTCCAGCACCTCATGGCAGGATTGGGCCACCGTGCCGCCCGTATCGATCCATACAGCTCTCTCATTTCCCGAGCAAAGGGCGCGGAGTTCGTCAATCTGCCGGCTTACCTCCTCCAGTGAAGTCTCCGGTTTCCGCTCAAAAATCACCTCCGGCTCGGCACCCAGGCAAAACACCTTGTCCGGCTCGGGAACAAGACGAAGCATGCCCGTGAGTATCCAGCGCGGCAGGGCAATCCGCATGCGTCGTGGGTCGACGAGAAAGTCATAACAGTAACGGTCAAAGATGATCACTTGCTTCGGCTTTTTGAGCTTCGGTCGAACCACGGACCAATACCCCACCGTGTAATCAAGAGTGTAATAACAGAGACGGAACAACGACCCGAGAAAACCGCTTGGCGGCAGGGCATGCGGTTCAGTCACCACCCCGGCATCCGGTGCCTTTTTTTGACCTTTCAGGACTCCAAGGTCAGGGAGCCAGTGTGGACGCAGGTGTGAGTAATCCGTCTTATATCCGTAATTTTTCTCCAGCTCGCCGGTCAATGCATCGATCACCGTGGTTTTTCCTGATCCGTCGGTTCCGAGGATCGCTATACAAATTGATTTCATCCTACGCTATTGATTGAGCCATCGCCGGCACGTCCTGCCCGCCATGCGTTCCCTGACAGCGAGAACCTGGTCGAGTATCCACTGGCGAGCGATCTCCTGATCCGGACCCAGCACTGATCCTTCTATCTTCAAGTCCACCCCGAATCGCCGCGGTACCACCGCTGGCCAGACAGCTGTCCCGGCGCGAGATAGAATCAAGGTCGATTTAATCTTTGCCAGCACCAAATCCTTACAGGACACGCCATGGTCTCCGGGGGCAATCACCCAGGTATTGCGGCAGGTATCGTGCAATGCCCTCTCCAGCATCTCCGCTGTGCGCATATACTCAGGGTCACTCGCCGCACTGATTTCGATGTGAAATCCCGTCGGCTGCATGACTCTCCTGAGCTTTCTGGCCAACTCGAACCAGCTTGAACCACTTGCTCGGCCGATTTGTTGAGACCAGTCGGAGGAAAGAATATAACCAGCCGGGTCATCCAATAAAGCCGCTGGAGACAAGCATTTTTGCTGCGGCAAAAATCCCGCCATCCGGGTGCGGGCGGCATCATCCATACCCACCAACAGTTCCTGAACCCGCCCCATGACCTCCTCCGGCTTTTTTTTCTTGGCTGCGGCCTTGGTCAGCACATAGGCCAATTCCGCATCGTGATTCAACACCCAGAACTGTTTCTCTTCGTTAAACGTCCTATTCTCGATGAATATCTGGGACGGCACCTGGCGAATTCCCCTAACGGTGTAGTCACCACACACATCAAGCATGATCAAATCACCCACGGCACTTTTCGAAGCGCAGACACAAAAATACGCTGATTTCTCATGCTGAAATATCTGACAGAGCAACCAACCGCTCTGCTTACAGTAATCATTCAATAGGGGGATGATCCGGTGCAACTGCTGTTGCGGCACACAATAGTCGACATCCGATGCGATATGATCCGGATATTCTTGCCAGCTGTGCAAAATGACCGAAGGAATTCCATGCGCCTCAAGATACGACCAGTAGCCGTTGAAAAATTCCTCCTGTTTAAGACTTTCCATCTTGCACTACCTTCTTTCCGCGGTTGCTGAACAACTGGCTTAATCCGAACCGGCATTGCCTGAACGCAGAACCTGCGAGATATGCTGGTAATAGCTTGCCGGGGCGACCGGCTCATCCAACCAATCACCGAACCATTTTCCGAATTTCTGTGCGTCAAGAATGGTTTTCATCACACATGCTAGTTTTGATCTAGACTCATGATCCATTACGCCTATTTTGAATGAAAAGGTTTCATATTCCTCTTCACTAACAACTCGTATTGCACCTACCAACCCATTGGCGTCCAGAGTCTCTTTAAAGCCATCCATAAATCCCTCCCTGAGAACTACAATCGGTGTCCCTGAGTATAGGGCCTCATAAGATGACCGGGTCTGGACAGGGTTGCGACTGATAGTAATAAATGCGGCACACTTAAAAAACCATGGGATATTCTCTTTTCCAAATACATCAAAAAACCACTCCACATTAGGAAATTTATGCCTCTCTACTTCTTCATCAAATTCAGCATCCCTTGATGAGATAAAGAACCTATATTTCCATTTCTTACCATTGCGCGTGCTTGCATATCTAACAATATCAGCAATCCCCTTCTCATACCAACGACCACGGCCCAAGTAATTCAAAGATTCCTCGGCAAAATAAACCTGGGAAAAATCTACTTCATCGCAACCATCTAGAATGGCAGATTGCGGGCGACCCATCGGCATTTGTACACACTTCTGTGAACATAATTTTGAGTCTCTCATTTCAGCCTCTCCAGAAACTAAGTAATAGTCCACAAACGGACCTATCGCATACTTTTTAGTGAATATTGCGATTCTCTTTATCCACCCAGGAACTTTTCCCTTTTCCCAATTTCCCAAAGATTGCTGTTTTGTAAAGAAACCCCAAGTCCAACAAGCGATTATGCAGTTACGCGTCTTCCATTTCAACATTTTTGGCAATACCCACCTGAGCGGGTCAAAACCAGAGAAAATTACCATTGAGGCATCTAGATCTCTATGATCTACGATCATGTCCATTGATATTACTGATCTATCCTCTGACCAATTAAATCGATAGTAATTATTATAATCGGAGCCAATCACTGTATGATTAGACTGACTATAAATATTAATATCAGAAATCAGTGCCTGATTAACACCAGGAACCCCCACATTTGCCGAAATGTGGTTGCAGTAAATTATGATATTCTTACCCATCCTTTTACTTTAAGGGCCGCGCAATATTTTTTCTGTAAAAGTGGCTGATGGCTTTTGTTGAAGATTCGGTTTTTGTTTCTGTTTGTTTTTTTGTTAGTTGAGCTTGAGGTAGGATTTTCCTGTTTCCCAAGTCTCGGAGATTTCGACCAATACAGCGGTCACGAGCCGCAGTAGCGAGTCTTCGTTTGGAAAGAGTCCGACGACCCGAGTGCGGCGTTTGATCTGGCTGTTGAGTGTTTCGCAGGCATTGGATGTGCGCAAGCGCTTGCGATGTGCCTCAGGCAAGGTAAACACGGCAAAACCTTCAGGAATGTTCTCTTCGGCCCAGGCTGCGAGCTTTGGCTGGTCTTTGCGATAAGTGTTGACGAAGTCCTTGAGGCGTTCTTCTGCGTGCTCCCGACTGTCTGCATTGAAAACGGCTCGCAGATCTGCCGCGACCTTGCTTTTGAGGTGCTGTTTGGTGATGTAGTTCTGGGCGTTCTGCTGAAGGTGGAACTGGCAGCGTTGCCACGGACTGGCATTGAACGTGGCTTTGAGGGCTGCCCTGAGACCTGTGTGTGCATCGGATGTGATCATGTCGGGAATGCCGATGCCGCGCTCCTTGAGGTCGGTCAGGAACTCTCGCCAATGAATCTCTGCCTCGGAGAGGGCGCAGGAGACGCCAAGGATCATGCGTTTGCCGTCGTCACGTCTCACCCCGATGGCTTTCAAGGTGGCGCAATCCCTTACAGTGCCGTCGATGCGGACCTTGTAGTAGGTGGCGTCGAGCAGCAGATAGGCGACTTCGGGTAGAGGGCGTGAACGCCATTTTTTGAACTCGGCATCAAGCTCAGAGGTGAGCTTGGAGACCTGTGCTGATGAAACGTCAAAGCCGCAAAGTCCCTTCATGACCTGGGTGACACGGCGTGTACTGACTCCCTGCACATACATGGTGGCGATGGCGGCCTTGAGTGATCGGTCACTGCGCGAACCCTTCTCAAGCAGTGAGGTGCGGAATGTCGTGTCACTGTCACGAACCTGGGGAACCTGCAGGTTGATTTTGCCTACGGCAGTCTGGAAGGACCTCGGCTTGAAACCGTTGGCATATCCATTGCGCTCAACGGCGTCCCTTTCATAGGGGGCGGCTCCGATGTGGTGGATGCGCTCAAGCAGCATGGCGGTGTTCATGAGGAGTTCAGCGATCTTTGAGAGACTGTTTTCGAGTCCGTCGGCGAGAAGAAGGTTGATGATTTCGTCGTTATGGCTAGGATGTGTCTGTTCGTTCATTGCTTTTGTTTGGTTGTGTTAGAACCTTCATTCAAAAGCATTGGGCGGACGCTGGCAACCCCTGAGGGGGGATGGCGCGCCGCCGCAACGGCAGCCGATTCCGCTACGCTCCATCGCCTGCCGTTGCGGCGGGGTCAGGGTATAGCAGCTTTTACAGACAAATATTTACACTACCACTTTAAGGAATAAACAAACTGAATGGATCTACCATTTGTTATTCATCGCTTCGCTATCTTTGGAACAAATCTCATCACCTCATTTTTTCTTTGAGGCAGTGCCCCAAGGATTAATTTGCCTCCCCCCCCAAATTTCTTCCATTCGGATTGGGCAAATTCAGCCAATGTCTTGGGATTACCCGTGCCTATGTTTTCAATAATTGGAAACCCTTCGGTTAAATCTTCACGTTCAAGATTACTGACAAAAATCTTGGCCACTTCTTTCACATGCATGAAATCTCTAACTTGATCACCGGTTGTCATTTTCATGTCCTCACCGGCCAGCGCAGCTTTGCGTAAGGACGGCCAGAAACGTGATTCTAGTTCACCTTCTCCATACACTTGGAAAATTCTAAGAATGAGCAGGCTAACATTTTGCTCATAAGCAAATGCATGAAAAGCAACTGATGCCGCTGCCTTCGAAGCAGGATAACTGCTGGTTGGCTCAAGGGGGGCATCAACAGGAATATCCACATACCTTTCTCCCGACTTTCCATACTCAAAACATGAACCCGCTACGATAAACCTCTTGAGCCCTGCGTTTACGGCGCGATGAAACAGCTTAAGAGGGTCCATTAGATTGTACTGCATACAATTCTCGATTGTATCATAAGGTACATTTGCTGAGTGGGCTGCCAGATGAACCAACACATCGCACTCAGCCATATCGTCTTCGTCAACATCCCTCAAAGCTTTGGTTAACCATGAGGGCTCACTTAGCAATGTTACGCGTGGTTGGCTTTCTTCACTGCGCCGCAATGCTACGATCTTGTGTCCGGCTTGATGGGCACAATTAATAAAATGTGAGCCGATGAAGCCGGTTGCTCCTGTTAAAAATATCTTCATCATTAAAATGGCGAGTTAAAATCCTCTAACTTTACATGTTTGCTGTCACGCTCGGAAATCACCGTCTCATTTCCATGCTTTGGCCATGTGAAACCAAAGCTATTCCATAAAACCCCTTGATCAGACTCGGGTGCATGCACCTCATCGGTTTTGTAAACAAGACAAGAGTTATCCTCGAGGCTGTAGAAACCGTGGGCGAAGCCAACGGGAACATAAACAACATGCCTGTTCCTTTCTGAAAGTTCAATGGATACCGCCTGGCCGTAGCTAGGGGATTGCACCCTGAGATCAAGCAATACATCAGTCACCGAGCCTGATATACAATAAATCAATTTTTGATGCGCATGAGGGGGCACCTGGAAATGCATGCCCCTCAAAACACCTGCCGCCGAAGTGGAGAAAAATTCTTCACGCAATTCAAAGTCTATGCCAAGCGCAGCAAGCTGATGATGATGGTAGGGTTTTACAAAATTGCCCCTTTCATCTTCAAAGACAAATGGCTTGATCACCTTGACTCCATTGAGTAATTCGCTGACTAATTCCATTACGTGGTTGTGCAGGCTTTGCTATTCACAAACTCAACAATGACATCGATCATATACTGAATCATTGCGTCTGTGAGTCCGGGATAGGTTCCAAGAAAGATCGTATGATTCATGATGCGGTCCGCACCGGGAAGATCGCCCACAACCCGCATCGCGTCCGGACGGTCATGCCGCAATTGTACAAAAGCTGGTTGTTTCACCAAATTACCACCAAAGAGCATCCTATTACCGATTTTCTTTTCATCCAGATGCCGCGCCAACTCCGTTCTACTGAACGGGGCATCCTCCTTAACCGTCATCTTGAAGCCGAACCAGGAACACTCCGTTTGGTGGCCTGAGCCATCCCACTCGAAAGTGCCATCATCTTTCCATGCTGTGGCATGGGTCGGCAGAGCAAAATCGATGTACTGATCCAGGCCAGCCAGGCCACGTCTCAATTTTTGCCAGTTGACCTTGCGGGCTTCAATAAACTCGGGAAGTCTTTTGAGTTGAACCCGCCCGATGGCGGCCTGAGGGTCCAGCGGTTTAACATTAAAGCCCAGATGGCTGTAGATATACTTGTGATCATATCCCTCGGGTAGTTCTCCCAGTTGCCACTGAAATCGCTTGCAGCAGGTGTCATCTTTACCGGAGGGGCACCAACAATCGCGGCCCCAGTCACGGAAGCTTTCGGCGTAGGTCTTCAACGGCGCCCTCCGGATGATATTCACGGAGCCGCCTTCACCCATGGTCAGGTGGTGCGGAGGATAAAATGACTGGGTTGATATATCGCCAAAGGTGCCCGTATAGGCGGTGAGGACACCGTTTTTCACATTAGGGTACACCCCGTCCCCAGCCCGTTTGGCAGCCAGTTTAAGCAGGTGGTCCAATCCCAGTTCCCCGGCCTTGTCCACCGGCAATGAATAGGTGCATCCCAGGGCATCGCAGTTATCCTCAATGAGCCACAGGTCGTGTTTTTTACAGAAGGCCAGGACAGCGCCAAGCTCGAAGGGGTTCCCCAGGGCGTGCGCAATCATCACGGCCTTGGTCTTCCCTTGGACATAGGCTTGTTCAAGATGGGTAACATCCACATTGCCGGTCAACGGTTTGGCATCAATGAACACGGGTACAGCGCCAACCTGTACGATGGGAGCCACCGTGGTAGGAAAACCCGCAGCCACGGTAATCACCTCGTCACCGGGAATGATACGCTTGTGCGCAGGGAGTTTGTGGGTTGTGAGCGCACTGATCGCCACCAGGTTTGCAGATGAGCCTGAGTTGACCAGCAAGCAGTGTTTCACCCCCATGAACTCCGCCAGCTCTTGTTCCATAGCGGCACCTTCAGGCCCCATGGTCAGCCAAAAATCCAAGGTCGAAGAAACGGCGGCTTCGACCTCATCTTCATCAAAGACTCGTCCCGCGTAAGGCACCGTTGTCTCTCCTGCGATGAACGGCGCGTGCATTGCATCCTGTCCAGGCCGGTTGGCTTGGTGCGTCATTCGGCTGTATTCCCGAGTTAACCGGAGGATTTCTTGTTTTATATCTTCTGCTGACATCTCTCGTGTATTAAATTGATTGGCTCCAAACAATGCCTTTTTCCCTGGCATCACGCACATAGGTATCTATTTGGGCCTTGGTGTAATCAGCGGGGTTTCCATGGACATCTGATTCCATATACCACTGCACTGTTTTCTTGATTGTCTCTTCAAACCCCCATACGGGCTGCCACCGCAATAGGTGGAATGCTTTATCAATCGCAAGGTTCAATTTGCCTGCTTCGTGGCGGGCGTCGGGGTCTGACTCATCGGACCATTCGCCCGGCAAGTGCACCAGGATTTCCTGCACCAGATCCGACACAGTTCTATTGCTAGTCAAATTCGGGCCAAAATTAAATCCTCCCAGCAAGGCTTCCCTTGGAGTGTTCCCACGCAAAACAGCATTACTTAACATCGCTGCGAGCCATAAATAGCCGGACAAGGGTTCCAGCACATGTTGCCACGGTCTTGTCGCCGTTTTATTTCGCACGGGGATCCGATCCCCCTTTTGAAGAGCTCTGATGCAGTCGGGAACAATCCTGTCCTGGGCCCAATCACCCCCACCCACCACATTACCGGCCCGGGCACTGGCAAGATTGACCTTCGAGGAGGCGGATAGAAACGAGTTTCTGTATGAGGCGATGACCAACTCGGCCGCGCCTTTGCTGGCGCTATAGGGATCATGCCCCCCCATGGCATCCTCCTCGCGATATGCGTGCAGCCACTCACGGTTTTCGTAACATTTATCAGTGGTAATTGCCACCACGCTACATGGGTGGTTAGAAAGTCGCACGGCATCCAGCAGATGCGCTGTGCCCATGACATTGGTAGCAAAAGTTTCCACCGGGATTTGATAGGAAAGCTGAACGAGCGGCTGGGCAGCAAGATGCAAAATAATATCGGGCCGGGTCTCTTTGACCAGCTCGGCCAAGCTCCCACGGTCCGCAAGATCGCCTCGGTGATCTTGCGCGATGCGCTCCGACAACTTCAACTGGTCAAAGAGCAGCTCGTGCGCCTGGGGAGCCAAGGCATAGCCTATAACCCTGGCATCCAGACCTAACAGCCATTCGCATAGCCACGATCCCTTAAAACCGGTGTGGCCAGTCACCAGCACTGATTTTCCTTGATAGACTCCTCCAAACATAATGATTACTCGTTGAGCCTAGTCCCAAAGTTTCCAAGGTGCCTTATTGTTCTGCCACATTTCCTCAAGCTGTGTTTTGTCACGTAAGGTGTCCATGGGGAGCCAGAACCCTTGATGCAGATAAATGGATAACTGCTCGTCCCTGGCCAAACCCTCCAAGGGTTCGCGCTCCAAAATCGTTGCGTCGGCGGCAATACGATCAATGACAGAAGGCTCGAAGACAAAAAATCCACCGTTGATCCATGAGCCATCGCCTTCTGGTTTTTCCTGGAATGCCCTCACCTTGTGGCCGGATAGCTTGATCGCCCCAAAACGGCCGGGAGGCTGCACCCCCGTCAAGGTGGCCTCCCTGCCTTCAGTCCGGTGGTGTTCGATGAGTTTTTTGATGTCTACATCGCCAACACCATCGCCATAAGTGCAACAGAATGTTTCGTCCCCGATATAGTCTTTCACCCTTCGAATCCGGCCCCCGGTCATCGTTGAATCACCAGTATCGACGATCGTCACCTTCCAGGACTCAGCACGCGCATGATGCACCTCCATGGAGTTATTGCCCATATTAAAAGTGACATCTGACATATGTAGGAAGTAATTGGCAAAATACTCTTTGATCATATACCCCTTGTAACCCGCGCATATGATGAATTCATTGATGCCTTGGGCACTGTAGATCTTCATGATGTGCCACAAGATCGGGCGGCCACCAATCTCCACCATCGGTTTGGGTTTTAAAGACGTTTCCTCCGAGAGTCGTGTCCCCAGGCCTCCTGCTAATATTACTGCTTTCATAAATTTATTCCGAGGTTACCGGCATCAAACCAGCCAGGTATGCGGTCCATCCGCCCCCGGATGATTCCGGGGGATATCGCACCTGAGGGCTGCAGCGGCAAGCGGCGATATACGGAACACCCAACGCGTAAAGCCGCCTCCCAAGGTTGAATAAGGACTTGCGCTCCGCAGGGTAATCATTTTTTCAACATGATGCTCGCGCGCGCTTTTTCCTCCTGACGAAACGAACCTTCCTCGATATTCGACACCCCTCTCTTCTTATCGTAGTCCATATCGAAAACATAGTAGTTCCTATCATGGAAGGTTACCTTCAAGCTGGTAGAGCTGGCGATTTCCCATTTCCAAATCCATTCTACACTACAGCGACCGTCCTCATAAAACTTTACATTATCTATAGCGGGCTTCCCTGAAAACTTATGGGAGGATCTCCACTCCCATTCTCCCGATGTCACGATTTTCTCGATCTGCCTCCTGGACAGCTTCGCCTTTTTTTCCGATGCGTCCTTCTTGTCACCTTGAGTCTCAGCGACATATTTTTCATATTCGGTCTTCACTTGCACGGCTCCTTCCAGGTCTCCTGATTTGGTAAGTTTTACCTGAAGCTCCTTGAGGGCATTGATATACTTGGCCGTCACCTCTGCGGAGATTTTCTCCCGCGAGGACTCATAGATTCGGTTCAGCCTGACCAGCTGTCGTGGCTGGTCTTTCTCAGCCGTCTTGTTGGTTCCTTTCTCCTCAGACTCGACAATGATAGCCCCCTCCAAATCGCCAGCTTGAGATAGCTTCTTTTTCAGAGATGCCAATGCTTGCATATATTTTTTTGTGAGCGGCTCCAAAGCCTCTACGTGGGCATCGGCATAGGCCTTTCGAAGTGAAAGCAACTCCTCCGGCTCATCAGCTCTGACACCATCGGCGATAATGACACCCACAGTGAAGAGCGTGATGAGTATTTGAAATAAAGACACCTTCATGATCTCGGTCCTGACAGGATACATGCTACCCATAAAATATAAATCGAAAAATCCACATCACGCCCGATGGCCCGGGCTTCTTCTACTGGCTAGCCACAGCCCCAATGACCCGCAACCAGGCCTCAGCCCAGTTATGCATATTGAAAGTCGCCTTCACAATCTTCTGCTGCTGCCCGCCAACTTCCGCGTTGTTTTCCAGGGTCTTCTGCAATGCGCCGGCCATGGCGATGTCATCGGGTGCACATTGCACGGTAGGCAGGTCCGCCAACCCGGCAACATTGGTGGATACCGTGGCCACACCACAGCTCATGCTTTCCAGCGCGCTCAGGGATGTGCCCTCCCTTCGCAGGGTGGGGATCAGCGTCACTACAGCACCATTATACCACGCAGGCATTTCCTCGTTTGGTACGTTTTCTGCAAAATAAACCTTTCCCGTTAATTCCCTATCGATAATCAACCGGTCAATCATGTCGATATAGGGACCGGGCCGCCTTTTGCCCAGCAAACACATTTCCAACTCCGCATCCGTTTCCGAAAGGTGCTTAAATGCCTTGATAGCAAGGTCAATGCCTCGATCCGCCACCATTTGCCGAGGAACCAATATCACTTTCCTGCCATGCAAAGATGCATGCCCCAGGCCTGGGCGGAACCTGGCACCGTCAACGCAGTTCGGGATGAACCACTTGCCGGGAGCCACCTCCTGGAAGCAATGTTCACCAGCTGGGGCATCCAGTCCGTGATAGCGCAGATAATGGGTGTCATTGACCACATGGGGAAACAGATCAAAACATTTTTTGGCGGTCTTCTCTCTACGTTTGTCATCCCATGTCTGGTTTTCCTGATGCCACTCGACACCGTGGGACAACACGATGGTCTTGTAGGCATGCCTTCGTTGCGCCCACGCATGCAAGGCATAATGAGCAATGATCACATCATATTGTTCCAGTTCCCTGGCATGTGCGAGGTTAAGGAAGAAATCAAACAGATGCGCTTCCGCTCCATGGATATAGCGCGGCACTACCCGCATGCGAAACACCGGTTTTACATCCTTGTCTGTCACTCCCCGGTCCGGCTGGAATACATCACCCTGGATTCCTTCGGCCATCAGGATCTTCTGAAGGTTCTCAATATAGACCTCCTGTCCGCCAATGACGGGTTTATAACAATGTGAGATGTGTGCCAGATTCATGATAACATCTGCCCTACCAGTTCCAGAATCCGGGACGATGTCTTGCCATCGCCATACGGGTTGACGATGCCTGCTCGCTCGGCCACAGAGAGCGCTAATAACTCGTCAGCCTTGCGGACGATCAAATCCGCGTCGGATCCCACCATGACTGCGGCACCGGCATCCACCCCCTCACTACGCTCTGTCACCTCACGCGCAACCAGGACAGGGATACCCAGAGTAGGCGCCTCCTCCTGCACTCCACCTGAATCCGTCAGGATCAGCGAGGACTTCGACATCATCCAAATGAAATCAGAATACTCAAGCGGGTTCAACAAACGCAGATTATCGATGCCGGCCAGCTCCGTTTCCACAACATTGCGGACGTTCGGGTTTGGATGAACCGGATAGACCAAGGTCTTATCCATATGACGCGAGGCAATCGTTCTAATGGCCTTGCAAATCTCTTTGATCGGCTCACCAAAACTTTCACGGCGATGAATGGTTATCAAAATGACTTCACGCTCAAAATCGATCATCTCAAACTTTTCAAAATAGGATTCCTCGCCGCGGCTCCTGATGATCTCAAGCCCCTGCAACAACGCATCCACAACCGTGTTGCCGACAACATGCACCCCCTGGTCAATAGCCTCACCGTTCAGGTTGTCCGCAGCTCCACGGGTCGGAGCCAAATGTAAACTTGTTATCTTACTGAGCAACACCCGGTTGGCCTCTTCTGGAAATGGTGAATCCATACGCCCGCTCCTGAGCCCCGCTTCAATATGGGCGACGGGCACCTTGTTGAGGAAGGCGGCCAGACCACCGGCAAACGCCGTACTGGTGTCACCCTGCACCAGAACGATGGCCGGCTGATGCTCGACAATCAGGGAACTCGAGCCAGCCAGAGCCTTTGCCGTCAACTCGGGCAAGGTCTGGTTCGGCACCATCAAACCCATATCAACGTCCGGTTGGATTTCAAAAAAATTCAGAACTTGAGCAAGCATTTCGCGATGCTGCCCTGTCGCCACGACAATGGTTTCATAGTGGCCAGCTTCCTTAAAGGAGCGTATGACCGGTGCCATCTTGATGGCTTCAGGCCTCGTCCCCAGAATGAACATTACTTTTTGTTTCATAAAATCTCTTCGTTATCTTAGAGCGCGCAAACCACGCTTCAGACCGCCCTTTTTGACAATCGTCTCCTGAATGCCCCCAACAGCGTTAACAAGTGCCCCCTGTCATGGTTATCAAGAATAAACAGATAACCCATCACCAGGGAAAGCCCCCCCCATAGAAACGACAAGGAAATATCTGTGAGCAGGTTAGCCCGCCCGATCAAGCCGCCTAACATATACAGGAGAGCAAATGCCAACATTAAGGAGATTACCGGTTTTAGAAATAGGTGCACTAAAGCCTTGAACGGAATTCTTGAATAGATGGCAAACCACTTCATACCTGAGAACAGCGCGCCTCCCAACATACTTAACAAATTCGCCGACAATAGTCCTATCAACCCGAATTGCTTTGCCAGCACCCATGCCAACCCAGCATACAGAATGACCTCCCACACTAGCAACCACTTCACCTTCCGAATTTCCTTAAAGATCGTCAAAGAATTAACAAATTGATAATGAGCCAGATACCGGAACGGAATTAATGAGATCAACAACACAGCCGTGCTACCCAATAGCATGTCCTCAGACGTCCAGAGCTCTACCACCCTGTTATTCCAGATCACAAACATGCCTGCACAAATCAAGGCAATGCTGATGGTGGCTTTGGTAATCAGCTTCCACCATACTCTAAATTGTACATCATTCCCCTCGCTGACCATTTTCATCAGCATCGGACTGGCAGACCCAGGGATGCGCTGCAATATGTTAGTCATCATACTCACCAACTTGAGGTTGACGGCAAGCATCGCCGTCTGCTCCAGAGTCAACAGATGCCCGCTGAAGAGAAGAAGGGAGTTCCCCATGACCACAGAAAACATGGCCGCGACAAACACATCCATTCCCAGGCGGAACACCGTTTTAACTTCTTCCCACTCGACCAATTTTATCTTAAACACCCCCACCAATCGGTATTTGAAGGCTTGTTTAATTAATAAATAGTTTGAGAACACAGAGACGGTCGCCATGCTGATCGGGTAGGCCCATAGTTGGGCACCAGATTTTATCGCTACTGTAAATGAAATCAGCTGAATCACCCCGGTGACCGCTGAAACTACATTCACATGTGCCAAACGTTGACCCGCGTAGAGTGCCGTTGAAAATATACTGAGGGCGTAGCCCAGAGCGTTCAGCAGACCAACCACTAAGAAGATCGCCTGCCCCAAGTCGCGTTGCTCCGGAGATAAATTAAAAATATCCGCCAAGAACGGTGCCAAGCCTAGGATCAGGAGAAGCATCACCACAGCCTGTGTGCAAAATACACACACCGAGGCCATCCACACCTTGTTATACTTTGCACTCCCTTGGGCCCGGGCATCAATCAACAGCCTGGCACAGGCGGAGCGCACTCCCACCTCGGCCAGCATGATGGCCATCATCATTTGGGTGATCACCGCAAACAAGGCGAAATCCACCTTGTCCAAGGCGCCCAACGCCAGTGGAATCATAATCAACTGGCATGCAGTTATGATCACCAATGACAACCACGAGCTCGCGATGGTTTTGGAAATTTGTGACTTGGCACTCATACTTCAAAGCCAACCGTATCACCTGTATGGCAACGGCACTTATTCCGGGATCACCCCACGGGGGTCGACCGGCAAGGTATCATTCAGGCTATAGTGAGAAATCACCCGGTGAGGGATTGATTGACTCGCTCCAGCGGGGCCGCAGCCAACATCAAACCCGAATGTGCGATTCCCCTCAAACACAGTATTGATTCCAGAATTCCCTATACCCACTCCCAATGAGCGAAGCCCTGAAGTATAGTCATGGCGCTCTACCTGCATGGCAATTACCCAGTTGTCCTGGATTAAGGCTCCATCCCCGTATGCGACAATACCGGCAAATTTCCTGGATAGGGGTGCCATCACAATGTTGCGACTAATTTCCTGATCCTTTGCCCAAGAACGAACACCCATTACTCCAAACGGTATGTCTTGGGCGGAATCTCTCGCTAGAATTATATTGGAATCAACCATCAACCCCCGTGACCATGGATGCGGCATTCTCTCCTTATAAGACATGACTCCAACGACATAACCCTTGATGACGTTTCCCCTGACCAGCGCATGCGTATTCATCGTAATCCCTACACTGTAGGCGATGTCGTCTGAGCCGGGTGGAAAATACCCTTCGATCAGATTGTTTTCGATGCGCGACAACGGTAGTGGCGTTGCAGTATCCAGATAGATATCCGCCCGCAACGGTATACTCATACCTGGATCAGCATTAATAATATAACCATCATTCACAAGGCTTACCCTTCGATTGATAGCATCATATGCCGTTACTCTGAACACGCTATCTTTTCCCTCAACTGTCGCTGTCGTGGGCGTGTGCATTATAATAATCTGCCCTGGCTCGAATGTAGTTGGAATATCCAGAACATCCACGGTCGATACTGTAACTCCGTCAGCTGGAGGAATAGTGAATGATGTCAAGGATTGGCTCATCCACCCTGCCCTGCCGTTATGAAAAACGGCTTCGATGCCCATTCGTCTAACGATGTTGTCCTGGAATATCAAGCGCTGTGGCCCTCCGATAACAGCGGCGTCCTTGAGGCACCCGCCAGGACTCGTTGTGGTATCCGTCATATCGGCCCCACCACCTTCAAAAACGTTCCCTTTGTAGATGGCGTCGCCGACCCACTGGGATATGTAGGTTTGCTGCCCTCCTCCCCATGCCGATGTGCTGTTTTCCGTATTAGCGCCAAATGGATTCAGGAGGTCACAGTGATAAAACCCTAACTGGCGCAAATGACCTCGACGATCAAATCCATTGGCTGTTATCATCAACGCCCCATGGCAGTTAATGAACTTGCAGCCATGGAACTTAACGTGTTCTACGATCCTAGAATCTTCAGCCACTAAGGAAATTCCATCAGCACCGTTAGGCTCACCACCTGCTTTTTCAGACAACGGTACGCTGTCTTTTTCCCAAGTCACGCCTCTACAAGTCAAGGATCTGAACGAAGCTATAGCTACCATGATATGAGCACGGGTGGGACTCACCGTGGAATATAATGAGGACCCAATATCACCTGAAAACACAATGTCGCGCCCTGCCAGATCACTTGCTCCAAAGGTCAAAATACGCCATAAACTGCTAATCGTATAATAATCACGAGTTAATTGATTTAAGCGGTATTGACCCGTAGGAAAATGCAGTGTGTTGTGTGTGTTTGATGCTTCCAAAGCCTCAAGGGCAGCCTGGATAGCCAAAGTATCGTCGGTGACTCCGTCTCCCACGGCGCCATGGTCCCGGACATTGATCGCCACCTCCCTGATCACATTGATTTGCTGGGAATCCTGGA
Source organism: Akkermansiaceae bacterium (assembly GCA_024233115.1). Lineage (NCBI taxonomy): Bacteria > Pseudomonadati > Verrucomicrobiota > Verrucomicrobiia > Verrucomicrobiales > Akkermansiaceae > Akkermansiaceae bacterium. The sequence continues at coordinate 29,794 of JACKQB010000004.1, forward strand.
CTCCGGGATCATACGTCGACAGGTCCTGGAGCGTTACAACCACAGATTCACTCAAGCTCAACGATGAGCTGGCCAGGGGTTTGACCGGAATCACCACGGAGTTCTGGCCGAAGGGCATGGTTACCGTGCCGCTCAAGGATTCATAGTCAGAACCGGCGACGGCGGTGCCACCGACCGTGTAAGCCACCTGCAAGGCATCCAGACCTCCCGTGCGAATCAACTCAAATGCGCCGTCCTCCATGCGCGTGATATTGGCAACCGCCTCCTTCGCCTTCACCGAGACGACGTTATCAGCTGTCAGCAGCTCCTGCATCGCCAGCCAATCTCCCGGACCTAAAGGATCTGTTTTCTCGTGTTGCGGGTTATACCCAACCTGAAGTTCCTCCCAGTCCGTCAAACCATCACCATCTGTATCCACGTCCTCTACCAGGACACGATATTCACGTTGTGCGCTGTCAGTTCTCACTGAGGTCACAACCATGGGCTCTCCGGTTCCGGGGAGTGCTTCCCCATCGTATTCCCATTCGCTTCCGGGCAGCGCGGACCTACTTTGCAATCGATAGATTTTACCTTCCGAGGAACTCCAACTGATTACCAGACTCGCACCAAAACTGATTCCGGGCGCCCGCCAATGCGACTGGGCGTCAAAGGGGTCATAGCCCAGCTTGATTTCAGAAATGTCGCTAAGCCCGTCACCGTCTGTATCATGGGTGATTGATGCTGCGGCATCCTGTAAAAGCGTTGATTGACCGCTGAGTGCCACAACCCGGTAAAAACGATGTAAATCCCCCGTTTGAGCAGCCCTGGCAAGCATCATCCCGCCAGTGCCAATCATCACCCCGCCCTCATTCACCCAGCCTGTTGTAGACAGACTGGAAGATCTCTCAAGCTGATACCTCTGCCCACGGTAGCTTTGCCAGCTGACAAGCGCAGAGTTGGCGCTGTATTCCGTATGCTCGATACTCAGCACCGATCCACTATCATTGGGGTCCGTGCCAGCTATGCTTTCAAGCAGATTGTTCTGCCCATCAAGGTCCGGGTCGGCCAGTGGGTCGGCATCGACCACTTGGAACTTCCGTTCCCAGACATCGCTCATGCCATTTGCATTCTCATCAACAAGCCCACATACATTACCGACGGTAAGTAATGTGGTCATGAGAATGTAGTATCGCTTGATATTCACCTTATTTGTAGGTTTGAGGATCAACACCGCCTGCTTGACATCTGGCAGCAAACTAACAAGTTAACCGCAATCAGTTATTTGACCAGAGAAAACATTTCCCTGAAATTTTGCTGTACCGTGTCAGGATCAGAATGTGCGCGATATTTTTCCACCGTCAACCTTGAAGCCTCGCGACACCACTCGGGCGACTTCTCGCTAGCCTCCCGTATACAGGCCCGCAGAGCATCCACTTGCCAAGAGTCTGTCAGCACAGCACTCTCCCCGGGATCGGCCAGATCGACATAACCCACGGGTATCATGCCGACGCCCATCGTAGCCATGAAAGCGGTACCCATGCCAATATTGATAGGCGCATGCACTGAATAAACGGTCTTCTGCAGAAGTTTCTTTAAGCTCTTATGAAACGGCTTGTAGCGCCAGTGGTAAATGTAATGAATGTTAGGAGAAGCCAGCTCCTTCCTACAGTATTGCAGGATCTCTTCCTCCACTTTGCAATAGATATAGAGGTTCAGCTCAGGGGTTTTAGAAAATGCCTCAATCAGCAGATCCAAGCCCTTCTGTAAGTTGCCACTTGTTCCCCCGACATAGATGAAGTTCTTGCGGCCTTCAACATAGTTTCTATCCTCAATATTTACCTTAAATAGTTCATCCAAGTATGCCCCCAAGCCTGTAAAGTAGAATTTTTCTGCGTACGAGCCATATGCAGCAACCATTCTTGGGCAGTTGATTGAAAACAAGACGCCTGCCTTTTCATTCAAATACTCCAAACCTTCAATCATCTCGGTAATCGACCGCCGGTGCGCTTGCGGTTTTCGACCTCCATATTTATTAAAGAAGCGATTATACCGTTCATCTGATTCAATATCAAACACTTTCCAATATAAGCCTGATATATATTGATAGATGGGAGTTCCAGGAGCAAGTTGCTCAATGGTAGGTTTGCAGCTACCGCCGTGACCAATGAAAAGGTCATACTCCTTTGTCAACTTTATGGGCGTATTTTCTGCGAGCAAATCGACAACGTATCCATTGGCATTGAGTGCCTGGACAAGACCATAGATAAATCCTGAATTGTTGTATAGCTTGATATCCGGGTACTGCGCTAATGCTGTAAGCCAGGCTGATGGCCTCATCACCACCAGAACGCTTTTGTTTTTCCTATGGGGCGATTCAAAATGATCGATCCCCTCAAGAAACGGCATGGGCTTTTCGGCTTTCTTGTTAAGAGCCATAGTCATGTTGCGCACCTGACGCCCGAACCAAGTTGGCAAAACCTGGCTGAAAAGAATCAATAGATAGTTCTTCATAGGCTGAATCTTTTACGCAACACAAACACCAAATTTTCTACCCAATATCAAGCAATGCCTAACACACTTAATGTACGCCTATACTCAGCCCATTCACCAATATCACACCAGGATTTTTCGCTAATGGGATAGGCTCCAACGCGCGCGCCCCTCATCCTAGCTGCATCAATGAGGTCAGTGATATGATAAAACTTTCCAATGGGGATCTCCTCTAGCAAATGAGGTTCAAGAATATATAGGCCGGCATTAATCATATACGTCAGTTCTGGCTTCTCTGTCAGATTAGTCACTTGCCCGCCTTCCTCAGTCTCAACCGTTCCATAAGGAATCTTAATATGCTTCAGAGATACGACCATGGTGATTTCGTTATTCTGCTCACGGTGATAGTCAAGGAATTCGCTATAGTCAGCATCAATGACGATGTCACAGTTCGATACAAAGAACGTTTCGCTAATTTGGCCCTTGATCAGATTTAAACTACCTGCTGTCCCTAACGGTTCATCTTCCTTGAAATATTTGATATTGTAATCCGCGCCCTCTAAATGATCAAAATACGACTTTATGAACTCCGCCTTATGATTAACGGAGAAATGAAAGCGTCGACAACCAACATCATGAAACTTGTCCATGATGGTTTCTACGATGGTTTTGTCACCCAAAGGAAACAGCGGCTTTGGAAGTATATTAGAGAATGGCTTCAAGCGTGTGCCTTTTCCTCCTGCCATAATTACAACCGGCAGATCAATCTGCCCTTTGGATGGTTTTACATGAGTGAATACATCATCCCAGAAATGAACATCCACAAGCTGACCCTCATCGTTGAGAACTGGCATAAACTCGGTCCTGAATTCCAGCATCAATTTTTTGACCGATTCAAAGTCATCCGATTGATGAGCCAACCGAACACCCTCTGTTCGCAAAACTTCCCGCACAGGAGTATCAAGGCTCTTATTGGCGATAATGGCGCGCTGGATATCACCTGCGCTAACAATCCCCTGATACCGATCGCTATCAATGAGACATAACAGACGTACGTTATCAGAGTCCATCTTGGAAAACGCCTCGCGGATAGACATATCCGGGGGAATGGATACTGCCTTCAGTTTAGTCAACTTTGCTGGTTCTATTGTATTCACGATAAATAGTTGTTAGTTGCGCAATTTATTCACCCATGGATAAATTTTCAGCTTCCTCGTCAGCCAGGGAGCAAGGCATATCAATACGATGAGCTGCAAGAGGTATAACGAATACGAGACCCGTCCCAGATTCACCAGAATTGAATGATCCAGAACATCCCAGCCTATCATCCCCCGTGGAGGTCGTATCAACATTTATTTTTTCACCGATCATCAAAACAAACCGCAAAGAGGTCAAATTAACAAGCGGGCACCCCCTTCACGATCTCGTTTGCCGGCACATCCTTCGTGACTACTGCTCCAGCGCCGACTGTGGCTCCTGCACCCACTTGCACATGTGGAAGTATGGTAGCATTCGCACCAATATAGGCACCATCCGCTATCGTCACATGACCTAAAATCACAGCTGCAGGAGCGATTGTAACAAAGTCACCAATGGTTGCATCATGCATCACCCTTGCACCAATGTTGATTTTGACACCACAACCTAATCTGCAACCTGCCGAGACATAGGCGAGTTTTTGAATCACCGTGCCCGCCCCCAATTGGGCATATTTTGACACCTCACCGCCAACAACCACGGGTAAGTGAAAACCACGCTTCTGATATGAAACCGCTATTCTTTCTCTTATTGTAGGGGTGTCCGGAGAAATGACAACCTGGTCAGCTGTCTCCTGCGGACCGTGACCTAACAGCCAATGGTCGTCTCCAAGAATACGGTATTGTTTGCAGCATGCATCCAAATCCTTGTTATGGTCGATCAAACCCAGGATGGGTACATTGAGCGATTCGAGCAATTCAACCATTTCATGAAATGCCCCCACTAGAAAAACACCGTCCTTCATATCATTGGTTTGCTAATGTATTGATCAGTTCCTCACAAACGTAATCCACGTCTTCAGTTTCCATTCTAAAATGCAGCGGCAGTGATAACTCACGACTGCCGATGTCCTCGGTCATTGGCAGATGTGTTGCAAACTCATGGTAACAGGCAAACTGATGTACCGGCGGGTAATGCATGGACGTGCCGATGCCCTCATCGGCTAAGGCCTTCCGGATGTTCTTCCTATTTCCGCAATTGAGTAGTATTCCCATGACGTAGTTGGAGGAGACGCCGGGGTAATCGGCAAACGGCACACAAACATCAGTACACGACCCGAGATTCTCGCGATAGCGATTGGCCAGGGCGAGCCGTTTCTCCAGATCGGCTTCGAGCTTAGCGAGCTGGGCCAGACCTATTGCCGACCGGATATCATCCATGCGGTAATTGTAGCCCCAGTCCACTACATCGTAGAACTCCTTACCCTGTTCGCGATCAAAGGCGGTCGCAGTCATGCCGTGGGCGCGGAGCAGCCTGCAGCGTTGGTCAAATTCCTCATTTTGGGTGAGCAGCATACCGCCTTCACCGGTCGCCATATTTTTGTTCGAATAGAAGCTGTAGGCGGCAAAATCACCAAAGGTGCCCAAGTAACGTCCATCCCGCTGCCCAAGCGGGGCGTGGCAGGCATCCTCAATGACCTTGAGACCGTGTTTGTTAGCTAGAGCACAAATCCTGGTCATGTCCGCACCGTGGCCACCAAAATGCATCGGTATCACCGCTTTGGTCCTTGCCGTGATTTTGCGTTCTATGTCCCGGGGGCAAATAGTCCAGTCCTGCAGCGACACAACATCTGCAAACACAGGGACGGCACCGGTCATCCTGACGGCACTTGCCGTAGCGACAAACGTCAACGATGGCACGATCACCTCGTCTCCCGGACCAATTCCGCAAACCCTCAAAGCCAGATGAAGCGCAGCCGTACAGTTCGTCACTGCGATGGCATGGGAGGAATGGTGCAAGCGGGCATACTCATCTTCGAATTCCTTGGTTTTTGGCCCCATGGAAATCCACTTCGAGCGCAGTACCTCAATAACGGCATCTTCTTCCTCCTGTCCGAAATTGAGGTCAAATAATGGAATGTTTCTCATATCTGTTTATTACATCTTCTGGTCGAGATTCTTATGGGTTTCAACATGGTTGAGTTCAGGCACGGCCGTCGCCACGGCCCGGACAAGATCCTCCTTGGTCCACGTTCCCTTGGTTCTACAGGCCTCGATCATTGCGAGAGCCTTGTCTAACCCCTCACGACCATGATAGACGGGATCCGTCACCACGCCCACCGTCTGGTAGCGATCAAGATCCAGGCTTTCGTCCGGGTCATTGAATTCCTCATACATTTTCTCACCGCTGGTATCCGAGCCGGAAAAATAGCAGGGCCAATCACGGTCACCCGGCTGCATTTCGGCGGCTTTGGCAAGCGCCTGCGCATCACTGTCGCACTCCAGAGCACGGTACCCCTGCGCATGTAAAAACGTGCGGGCAATATCGGCGAAGCTCATCATATCCTTGTCTGGACGAAACTGCGGAAAATAGATTTCACGGTTATTGCCATCAAAACAAGAGAGCAAACACAGCTGGCCCGCTTCTTCATGGGTGATGAAGTACCGCAGCACATCGGATGGAGCGCTGAGAGGCTGTCTTTTTTCAAAGCGATGCCGGAAACTGTGCAGCAGACTGCCATCCGAAAACGCCACATTGGCAAAGCGTGCGCTGGTGAATGACATTTCATCTGCCCGTGAGAGGAAGATCCTTTCCATGAATGCCTTCGAGGCACCCATGAGATTCGCCGGGCGCACCGACTTATCCGAGGACACGCTGAACACACGCTGCAGCTGCTTCTGGCCGGCGAGTGCATCCAGCAGCCTGGCGTTACCAGCGACATTGACCTCCAGCAGCCGCATCAAGGTGTATGGATCGCGCTCTGACCGCACATGTTTCAGCGCTGAAAAATTCAAGACATAATCATATTGTTCAACCTTGAGCAATGCTGCCATCTCCATCGCGGAAAAATCGATGGCGTAAGTTCTAAAATCATCCGGGAGGTGAATGCCGCCCGACCTGAGCTGGCGCACCACCTCCACCAGATTGTTTTCGCTGACATCGAGCAGGTGCAAGCCACCTAATCCATATTGTGCCAGCTCGGTGACAAACGCGGAACCAATGGACCCGGCCGCCCCGATCACCAATACCCGCGCACTCCCGAGAGCATCCTTGATGTTGGCACGCGCGTGCTCCATGTCCTCACGCAGAAAGGAATGATCACGCCCCAGTATGGTCGGTAATATATCGTTCATTTGCATAGGTATTCGTTTTTCCACATCAACGCGACGCAGGGAATGCAGGCTATTTGGCAAGCAGCGACCGCACCCAGGCCACACAGTCTAGCCTGCCGACACGGTGCCATCACCGAAACGGTCCATGGAGTTTTCAATCAACCTGAGCATGCCTCCACTGATGGTCATCATCGCCATTGCTTCCTGGTAACCACCAATGACAAGGTAGAAAAAGAATGGATACACAACCATGGGCAAACCCACAAACATCGCGTAAATATAATAGGGTGTCCCCTCCGCCCTCCTAATCACCCGCAAGGCATACCGCACAAAAATAATCATCCCGATGGTAAGTAGAAAAAGTCCTACATAACCTACCCGGTTAATCGTCTGGATGGGGCCGCTGTGGTACTGCCCCGCGCGCATAAAGTGCTCCTGCATCATTTCGGGAGTCAAACCACCTTCCATATACAATTGCCCCTGGAATTTCAGGTCGTCCATACTGAATCCAAAACCGTCACCAATGAACTTATTTTCAATATATTTGTCGGACGTCATCACCTCTCTCCACATATCGTATCGCCATTGAGCCGAGCTGTTAGCATCCCCCTCGGCCAGAGCATCCCAATTTCCTGGTAAAAACGAAAGAGTCCGTTGGACAGGGAGAGGCAGATCAAAAATCTGGCCATTTCCGCCGACGAGTACGCATAACATAATGATGCCTCCTAATACAGCCACAACAATATCCTCTTTATGGCGTCGTATAATGGCAGCTGCAATATACATCATGCCTATCCAGATTAACAAGCTACGAAATCCACTCAATAGCGCCGCAAGCATGACAATCACAAACCCCAATACTATTAAGGGTCTGCGGATGTTCACCAATCCTAATGGTCGGGTAATAGCGAGCAGCCATGCAAAGAGAGGCTTCACTATATACGATAAATACTCCTTCCTACCAACACTATACTCGTTTACCTGGCCGTATCCCCCTTCGACGGCCAAGGAGGACATAATCCCCCCGATGCTGTTCAATTGATAGATTCTTGCAATATAAACCCCTATACTAGGGAACACACTTGCCACGACCTCCAACGCGGCCGACCCTATGCCACCAAATAAATAAAATTTCGCAGCCAACCGAACCTTTTTTAAATCCACAACTTGTGTACCCAGTACTAGAAAGACGATAGCCGTCACTGCGATTTCAAAATATGGACGCCCTCCTACCGTATCCCCGCCTAGAATAGACAAACCCACAGGATTCCTCATAAATGCTTGTGCCAGGCAAGCATATTGAATCAGTATCATTCCTTCTATCCAGCTAAATCTCAAACGAATTTCATAACGCTTTACCATCCAAATCATGACCATTACAACTGCAACCCCCATCGTTATAACGTCCTTTAATGCAAATCCTCCAGGCAGCAGGCTTAGCGGAAATCTGAAAGCGTAGAACAAGGGAATAAGCAGCCAGATGGATCGTTGCATGACTGCGATTACAACCAGAATCACAATTCCAGCAGCCACGGACATGGCCATCTCATGATCAGTGGCTGACCATTGCCCTAACAATAAAGCTAGTGGTAATAGAACGACAAAAAGGACTGCCAGAATTATGGTACGTTGATTCATTCTATGAAATTAATTAATTGTTACGTTAAGTGTTCGCTCAGATAAGCACGTGAGCTTTCGACATACGGGCCAAGGCGATCCATGACTACTCGGTAGTCGATAACTTGGTTCATGACTTCCTCAAAGTCAGCTGCCGATTTTAACATGCGCTGCTCGAGCTCTGCTACTTGCAAGGGTTTTTGAATCCGGTATTTGATACGATCATTGTAGAGAGTCACGAACTGACTCTGCGTCTTAATCGCATACAAGGTGCCATGAAAAGTGCCTGCCACCACGGCACTGGCTCGCTCCATGATCGCCGGCCATTCAAGCGGCCCTAGTTTCATATTATTCTCATCTGCCCAGCTCTGGGAGTAACCTAGGGCGATGATTCTGAGGCCGTTTTTTCTTGCGTAGGCTACAATAGCTTTTCGCTCATCCTCAGAAACTTCATAGGCATAAACCACTAAGTGCTTTTCCTTGGTTACTGGAGTTTCACAGTATTCCATATCCAACCACGTGGGGTCTACCACCACCAGCGGATTGCGTCCGCAGGCCTTCCTTACGATGCAGGCGGTGTTCTCATCTCGGGCACAAATGCCGTCCATCCCTGCCAGGCCTTCTTTCACCCAAGTGGGAATAACTGTCTCAGGATGCACTGTGCCTGAACTGGGAGCGTAGGCAATTCTCTTGCCGTGATATTCCCTGCCAAAATCACCAAAATAGACGTGATCGTGCCCGAGCCACGGCCATGAAAAATCCCAAACCACATCACTGCCAATAACCACCACATCATACTTCTCCCATTTCACCTCGTTCACATTGGTAGTAAACTCGCTGAGCGGGAGTTCTTGATAGGCTTTCCTGAATACTCGCTCCTTAATCCAAGCATGATACAACTTCCATGGACGGCGGTAAACCCACGGTCTGAAGGTTTCACGATCGTGATGGTGCGCATTCTTGTAATTGATGATTTCTACCTCGTGTCCCATGGACTTAATATACTCACATAGACAATACGCCTGAAGGTACCCTCCGTGGTTAGGTCCCAGATGAAATGTGAGTATTCCAATTTTCATCAAATAATCGCAGTTTGTCTCCCCAAAGGTCAATTTGTTCAATATACAGTCGTAATTTCCTCGATGGATCGCCTTTGTGAGGCTGGCGCAGCAAATTCATCTACCGGTACGCCCACTCCCAGCAACATCATAATCACCTCGTCATCACTTAGGCCAGCAAGCCCGCGAAATTCATCGTCCCGCTCGTTGGAAGCCAACCAACACATCGGCACGCAGCCCAACTCCTGATGGTGCAAGGCATACATCAGGCTCATACTAAATAAACCACCATCGATAAAGGCTTGGTTTCTTTCCTTAAAGCCATCAAAAACTTTTAGGCTGGCTGTAACAACCAAGATTGTTGGAATAGTGTGACCGAAACCACGGTTGCCATCCTGCAAAGCTAACAAGGCATCCACTCGCTTCTTATCCTGATATACGTGTACTCGCCAGCATTGCCGGTTACATACGGAAGGCGAAAATCTTGCCGTGTCGATGGCATCATATATTTTCTTTAGCTCAACTGTCTTATCTAAATCAAAGACCCTACAACTATGACGGCTTCTCGCAAATTCTGCAAAATTACTTTGCGATTTTGAAAAATATGTTTCTCTCTGGTAGTTACGACTCCCTGCCACAACATCCAATACACATGGATCATCTTTACCAAAGTCAATTTCCTCATCAGTATATAATTCACTAAGATCAATACCTAAATCGTGGTGTCTATCCATGTAAGATCGCACCACTTGAACCGCTGTTACGTAATTGATATTATTGCACCAATTAAATTTCCTACCTCCTTGTTGTAGCAACCTAATAAGTGACTTTACGATGGGCACTCCAAAGCAGGGGCGAAAATCCGGCATGCTTAAACCTTTTTCGACAACATGATAGGATGCAATGATCCTGCCTTCATGCTGGCCGGAATCGTAGCTATTACGATTCCATCCCAGACAAGCGTGTTTGGAGTATCGCACCATATCCCTCCAGTATGAACGAAGCAATTTAATATATTCGTTCAATAGACGTATGCGCATGGAAAGCTTCATTTTTTTTTGAAGTTGGGGAGGTGGAAAGTTAAATTAAAAATAGGAAATGAGCTATGAACTCATAACGTGCTGTTTCAGCATTTCGACTTTACCCCTAGTCTCTCATTTGGTCCCCTATTGAGTACCAAACGAAAAAAGTGTTGTAGGTGAAATACCTTTTAAAAAGGCGGCGTGGCTCCTTGCAGAGGCGGTAGAGCCATTCGATGCCGCATTTTTGGATCCAGGCGGGCGCTTGTTTGACCTCGCCGGCGTGGAAGGCGAAGGCGGCGCCGATGCCGAAGTAGACGGCGGGGGGGAGTAGGTCCTTGTGCCGGGCGATCCAGTGTTCCTGCTTGGGGCAGCCGAGGCCGACCCAGACGAGGTTGGCGCCGGAGTCGCGGATTTTCTGGCAGATGCGGTCGAGCTCGTCCTCTGGCCATTCCCCGAAGGGAGGCGAGTAGGCACCGGCAATGGTGGTCTCCGGGTAATCGGTGGCGAATCGTTGCTGGAGTTTGTCGAGCGTGCTTTGTTTACCGCCGAAGAGGAAGTGGCTGAACCCGTGATCTCCCTGGGTGGCCTCGATGGTTCTCAACATCAAGGTGGGGCCGTAGACGCGGTCGGTCAGTTTTTCTTTTTCCTCCAGCTGACGGTTCACCGACCAGACCAGCGGCATGCCGTCGGGGGTGATGAGGTCGAATTTTCCCATCGTCTCGCCGAAACTGCGGTCGTGTCTGGCGAGGGCGGCGACGTGGGTGTTGGCGGCTTCGACAGCGTAGGCCCGGCTGTGGTCGAGGGCGGCGGACTTGATCCAGTCGATGGCATTCTGATAGGTGGTGACCGCGACGGGCAAACCGATGACATTTACCGTCTTGAAGGACGGCAGCCGGGAAGTGCCTCCTTCGCCAAGGCTACTGCGGGCAGACTTGACGTCTTGACGTCCTGAAGTCATTGTTTTTTTACCATGGAAGACACGTAATTTTCGGATGAGGACCTGGCCGTGAGGCTGTTTTTTTGACCGCAAAATACGCTGAATACGCGAAAGAAGACTTGGGTTGCTACTTCATTTTTTGACCACGAATCTGGCGAATTGGGCGAATTTTTTCTTGGGCGATGGGAGCAATTTTGGAACCGCGAAATAGGCGAAATGCGCGAAAATTTTCTTGGACGATGGAAGCCCAAAATTGGCTGGACGATGGAACCCCGCCGCAGGAAGCAAGCTTCCCAGCCGCAGAGCGGAGGCAAGCCGTCCGCACTCCAAGGACTTCCAGACTTCCCGACTCAAACACAGTAAGGCTCGATGGCGCGCAGGTTTTTGGTTTGGGTGGTGGCGGTGTCGCGCTGGGTTTGGGTGTCGAAGAGGTAGACGGCGTAGCCGCCGTGACCACCGCCGCAGTATTTGCAGGCCAGTGCGCCGGCGATGTTTGGGAGCGGCTCCATACCTTCGTCGAGTTGGGCATCATGATAGAGGCGGATGCCTTCGGCTAGTTGCTGGATGTCTTCGTTGAGAATTCCCAGACGGGCTAACTTCGCCGAGGTCTCGATTTTGTCGTAATCGCGTTGGCGATCGGCGAAGCCGGGGGTATCGTGTTCGGAGCCGGTCCAGAGGATGGCCATCTTGCCTGCCAGCATATCGCCATTTCTTTTGAAATCGAGCACCGGGCGTTGACCGCTGCGCCAGACGCAGAGTCCGGTTTCCCGGATGACGGCGGGGTCTTGCCAACCGACTCCGAGGTCGAGCTCGGCATCGACGCCGTCTTCTCCATTGAGAAGTGCCCATGCGCCACTGCCGCCGAGTCCGGAGCGTTTTTCGTAGTTCCACGCACGCAGACTAACAAGTGGCGAGATGGCGCAGTTGACAATATAGGCACCCTCGCGGGAGTGACGTGGCACATCCAACCAACCCCCTGCGAAATCGACCCGGAGAGGTGCTTCAGTGGGAGCCTTGACCCATTTGACGATGCCCGATGTGGAAACCGGGTCGAATTTAGGAGGGGTTTTGGCAAGCACATGATAGCTGGCTCCAACCTGGTTGCAGAGGTCGCGTTTGATGGTTTCGTATTGGTCGTCTTCGGTGACGGCCAACACATTGGGTCTGGCTTCGAGAAAATAGGTTTTAAAATCCAGGCCCATATCATGGTCAGTTCCTATGACAACCTCATCGATCATTCGAAGACCCTCAAGCACGGCCTTCTTGTGTTCGTCAGGAATCGACGACCTGCGTTGTTTGTGATGCCAGAGAACGTCTTCAGAGGCAAAGCTGACTGTCAGGTGATCGCCGAGTGCCCTTGCCTCTTCAAAAAACTGGAGGTGTCCAGCATGAATAATATCGTAACATCCGGAAACAAAAACACGTCTCATAATTAAATCTATCAGGTTATTTGGACCTTAGTGATCCTGAGTCGACGGCATTCAAAAAATACTTGTAGGCACTGCTCAGCCCATCATTCAATGGCACCCTGGGTTTCCAGCCAAGTGAACGGAGGATGGTGTTGTCCATGAGCTTGCGGTGGGTGCCGTCAGGCTGCGATGGGTCGGTCTCGATCTTACCTTGATAGCCAACGGCATCCGCCACAGCCCGGGCGAGTTCGATGATGGTGACGTCCTCGCCATAACCGACGTTGACCCAATCGGGCGGGCTCTCTAACTCCATGAGATGGAAACAAGCATCGGCCAGGTCGTCGACGTAGAGAAACTCCCTCCGGGGTGTTCCGGTGCCCCAGATGGTGACCGTCTCCGCCCCGGATTCCATGGCCTCATGAAATCGGCGGATCATCGCGGGGATGACATGGGAATTCTCAGGGTGGTAGTTGTCGCCGGGGCCGTAGAGATTGGTGGGCATGGCGGAGTGAAACATGACACCATACTGGGAACGGTAGTGCTGGCAAAGTTTCAGACCGGCAATCTTGGCTACGGCGTAGGCTTCATTGGTCGGCTCCAGTTCAGATGTGAGAAGACAATCCTCGGGCATCGGCTGGGGTGCCAATTTTGGGTAAATACACGAGCTGCCAAGGAAGAGCAAACGCGTGACGCCTGCCTGGTATGAGCCTTCGATCGCATTGGCGGCAATCATCAGGTTCTTGTAGATGAACTCTGCCGGGTAGGTGTTATTGGCGTGGATTCCCCCGACTTTGGCTGCTGCTACAATCACTTCATCCGGCCGGTGTTCGGCCAGATAGGCGTGGGTGTCAGCCTGGTTGACAAGATCCAGGCTTTTTCTGCACGGTGTGAGTATATCCTTGTAGCCACGGTTTTCGGCGGCGCGAACCAACGCCGAACCCACCATTCCACCAGCACCGAGTATGAGGAGTTTTTTCATCTTTCCCGGATATGCATATTGCTTGGGACGCGTACTCAGGTTGGTGGCGGGCAAGATGCCCACGCTGCCTTTAAGACTCCTTGGCAACAGCCACGTTGTAGCCGTGCAATTTGAGCAGGGCGTGCCGTTTGGCTTGATCCAGGTCGTTAGCCACCATCTCGGCGCACATTTCCTCGACGGTAATCTCAGGAGTCCAGCCGAGTTTTTCCCTGGCTTTTGTCGGGTCGCCCAGCAGGGTTTCCACTTCGGCTGGGCGGAAGTAGCGCGGATCGACTTTAACAATCACATCCCCAACAGAAACGGCGGGTGCCTTTTCGGAATCAACGGCGCTTACGGTGGCAATTTCCTGCAATCCTACACCGGAAAATGAGAGCTCTATGCCGGCCTCGCGAGCCGACATGGTGACGAAGTCGCGGACGGATATTTGTTTTCCGGTGGCGATCACAAAATCGTCCGGCGTATCCTGCTGGAGCATCATCCATTGCATGCGCACGTAGTCCTTGGCATGGCCCCAGTCGCGGAGAGCGTCCATGTTTCCGAGGTAGAGGCAGGGCTCAAGCCCTTGGGCGATGTTAGACAACGCCCGGGTGATCTTCCGGGTTACAAAGGTTTCTCCTCGACGCGGGGATTCGTGGTTAAAGAGGATGCCGTTGCAGGCATACATACCGTATGACTCGCGGTAGTTCACCGTAATCCAGTAGGCATACATCTTGGCCACGGCGTAGGGTGAGCGTGGATAGAAGGGCGTGGTCTCCTTTTGTGGGATCTCCCGGACCTCTCCAAAAAGCTCGGAGGTGGAAGCCTGATAGAAACGGGTTTTCTTCTCAAGGCCGAGGAAACGGATCGCTTCCAGAAGCCTGAGAGTGCCGAGGGCATCGACGTCAGCGGTATATTCAGGGGCCTCAAAGGAGACCGCCACATGCGACTGGGCACCGAGGTTATACACTTCATCCGGGGTAATTTCACTCAACAGGCGGGTAAGGTTGGATGTATCGGTCAGGTCGCCGTAATGAAGATGGAAACGGGCATTCTCGATATGCGGGTCTTCGTAGATGTGGTCGACACGCTCGGTGTTGAATGAAGAAGCACGCCGTTTGATACCATGGACTTCGTATCCTTTTTCGAGGAGAAACTCCGCGAGGTAGGAGCCGTCTTGTCCGGTGATTCCGGTGATGAGTGCTTTTTTCATGTGTGTTTGATAGAATTCACTTGTCTCTCAACCTGACTTGCACTGTAGCATGGTGAGCAGGGCTGATTGTGTTAATTTCCTAGGGTTGTTATTCACCCTTTGAGGATTGAACCCGTGTTGAATGATCAGAGCCCGGTCCTGGTCTGATTGGATACCGAGTTTCACTAAACTTGTCTCCAACCCCAACTCTCCGAGCCTTTTTGTTAGTCCATCCGCCAAATGTTCCACCTTGTCGTAACCCAGCATACGTGCAATTTGAGAGACGCTGTTTTTTACCCACGCGACACCGCGGGGGTCCAGGCAATCGGATGATGTTACGGCATCATTATACACCAGGAACAATGGCATGAGCAAACCAACTGCGTGGCCATGGCTTACACCAAAAAATGTCGTCAGAGCATAGGAAACCGCGTGCGGAGCAGTTGTTTTTGTTAGGTTGATTGCCTTGCCGGCAAGGTGGGAAGCCTCGGCCATCAGCTGGAGGTCGTCGGTCTTTTTATCAAGGACCGCTGGTATCATTGCCCGCCAGGATTTCTGGATTGCCTCGGCGGCTAACTCCCTTGACTCAGGAGTCGAGTGAATTGACCAGTATGATTCGATTCCCTGGCAGAGGGCGTCAATGGCACATGAGGCGGCAACATGCCTTGGCAGGCTTTTCAGTAGCGACGGCACCAGGAACGAGCGGTCCGGGAGTAATTTTTTGTGGGCTACCGAAATTTTTTCATTACCTAGATAAACCACGGCAAAATGAGTCGCTTCACTACCGGAGCCGGCGGTGGTGGGAACTGCGGCCAGAGGTAGATCACAGGGGGTTAATTCCTGGCCCTTCAGAAGGTGCCCGTAGACGGGGTCGGGGCTATGCCAATAGGCTTTGATTAATTTTGCGCAGTCCATGGCGCTCCCCCCGCCAATAGCCAGGATGAGGTCATAGCCTTCATGCCTGTCTAGTTTCTGAAGTAGCTTGACTACCTCTTCGGCCTTAGGGTTTTCCGAGTAATCGGATACGCGGGTGATTTTTTTATCAGCAAATAACGCACGGACAATCGCGGCGGCACCGCATGTTTGATAGGAGGCATGAAGGGTGACGAGCAGGATATTGTTTGCCCCCAGCTGCTCCACGTAGGCCCGCAGCTCAAGCCACGCACCATCCACGTTTCCAATATCGGCAGACGACTGCTTCATACGGTGGCTACCTGGTCCTGCAGTGGTTCATAAAAGACTCTTTGTTTTCGGCTGGTGACAGAGTCGGGCGGCCAAGGTCGGGCCTTGATCCGGGAAGCACTTTGATCTCTAAAAATGCCATTGCTCTCTCCGTCGTCATGAGGTCCAGCGCAGCATGCATTTCTTCCAGGGTGCTGGCGGTGAAACTTTTTTCATAGCCGCATGCCGATGCAATCCCGGATAGGGATATATCGAATGCCGCAGTGGGTTGCCCACCGACAGAATCATGTCTTCCGTTATTGATTACAACATGGATCAAATTGCCGCCGCGATACTGGCCGAGTATAGCCATGGCACCCATGTGCATGATGGCCGCACCGTCACCATCGATGCAACATACTTCGATCGCCGGATTGGCATTTGCAACACCGTAGGCAATTTGCGAACAATGGCCCATGCTGCCGACGGTAAGAAAGTCCTGATGATGACCGAGTTTATTTTTTGCGCGGCACTCGAACACCTCACGGGAAATCATACCTGTGCTTGATACAACCGCCACATCCGGGCCCAGTCTGTCGAGTAATGCCTGCAGGGCTTGTTCCCGGCCCAGGGTTAGGTTTGGGTCAGTCCTAACAGCATCCTGTTGTGGGTTGGCTGGAAAACGGGAAAAGGTATCTTTCCGAACAACCAAAGCAACGGGGGAGCGTTCCGCAACCGATTGTTCCACCAATTTCCGAACAAGCTCCAGGGCCGGCTCTTCTTCCCTGGGTAGTACTTCGTAGGGGACACCAAGGCTTTCCAGAAGCTGGAGCGTAACGGCGCCCTGTTTAATGTGCTGCGGTTCATCCGCATGTCCGGGTTCACCTCGCCAACCGATCATAAGGAGCATGGGTATGGAATACACCTGCTTGTCAGCCAGGGAGAGCAGCGGGTTGACACAGTTACCTAACCCGGAGTTCTGCAGGTAGACCAGACCAGGCTTACCCGTTGCGAGGTAATGGCCTGAAGCAAGGGCAACCGCGCCACCTTCATTGGCGGCTATCACATGATTTTCACTGGCAACATTCTGGTCTAGATAGGCACAAAAGTGCTTCAGCAAGGAATCCGGCACCCCGGCATAAAACCCGATGCCATGAGCCGTCAGGGTATTTAAAAAATGTGCGCAATCAATCATTCGTCCATGCCAATAATTGCCTTCTTCCTACTCATCCTCGACAAGAGCCAGGATATCCTTAACCGACATACAATAGCCATCAACCTCTTTTGATCTTTTTGACCTCAGGATGGTTTCAGCTGTTAGGAGCATGGCGGGGTACGCGCTGCGGAGCAGGTGGTTGGCATAGATGACCATACTGAAACCCAGCTCAGCCAATTCAGCCTCGTAGAGATGATTATACGTGGTGGGAACACTGATCAACGGCACCCTACGGTCCAATTTTTTATAGGCCTTACAAAAATCCACGATTTCATCCGCAGACTGCTCCTTGCTATGAATCATGATAGCATCAGCTCCAGCCTTGATATATGCCTCTGCCCGATCAATGGCATCGGCCACTCCTTGTTGTGCGATCAAGCTTTCGATCCGGGCTATGATCATAAACTCGGACGTGACCTGTGCCTGTTTGCCCGCGTTAATCTTCGCGCACATCGCCGGTTTATCAAGGAGGTGCTGTGGTCGCTCACTGCCGAAAAGTGAATTTTGTTTAAGCCCTTCCTTGTCCTCAATAATGACAGCCGACACACCCAAACGCTCAAGAGATCGCACCATCTTGGTAAAATGTTCGGTGATGCCGCCTGTGTCACCATCATAGATGATGGGTTTTGTGGTGATATCCAAAATCTCGTTGATGGTTTGTGCACGCGAAGTCCTGTCGACGAACTCAATATCCGGCCGACCCTTTGCCGTCGAATCCGTTAGGCTGCTGAGCCAGATGGCATCGAACTCCTCTTTGACACCATTGTCATCGACGCTACAACGTTCCACGATCAGCCCTGACATTCCATTGTGAGCTTCCATGGCCCTTACGATGGGTTTGCAGCTTAGCAACCGGCGTAATTTTCCCATCCGTATTCCCGGTGTTGTACCTATTTCCTTCAGAGCCTTGTTGAGGGCCGTCGAAGAAAGTCCCTCGGTGTATTTGGGTTCGATGAGTTTACCGCCCCATTGACTGAGAGCCTCGATAACCCGTGCACGGGTTTCTTTCTGAGGGCCTGTTTTCCAGTCGTCTCCATGGACCACATAATCCGGCTTAATTTTGTTTAGGTTCGGGACGTAATCGAGCGTTTCCTGCGAAACCACATGACTAACACCTTTAAGACTACCTATGATTCTTTTCCGGTGTTCAAAGGGAAGACAGGGTAAGCGTTTATAACCTGCTATCGCCTTATCCGTTAGAAGCCCTACAGTGACCTCGCCATACTCCCTGGCAACATCAATGATATTGATATGGCCCGGATGAATGAGATCGGCACTCATTCCAACATACACTTTAGGCTTACTCATTATATTCCGGAATGTATTGATAGTTAAAGCCGTCGGATGGGCGGGGGTATTTCCCGGCTTCAGGGTAGATCACCCGCTCCGTCAAACCACTTGCTTAAAATACTTGATGGTGCGGTCAAGGCCTTCGTCCAGGCCTACTGTCGGCTCCCAATCGAGGTGTTTTTTCGCCAGTGTGATATCAGGCTGGCGTTGTTTGGGGTCGTCTCCGGGAAGGGGCTTGAAAACGAGTTTGGATGCTCCGCCTACTTTCGCCAGCACCTTGTCGGCAAGTTCCAACATGGTGAACTCGCATGGATTACCACAGTTGATGGGGCCGGTCACGTCATCCTGGTTCATGAGGCGAACAAACGCTTCGATCAGGTCATCGACGTAGCAAAAGGAGCGCGTTTGTGTACCATCGCCGTAGATGGTGATGTCTTCCCCACGCAACGCCTGGCAGATAAAGTTAGAGACAACCCGGCCATCCTCGGCATTCATGCGGGGTCCGTAGGTATTGAAAATACGGACAATGCGGATATCGACCCCATTCTGCCGGTGATAGTCCATAAACAACGTTTCCGCTGCGCGTTTACCTTCGTCGTAACAAGACCGGATACCGATCGGGTTGACATTGCCCCAGTAGCTTTCCGGCTGGGGGTGGACAGCGGGGTCGCCGTAGACCTCGGAGGTCGAGGCCTGGAAGACGCGTGATTGGGTTCTTTTGGCGGCGCCCAGGCAATTGATCGCTCCCATGACCGACGTCTTGATGGTTTTGATGGCGTTATACTGGTAGTGGGGTGGGGAAGCGGGACAGGCGAGGTTGTAGATCTGATCGGTTTCCACTTTGAATGGATCGATCACATCGTGGCGCAGAAGTTCAAACCGGGGGTTATCCATCAAATGGGCCACGTTGGATTTGAATCCTGTGAAGTAGTTGTCCATGCAGATGACTTCATTGCCTTCATTGAGAAGACGCTCACATAGATGTGAGCCGAGGAACCCGGCCCCGCCAGTAACGAGTATGCGTTTCATAGCAGAATATTTGTAGTTGCCCCCCAGGATCGGGGCATCAAGAGCGCTTAACCTTTGCCTATGGCATAGACCTCGAAGCCATGCTCACGAAGGGCGTCATGATCAATCACGTTACGGCCATCAAAGAGGAAGGCGGGTTTGTACATGCGCTCGTAAACCGCGGCAAAATCCACAGTTTTGAATTCATCCCATTCGGTAAGCACGGCGATACCGTGGGCGTTGTCGGCAGCCTCCTCACATGAGTTACAGATGACGAGCTGTGTATCGAGCAGCTCCTGGCTAACACCCACATATCGCAGGTCCTCGTGGATCTGGGAAACCGGCACACGCGGGTCATAAAGCGCTATATGTGCTCCCTCCATCAATAGATCTCGGCACACATAAATGGAAGCCGACTCCCGGGTATCGTTGGTGTCCTTTTTGAAGGCAAAACCCCAGACAGCTATCCGCTTGCCGCGAACGGTGTTAAAGAGCGTCTTGACGATCTTCTCCGAGAAGCGCGACTTTTGCCAGTCGTTCATCTTGATCACCTGATCCCAGTAGGCGGCTACTTCCGGGAGACCGAAATGATCGCACAAATAGGTTAGATTTAAAATATCCTTCTGAAAACAAGAGCCACCGAAACCAACGGAGGCCTTCAGGAACTTCGGGCCGATTCGGGAGTCAAACCCAATGGCACGTCCCACCTCATCGACATCGGCACCTGTTTTTTCGCAAAGGGCGGAGATCGAATTGATCGATGAAATCCGTTGGGCGAGGAATGCGTTGGCAACGAGCTTGGACAGCTCGGACGACCAGAGGTTGGTGGTTAGAATCCGTTCCCGTGGAATCCAGCGGTTATAGACGCTGACGAGAGTCTCGACTGCGGCGTCGCCTTCCGGCGAACGCTGGCCACCGATGAGGATGCGGTCCGGGTTTTGAAGGTCTTCGACGGCTGTTCCCTCTGCCAGGAATTCAGGATTTGAAAGCACCTGGAACTTACCGTCCCCGGAGTTGGCCGCTAGAATGGTCCGCATCGCCTCTGCCGTCCGAACCGGGATCGTGCTCTTCTCAACGATGATCTTCGGCCCTTTCGCCACCCTGGCAATCATACGGGCTGCCGACTCAATGTAACAAAGATCGGCCGCACGACCCGCGCCCATACCGTAGGTCTTGGTCGGGGTACCCACGGAAACAAAAATAATATCTGCATCCACAATGGCTTCCTCCACCTCGGTAGAGAAAAACAAATTACGGCCACGCGCACTGTCCACCACTTCATCGAGGCCAGGTTCGTAGACCGGAAGCTCCTTCGAGTTCCATGCGGCAATACGGTCGGCGTTCAGGTCGACCACATCGACACGGATGTCAGGACATTTGGCCGCAATCATTGCCATGGTCGGGCCACCGACGTAGCCTGCACCTAGGCAACAGATTTTCTTGGGTGTAATCATGTATATTTAGTGTGTTAGAAAAATTTCCTGATTGCAGAGACCACTTCGTCCTGCTGTTCGCGGACGAGTTCGGGGTAGACGGGAATGCTCAATACCTCGGTGGCTAGTCTGTCCGTGACAGTAAACTCCACCCGCTTCTCCTGCTCCATTGTTGAGAAGCATTCCTGCTGGTGCATGGGAACCGGATAATACACTTCGCATCCTATCCCCTGGTCAATGAGCGATTGTTTGAGTGCGTCACGCTTACCACCGTGAACCCGGATCGTGAACTGGTTCCAAATATGGGTATTGCCATCGTCCGTGATGGGAAGCGTGATGCCATCGACCCCGGACAGCTGGTCCAGGTAGTAAGCGGCATTCCGCTGGCGCTGGGAGGTATAGTCGGCGTAGTGGGCAAACTTGACATTCAACAAGGCGGCCTGAAGCGCATCGAGGCGGAAATTGCCCCCTACCAGCTGGTGATAGTAACGTGGGTGCATGCCGTGGTTGCGCATCTTGACAGCGATCCCGGCCAAGCGGTCGTCCTGAGTCACCACCAAGCCGCCGTCACCAAGGCCACCCAGGTTCTTGGACGGGAAAAAACTGTAGGTGCCGAACTCACTCATCGCGCCACAAAACCTGTCTCCGTATTTTGCGCCGAGCGACTGTGCAGTATCCTCGACGACGGCCAAGCCATGTTTTTCGGCGAAGGCGGAACAGGTGTCCATGTCCACCGACTGGCCAAACAGATGGACAGGAATGATGGCTTTAGTGCGCTCGCTGACACACTGGCCGGCCGAATCGAAATCGATGTTAAAGTTGTCAGGATGGCAGTCGCAGAATACCGGTGTGGCACCCGTCCTGGCAATACATCCGGCCGTGGCAAAAAACGTGAAACTGGGGCAAATCACCTCATCCCCGGGACCGATCCCCAAGGCCATCAGGGCAAGCAGGATCGCATCGGTTCCCGATGACACTCCGATGGCGTGTTTGGCTCCGACAAATCCAGCGATACTGGCCTCAAATTGCTCGACCTCATCCCCCATGATGAAACGGCCTGATTCTAGAACACGGTCGAATGCCTCACGAAGCTCCCCGGCGATGGGGTGGTTCTGGGCGTTTACATCAAGTAATGGTACGCTCATTTTTTTATTTGGATAAATAGGGAGTGTGGACACTCTTGTCCACTGCGGAGTGGCTTGGGTTGCTTGCTTGGGCTGCCGAGGGACCAGCCTTCGCGTGAAGCTATGGCGGGCAGGCAGGAGTGTCCCGCCTCCCTAGGCAATCATGCCTGCTGCGACCGTTTCATTGGTCTGGGCATCGATCAGCACGAAGGAGCCCGTGATCCGGTTGCGCTTGTAGTTATCGTGAATCAGCGGCGCTGATGTCCGCAGGCTGATCCGGCCGATGTCGTTAAGCTTGAATTCCAGATCATGCTCGATTTTGTGCAAGGTGTTGATATTCACCTTGTAATTAACCTCCTTGATGATGGCCTTCACCTCACGCGAGGTGTGGCGCAGGATATATTTTCCCCTCGGGGCCATGGGCTTGTCGG
Organism: Akkermansiaceae bacterium; assembly: GCA_024233115.1. Lineage (NCBI taxonomy): Bacteria > Pseudomonadati > Verrucomicrobiota > Verrucomicrobiia > Verrucomicrobiales > Akkermansiaceae > Akkermansiaceae bacterium. The sequence continues at coordinate 52,426 of JACKQB010000004.1, forward strand.
AGAACCAGCAGATCATGGCATCAATATCCTGTGCCACCCGGGGAGGGTTATTGGATTTCACAATCATGTCCCCCCTGGAAATATCAATTTCGTCCTCGAGGGTGATCGCCACGGAAAGAGGGCTGAATGCCTCCTCGATTTCCCGGCCATCCATGTGAATGGCTTTGATTCTGGTGGAAAATCCGGAAGGCTGCACCGTCACCTCGTCACCGGGTTTGAACACCCCGCCTGCAACGCGGCCTGCGTAGCCCCGGAAATCGTGCCATTCATCCGACTGCGGGCGGATCACCCACTGCACCGGGAAGCGTGCTTCGACGTGGTTTTCCTGGTTTCCCACGTAGACTGTTTCCAGGTGATAGAGCAGTGACGAACCTTGATACCAAGGCATGTTTTGCGAGCGATCCACCACATTGTCACCCTTAAGGGCACTTATCGGAATGAAGCTGATGTCGACAAAGCTGTCGAGACGGGAGGCAAACTGTTTGTAGTCATCGACGATCCGATCGTAAACCTCCTGGGAGTAGTCAACGAGATCCATCTTGTTCACGGCCACCACCACGTGTTGGATACGCAGTAAACTCGCGATAAACGAATGGCGGCAGGTTTGCTCGATCACCCCCTTGCGGGCATCAACAAGGATGATGGCGAGGTTGGCAGTGGAAGCCCCTGTCACCATGTTGCGGGTGTACTGGATATGGCCCGGGGTATCGGCGATGATGAACTTGCGCTTGGGGGTCGCAAAGTAGCGGTATGCCACATCAATCGTAATGCCTTGTTCGCGCTCCGCCTTGAGACCGTCTGTCAGGAGGGCGAGGTTGACGTTTTCATCACCACGCTGTTTACTGGATTGCTCGACAGCTTCCATCTGGTCATCAAAGGTATTCTTCGAATCGTAGAGAAGGCGGCCGATGAGAGTGGATTTTCCATCGTCGACGCTGCCTGCGGTGGTGAACCGAAGCAAATCCATGTCGAGGTATCCTGATGTATCGTTTGAGCTCATGCTGAAAATAATGAAAGTCTGAAGAGTGGGCGCATGTTCTAAAAATAGCCTTCTTTTTTGCGGTCCTCCATCGCTGTTTCGGATCGTTTGTCGTCAGACCGTGTGCCACGTTCGGTCTGGCGGGCGGATGCGACCTCCTGGATGACGGCATCTATATCCGCCGCCGGTGACTCGACGGCACCCGTGCAGGTGGCGTCACCAATCGTACGGAAGCGGACGATCCTTTTTTCAACGACCTCATGGTCCTGGACCGTCACGAACTCCGTCACGGCGAGCAGCGAGCCATTGCGCTCAAAGACCTCGCGCTCGTGTGAGAAATAGAGGTTGGGCAGCTCGATGTTTTCTTTTTTGATGTATTGCCAGACATCCATCTCGGTCCAGTTAGAGATAGGAAACACGCGGAAGTGTTCGCCGTGGTGTTTACGGCCGTTGAGGATGTTCCAAAGTTCAGGACGTTGGTTTTTCGGGTCCCAGGTGCCGAAGTCATCACGGTGCGAAAAGAAGCGTTCCTTGGCGCGCGCCTTCTCCTCATCGCGACGGCCACCGCCGAGGGCGGCATCAAACTGGTATTGCTCGATGCCGTCGAGCAGGGTGACGGTTTGCAGCCCGTTACGGCTTGCGTTGACTCCCTTTTCTTCGGTGACACGGCCATCGTCGATCGATTTCTGCACACTGGCGACAACCAGCCGGGCACCGATTTTTTCCACAAACTGGTCGCGGAAAACCATCGTCTCAGGGAAATTATGTCCCGTATCCACATGCATCAGGACAAAGGGGATCTTGGCGGGAGCGAATGCCTTGTAGGCGAGATGCGCCATCACGATGGAATCCTTGCCGCCCGAAAACAACAGGACCGGATTCTCAAACTGTGCGGCGGTTTCGCGTAGGATGTAAATTGCCTCGGACTCCAGGTGGTCCAGATGGCTCAAGGTGTAGTTCGACATGGCAATAAATGGTTAGACGGAAATCCTGTCCCTGACGGCTTCAAGCAGTACAAAAACGCTGTCCTCGACAGACTGGTCTTCGGTCTCAATCACCAGATCAGGTGAGGTGGGCTCTTCGAAGGCGCTGTCCTTACCGGTGAAGTTGGCAATCTCACCGATGGCCGCTTTAGCGTAGAGTCCCTTCACATCGCGCTGTTCACAGACATCATAGCTGGCCTTCACAAAGACCTCGAAGTAATCATCGCCGATGATATCCCGGGCCAGATCGCGCAACTCATGGCGCGGTGTGATCACGGAAACCAGGGTAACAATTCCCTGCTCGGCGAAGATCTTCGCCACATTGGCAGCGCGGCGGATGTTCTCACGCCGGTCATCGTCGGAAAACCCAAGGTGCTTGTTCAGACCGGTGCGCAGGTTGTCGCCGTCGAGGATCGTGGTCATCCGGCCCTGCTTGTGCAGCACTTTTTCCGCCGCAATGGCGATGGTTGACTTGCCCGAGCCGGAGATACCATACAGCCAGACCACCAGACCCTTTTGACCAAGGAGCGTCTCTTTGCACTCCCGGGATATCTGCCGGTCGAATTCCGGATGGATGTTGTTTTCTGATCTTTTCATAATCTCGTGTTATTGAAGCTTCAATGGCAAAAGTTTTAAAGCCGATGACCGCCAATGCCCGGCTGCGCGGAGGGGACATGCATCAGTGCAGCAACAGACGCAAGGGAAAAATCATTGCTAAGTTTATCAACTTAGTAATGTATAGCCGCTGATCCGCATGAAACAAGGATCGAAGGGTGAAAAAAAATTGTCCGGTCACGCTACCGCCCTTGGTCGATCAGCCAATTTTTGACCAAAACCATGCAATCACAGGATAAAAAGTATAAGCCACGGTGCATGTACGGTAAAAACCCCATCACTGGCTGCTGAGAACAGACCATAGAATGGGGTGTTTGTTCAATAAAAAATGAACAAATTAATGTTGCCAAAACAAAGTTTGCAGGAGCGGTTTATCGAATCGTCGCGAATTTACGGTCGATCGCCTCGACAACAGCCTCTTCCAGCCGTTCGTTGCGCAGACGTTCGACGGCCTCGACGGAGAATCCGTTGGCGATCAGTCGGCGTGCCTTGCGTGGTGGAATACCCCTTGCGCAGAGATAGAATATCTCATCGTCACTGATACTGGAAGAAGTGCTGCCGTGTGAGCATTTCACCTGGTCGGCGTTGATCTCCAGACCGGGCATTGAGTTTGCTTCAGCGGTATCCTCCATCATCAGGTTCCGGCAGGTCTGGTAGGCGTCGGTGTAATGCGCCCCCTCGTCAACGAGGATGAGGCCGGAGAAAACGGTGCGGGAGGTGCCGTAAAGGGTGTTTTTATAGAGCAGGTCGCTGTTCGTGCGCGGCGCGGCGTGGTGCTGGTAGGTGCGCTGGTCGTATTGCTGGGTTCCACAGGGAATCGAGCATGACAGCATATCCGAGTGGGCACCTTCACCGTCCATGAGGCTGATCGCCTCGTTACGCGCCCACTGGGCACCGGTGTTGAGGGTAAACGCAACAGCATGGGCATCGCGACCCACCTGGGTGGCATTCACCTGGATCATCCGACTGCTCAGGTTGAGTTCCTGGATGGCGCAGTAGCTCAGCTTGGAGCCGTCGCCGGCGATGAGGTCGTTGACGGCGATACAGAGGCCGGTGTCGTCTTCGTTGGCGCTGGTAAAGCGGTCGAGCACGCTGACCTCGGCGTTTTTGCCGGTGATGATCAAGGTGTGGGGGAAGGCTGTTTTGTTAGAACCGGAAATGACATGGCTCACCTCGATGGGTTTTTCGACCCGGACACCATCGGGGACGTAGACAAAGAGGCCGCTTTTCACATTTGCTTTGTGCAGTGTTGTGTACTTGACCGAGCCAAGCCGGGTTTCACGTTTCATGAAGTGTTCCTTCACAAGGTCTCCGTGCTCCAGGAGCGCCTGTTCAAATGGAAGGCAAATCACACCTTCAGGCAGTTTGGGGATCGAGTAGCTGATTTCACTTTTCTCCTCCGGGGTGAAGTCATCGAAGTCGAGTTGTTTGAGATTTCCGAATCTCCAGTTTTCGTCCCTCCGGGTGGGCATCGGGATGTCCTGGTATTCCTTGAGAGCTGATTGTTGCAGGTCTGCAAACCAGGCTGGGACTGGCGCGGATGGTATTTGTGATTTGTTATTCGTGATTTGTGAGTGCGTGGTCATGGACGTAAAATTGTTAGTAAAGGCTATTGGAATTGGGTACCTTGGTGAGGTGATTGTTGAAGATGTGCTGCCCAGGCTTACTCCGCACAAAGTCGTCAACAAGCTCGGCAAGGCGCACAGCATCCTGCCAAACTGGAACTTCTTCAAAGCTATCGTAAGTCATCGCTGCAGAGCATCACAAATTACAAATCACGCATCACCAATGCGTTGGACTAACCAACGCTGCCTTCCATTTCCAGATCAATGAGGCGTTTGAGTTCGACGCTGTATTCCATCGGGAACTCGCGGACGAGGTCGTTGATGAAGCCGTTGACGGCGAGGCTCATGGCGTGGGCTTCATCGATACCGCGCTGCTGCATGTAGAAGAGCATTTCCTCGCTGACCTGGCTGACGCTGGCCTCGTGTTGGGTGACGTGCTGGTTACCGCGGACGGTGATCGCCGGGTAGGTATCCGTCTGGCTGTTTGAGTTGATCAGCAGGGCGTCACACTCGGTGTTGTTTTTACAACCTTTGAGGTTTTTAGGAATATGCACCTGGCCGCGGTAAGTCGAGCGACCCTCGCCAACGGAGATCGATTTGGAGATCACGTTCGAGGTGGTGTTATTGGCGGCGTGGATCATCTTGGCGCCGGTGTCCTGGTGCTGGCCGGTGTTGGCCAGGGCGATCGAGATGACTTCGCCACGGGCACGTTCGCCTTTCATGACCACCCCGGGGTACTTCATGGTTAGGCGCGAGCCGATGTTACAGTCGATCCAGCGCACCTCGGCGTCCTCGTGGGCGAGGCCGCGTTTGGTGACGAGGTTAAAGACGTTGGAACTCCAGTTTTGCACGGTGACATACTGGATCTTGGCACCCTTCATGGCAACGAGTTCGACGACCGCCGAGTGCAGGGTGGCGGTCTCGAATTTTGGTGCCGTGCAGCCTTCCATGTACATCACCTCGGCTCCTTCGTCGGCAATGATCAGGGTTCTTTCAAACTGGCCGAAGTTCTCCGAGTTGATGCGGAAGTAGGCTTGCAGCGGGTGTTTTACCTTCAGCCCCTTGGGGATATAGATAAAGGAGCCACCGGAGAAAACGGCGCTGTTGAGGGCGGAGAACTTGTTGTCACCCGTGGGGATCACCTTGCCGAACCAAGGCCGGAATACCTCCTCATGCTCCTTGAGTCCCTCGGTGGAGTTGACAAAGATCACACCGTCTTTTTCCAGCTCCTCCTTCACGTTGGAGTACGCCGCTTCAGAGTCATACTGGGCTTCCACACCGGCGAGGAACGCACGCTCCTGCTCGGGAACCCCGAGACGCTCAAAGGTTTCCAACACCTCGGGAGGAACTTCGTCCCAGCTGCGCTTAGGCTTCTGACCATCGGAGAGGTAGTAGCGGATTTTATCAAAATCAATGTTCTCCAGGTCCTTGGTCGCCCAGTGGGTTGGCATCGGCTTTTCGAGAAAGGTCTTCAAACCGTGGTGACGAAACGCACGCACCCAGTCGGGATCGTCTTTGACGTCACTGATGTAGTCGACAGTCGCAGAACTCAGTCCGGTCCCCGCGTCAAACTTGTGGTTTTCCGGAAAATGGAAGTCACCCTTGCTGCGATCGATATCAATCGCATTCCGGGTTTCCCTGTCTATGGTTGCTTGTTGGCTCATATCAGTAATGGGTTAGGCGTTTACCAGGCCTTCTTCCTTCAGGAAGTCGTAGCCGCCCTCTTCCAATTCCAGGGCAAGCTCCTTGCCACCGGATTTTACGATCTGCCCGTCGGACATGACATGGACGTAGTCGGGCTCGATGTAGTCGAGCAGACGCTGGTAGTGGGTGATCACGAGGAAGCCACGCTCAGGGGAACGCATTGCATTCACCCCCTTGGCCACGACCTTGAGGGCATCGATATCGAGGCCGGAATCGGTTTCATCGAGGATGCAGTACTTGGGTTCTAGCATCATCATCTGGAGAATTTCGTTGCGCTTTTTCTCCCCCCCGGAGAAGCCCTCGTTGACCGCACGGGCGGTGAACTTGCGGTCCATTTCAAGAACGTCCATTTTTGAATAGAGATTCTTGTAGTAAGCGACGGCATCGATCTCCTCACCCTCGGGAAGGCGGGCCTGGAGGGCGGCACGGATGAAGTTGGCATTGGAGACACCGGGAACTTCGGCCGGATACTGGAAGGCGAGAAACACACCCTCACGGCTGCGCTCATCGACGTCCATGTCGAGCAGGTTTTCGCCGTCCATGGTGACAGACCCGGATTGCACCGAGTAGTCGTCATGTCCGGCAATGACCTTGGAGAGGGTGGATTTGCCGGACCCGTTAGGTCCCATGATGGCATGGATTTCACCTTTGGGGATTTCCAGGTTGAGTCCCTTCAGGATGGGCGTGTCTTCTACGTTGGCGTACAGGTCTTTGATAACTAGGCTCATAACGATTTGTAATTAATGATTTGTGATTCTTGATTAGTGATTGGAAAGTGTACCCCGGAGGGTGATCTCGAGATTCTCGATCCGGGCACCTTCGGGAAGGTCGAGCAGATCGGAAAGTTTGGCTCCCTTTTTGAGCGGGACATCGATGATGGCACCGGTCTCCTCATCGTGAAAATGGCCATGCTCAGTGAGGTTCGGGCAATAGCGTGACGATTCGCGCTCAAAATTAACCTGTCGGACGGCACCGTGCTGGACGAGTGCCTCCAGGCAATTATAGACGGTTGCAAGGGAAATCCCGGGCATGTTGAACTTCGCCCGCTCGTAGACTTCGCCTGCTGTCGGGTGGTCGCGATGCCCCATAAGGACCTTGTAGACCTCACAGCGCTGACGCGTCATGCGCAAACCCTTGATTTTGGGATTGTTCATGTGATCGCAGTCAGTATGCTCTGTAACCTTGCTTTCCATCGGTAACCCGGCCTTAATCCGCCCGGGAGGAAAAACTAGCCCGGATTTTCAGGCTGACAAGTCTAAATTTAGAATGATTCTAATGTGCAATAGAAATCGACTGAAAACCTGGGCTTGTCGGGCCGTATTACCGCTTGGTTGACTCATTGCAATCCGGAAAACACTCCATCACATGAAACTCATCGCCTTATTCTGCCTGTTGACCAGTCCGGTCACATGGTCCGCCGAAGCCAAGCTTCACCTCATCCCGCAGCCTAATGAGATGCACATCCTGCCGGGAAAATACACCCTTCCGTCGCCATTGATCATCGAATCGGGGGAAAATGAGCTCTTTACAGCCCTTTCTTCCCGGTTTCCTGCGCACTTGAAGGCACGCCTGTGGAAACAGGAGGACGGCAAGACCCTACACCTTACCACGCGCTTTGATTCCAGCCTGCGGGACCGGCTGGGAACCGAAGGATACCAGTTGCAGGTCGACCAGTATGGCCTGCATGTGGTCGCGGCCAGCAAGCCCGGAATTTTCTACGGCACCCAGACGCTGCTTCAGCTGATCCGACAGGCTGAAAACAACCAAATCCCCCACTTGACCATCACCGACTCGCCCCGGTTCGGCTGGCGCGGGCTGATGCTCGATGAAGCACGCCACTTCATGGGGAAGGCCTACGTCAAACACTTGCTGCGCACCATGGCGGCGCATAAAATGAACCGTTTCCACTGGCATCTCAGCGATGACCAGGGCTGGCGCATCGAGATTAAAAAATACCCCAAACTCACTTCCGTGGGAGCGTGGCGCGGGCCTGGCACCAGCGGACCTGTGCCTAAATACGACCAGGACTCACCGCTCGCCCACCAAAAATACGGTGGTTTCCACACCCAGGAGGACATCAAGGAAATCGTCGCCTACGCCAAGTCGCTTCACATTGAGATCATACCGGAAATCGACGTTCCCGGACACGCCATGGCCATCGCCCTCTCCTACCCCGAAGTACTGCCGAAACAGGACGGAGACACGGGAAAAGGGGTCCACGGCCTCAAGGGCAACGTGCTCTCGGTCGTCCGCGAGGAGAACTACCAAATGCTCAACGACATCTTTGGTGAAATCGCGGCCCTTTTCCCTAACCAATACATCCACGTCGGCGGCGACGAGGTCAATGTCAATGCGTGGAACGCCTCGCCCGAGCACCGTGCATTCATGAAGAAAAACGGCATGACCAACGCCCACCAGCTGCAGAACATGTTTATGCTCCGACTGGAAACCATCCTCAAAGGCCACGGGAAAACCCTGTTAGGATGGAACGAGATCATGCACGGAGGCAAGCTCTCCAAGGACACCGGTGTGATGGCGTGGATCAGTATCGGGGCCGGACTCAATGCCGCCCGACAAGGCTACCCGACGGTGATGGCCGTCGGCCCCCACAACTATTTCGATATGAAATACCCTGGCCCCGGCGAAACCGGCCACTGGTGGGCTGGTATCGTTGACACCAAGCGTGCCTACTCGTGGAATCCTCTCTTCGAAGGCCAGCTCACGGCCGACCAGCAGAAAAACATCCTCGGTGTCCACTGTGCGCTCTGGACCGAGTTTGTGCCTGATCCAGCCAATGCCGATTACAAACTCTGGCCCCGCGCCTGCGCCACCGCCGAGGTCGGCTGGTCCCGCCAGGAGCAGCGCAAGTGGGATGACTTCAGCACCAGGTTATCCAGCCACCTCGATTACCTCGACACCCTCAAGGTCGGCTACCGCGTCAAACCACCCCAGGCGGTCGTCAGTCAGGGGGAAATCACCATCCAGCCACCCTACAACGCGCCGGCCAGGATCGTCTTTACCCTCGACGGCACCGAGCCCACCGCCCAGTCGACCCTCTATTCCGGCCAGCCGCTCAGCTCGGAACAAGCCGCCAAACTCCGCTACCGCACCCTCCGCCCGGATGGACGGATGAGCAAGGTGGTCACAGGCGCCATCCAGGAGCCCCTCGGTCACTGGGATGCCAACACCCTCGGCAAGGGCAGCGCCACACTCACGTTCGACGTCACCAACATACTCACCAACGCCGGCAGCTGGGTTCTTGAGTGCCAGTACCAGGGAGGGAAAAACGGCACCCGCATCCACGCTGCCAGGTTGCTGGAAAACGGCAGCGTGATCGCCTCGGCAAACGGCAAACCCATCCACAGCAAAGACCGCAACGCCCGCCTCCGCCTACCCGTCCAAGCACTCCACAACGGGGCCAGCTACACGCTCGAAGTCAACCTCGAAGGTGACGGCGGCCACGACTCGCGGGGCAGCATCCTGCTCGACCGGTCTGTCTGGTCCGAGCCTGAAACAACCGTGACCACCCAGGTTTCCCACTACGGGTCCAACACCGCCGACAAGGCGGCCAACTGGGTCCGCTCCGACTGGTTCTGGAGCGACCGCAAAGGTGAAAAAGGCGACCAATGGCTCTACCGCTTTGCCAAACCCGTCACCGTCACCAGCATCGACATCCCCACCGGCAAACCCAACACCAATGACGACATCATCGTCGATGGTGACATCGAAGTCTCCACCGACGGCACCACCTTCCAAAAGGCGGGTTTTTTCACCTTCGGCACTGGAATTGTTAGATTTACCAAGCCCACCACCATCCAGGCACTCAGGATCACCCTTGGCAACGACCACCAGACGTGGATTATTCTACGCGATTTACAGATTAAATGATTTTTTCATCCAACCATCACACGAGCTTTTTTCCGCTGCTTTATTTACTGGCTGCCACCGTTCCATCCGCTGCGGCGCAAGCGGACCCGGACATGGGGGACCATCCGGAATTTGCCCATGCGATGAAGGTGGAAACGAGAACCATCAATGGCATTCCCGTGGTATTCCACTACGACCAGGTCAGGCCAGATTTTAATGATCTCACCGACAACCCGCACCGGACGCGCATGAGCCTTGACGGGGACTGGGCTTTCCGCTTCGACCCCAAGTCCATGGGCGTCACGGAAAAATGGTTTTCCTCCGAGCCGGCATCCGGTCCTTGGAAAAACATCAAGGTCCCGCATTGCTGGGACGCCACACCGGGTGGTCGTTACTGGGATTGGGACGACCAGTCGCCTGACAACCCGCCACACTACAACGGTGCCGCCTGGTATCAGAAGTCCTTCAGCTGGAAACCATCCAAGACGGACACCGTCCCCAGACGGCAAAGAATCACCTTCATCAACGTGCAGCAACGTGCGCGTGTCTATCTCAACGGCAACGAAATCGCGCTGCACGAAGGCGGCGGCGCACCCTTTTCCATCGATGTCACCGGCCACCTTGAAGCGGGAGCCAACACCCTCGCCCTGAAAGTGCTGCGACTGCCGAATTTCAAAGCTAAAACCAAAGGCAAAGGGTGGGAGGAGATCAGCTACGTGCACACCCTTCATCCCAAAGCGCCCGACTGCTGGCCGTACGCCGGCATCATGGGAAGCGTCGCGCTGATCGATGAGCCCGCCGTCTCCATCCGGAAATGCCTGGTCAGTCCGAAACATGGGCAGATCAGGCAGGCCGTGGTCATTTCCAACCATGGCAAAACCCCCTTCCAGATCAGGGTGTCCACCCAGTATTCATTCAACTCCGAGCCTCCTAACAAAGGCAATCTCTTTGTCATTGAACCGGGTCAGACCCGCGTTGCAAAATTCACCGGCACCATCATTGGTAAAATAACCGAGTGGTCACCCCAGTCGCCCACGACCTATGAAGCCCTGACCATGCTCTACGACACGCATGACACCCCCATCGACCAGCTCTGCACCCGCTTCGGCTTCCGCAGCTTTGAGACAGATGGCCCGACTTTCAAACTCAACGGCAAGTCCTGTTTCCTGAAAGGCTCATCCATCTACAGTGAGCATTTCACCCGAGGCGGCGCCATCACGAATGACGACCATCTGGAGCTGTTCAAGTTGGCCCGGGACTGTCGCTCTAACTTTATCCGCGCCCACGTCGTCCAGCGCGATCCGTATTTCTATCAGTTAGCCGATCAACAAGGGTTTTTAGTCTGTGGCGAATGGGGTGGGTTCTGGTATCGGGAAAAAGCCATGGCGGCCCAGACCAAAGACCCGTATTCCATCTATCAGACCATGGCTCGCTGCGCAGTCTGGGACCTCATGAACCATCCCTCGGTGGTGATGTGGGGATTGCACAACGAATGCCACCAGTTCTGCCCGGAATACGAACCCTTTCTCAAAATGGGCCGTGATCTGGTCCATGAAATCGATTGCTTTGAAAAACTCCCCATCACCTGGGCCGCCTGGCATCCACACCTGGGCAAGCCGCATTTCGAACACGCCGATGCCGTCGGCTTCAACGAATACCGGGGTGCCATGGACCCCTTTGAAAAACTCGATCCGGATTTGAAAAAAGTCACCCGGCAAAACCCGGGCAAACCCATCATCATCCTGGAAAACGGTGCGTGGTCGAAACGGGGGAAACGTGGCTCCGTAACCCAAAAAGGCACGGAGGACTGGCAGGCCGACTTGTTGAAAAGACAATGGCAGGTCCTCTCAAAACACAGCCCGCCGTTCGCCGGCTACACCTATTGGCTGCTGACAGATTACCGGTCGCGCAAGCAATACACCGGCAATCGATCTTCCAATGGCTACTCCCGCATGGGAATTTATGACGAGTCCGGCAAGGCCAAGGTCCCCGTCAGGGATGCCTTCAGGGATCTGAAAAACCCACTGGAAAAATAACCCGCTTCTTTTGTCAGCCTCCCCTTCCCCGGTAATCCGAACCATTCACATCATGACCTTCAGACGAATAACCACATCACTTTTGTTTTTTTCCATCGCTTCTCCCTTTGCCCACACCACGCAAGTTGATGGTGCGGAAAAAACGGACAGCCCGGTAAGCGAGTCAAAACAACAACTGCTTCTGCAACTTGGGAAAAACAACCATCGCTTTACTCCTGAAGCCAGGCTGGCTTACCTCAATTACCGCAAGGCGGATGCCATCAAGGCGCTTCAGCAACATGCGATCTCCTTGCCCGATCCGCTGTTTGACTGGGTTGACCAGTCCCCCGTCATCGCATCCGCCATCTACGGCATGGAACACGGAACCCCTGCCCAGGCACTGGTGCTGTTGCATTCGCTCACACTGGATTTGGGTGACGCCAACGTCCGTAAGTACCCGCAGCTTGTGCTCGCAGCCGTTATGCTCCATGCCCGTCAGGTCGATCTGAAAAACCCGGAAGCCCTGCCGTGGATCAGCCTGAAAAAACGCCCGCCGATCAAGGTGGTCATCCCCGGGAACCCGCTGGTCAGGGTGGACACACACCCCAAGGACCGCCCCTACGACATCCATGATCACGTCATCAACTTCATGTATGAAACGGAAACGCTCAACCAGGCGGGGGAAATCACCAAGGTGGAGCCACGACCAAAACCAATCAGGGCCTGCGACATCGTAGCAAGCAAACCACTCCAGGCTGAATTCAACACCTACATGCAGCGTAAGGTGAAGGATTTCCAGCCCCTCCATTGTGGCGAGAGCCTGAACTGGAAATACAAGGGGGTGTCGTGGCGCCTGCCCGAGCGCAAGGCTCTGGGCCGGGCATGGCAGCTGTTTTCCGAGGCCTATATGACCAAGGGCCTCCTGCCAAGAAACCGGGACCCGCTGCCGTCGCCTGCCGAATGGCTGGCCTACCAAATCAGCAATGCCAATGATCCGTCACGCAAGGTTGAGCTGCCCGACGCCTGGCCGTTTGCCATCTATCTGGTCAACTCTCCCCAACCACTACGCGAGGCGGAATATGCCTGGCTGGAAATGGCCCGGGGGATACGCCCGATGCGTTATGTCGAATATGTCGGCAAAGTGGCGCAGGACGCCACCATGCTCCGACTGCGCCGACTGACCCCCTTCGATTACGCCTACGGCAGTCTGGCCATGATGCGCAAGGACGGTGGCGTCTGCGGCACCCACACCAGCACCAACATGCAAGCAGGTGCCGCCCTTGGCATGAGCATGATGAACTGTGCCTCACCGGGTCACTCATTTCCCGGCTCCCTGAAAAAAGCAAATGGTATTTACTCAGCCACCGTGGCCAGGACGGGCATCAAATGGTACTTCGATCATCAAAACCCCACATCCATTGGCAACGACAGCAACAAGCTTGTGGCACTCGCCGCCGCGATGAACTGGGGACTCGACGGCTTTACCGATTCCCTGCTTGGCTGGTCATTATGCCTGGAACTCCAGCCTCACCTGTCCGCCGGTCAGCGGCATTCCCTGCTCAAAAGCTCGTTGATGCTTAACCCGTGCAACATCAGCCTGGCGCGTGCAACCTGTGCCGCCACCACCAGCCCCGGACAAGCTCTCGCACTCTGGCTCGATTTTCAAAAGGCCCTGGAATCCAAAAAGGGCCAACAAGGCTTTCAACACAGCGACAGGATGCTCTCTGAAACCTGGAAAAACATCTGTAAGATATGGGAGCAACAACCTGTCCCCGGAGACAAGCAACTGTGCGCCCAGATCTATGGGGCGCTAGCACAAAACCCGACATCTTCAGAATTACTGACGCGCTATCAACTCCATGTCAAAGGGCTCGATGCCACCCTGGTCAACGTGTCCCGTGAGCTGGATACACACTTCAGCTCACTTTTCCGGACCGATGAGGATGGGCGGAAATTGTTGGACAGACTGAATTCCACACTTGCCTCCATCAAAGACCCGAAACGTCCCGGCCTCAAAGCCGATTGGCTGGCGGAGCAACACAGCAGGCTCAACAACAGGGGACTCTATGTCACCTACGACCAGCGTGCCCGCAAATACATTGCCAAACAAGATCCATGCGCCCTCTTGCTACACGGTCTGGCAAAAAAACCCGTGGACAACAAAGCATGGGCAACAAGGATGTTGGACCAGGCAAGCATCGAGCTGGAAAAACACCTCAAGTCCAAGCGCACCACCGATATCTGTAAAACCATGGCCGCCAAGCTGCGGGCTGTGGTCGCTCACGCGAAATCACAACAGATCGACCTAAGCCGCTATGCGGCCACCTGGTTTAAAATGATGGACGGCCACCAAGCCTACGCACGTCACGCCTGGTGCCAAAAGGATGCCGCATCCGTCGTCATCGATCAACTGGTCGCGGAGTTCCCCGGCGACCAGAGCGCCGAGGGTCTCGAGAAGGTTCTGGTGACACTCAAAAAGGAACTGGACGCCCTCAACAGCAAAGCCATCACAGCGGAAAGCCAGAAACGCATCAACTCCCTCAATCTTGAAATCGACAAGTTGTCGTCGCGCATCCAGGCCCAACGTCAACAGCCGCAACAAACCAAGCCCGGTGAATGATCCACAAACCGGTTACAGGACGTCACCACCCGCCGGACGCTGGAAAAACAGGTATCCCGTGCGTTAGTAGGCGTTGGTAAACATGCTGTAACGAAACTCATTCGACTTAAGGGACTCCACATGTCCATCGGCAAACAGCACATGCGCCTTGCCATTGTGTCTGAAATCAATCACAGCCTCGCAAGCTTCCGGTGCGATCTCCTCATCCTCCTTGGCCGGGTTATCCGCTTGTGGCCAGGCCGCACGATAGAACCATTGAGAACGGAACGCACCTCCCCAGAGGTTGATGTGTGAGCTTTTGACCACACTCTCCGGATTTTGGGCCGGGGCATCGATGAGCATCGCCGTGGTGGAGGGACGCTTGAGCGCGACAAAGGGGACGCCGGGGTATCCTTTGGCATCCTCGCGCCATGGCATGACCGCCTCGACACAAGCATAGTGCTTGAGTGCGCGTAACCCCCCGCTGCCCAGATCAGACGGAATCCTGACATTGAGCCGCTTCGACATGAACGGCTCGGCGTCTGCGTGGGTGAAGGTATCCGACCCCTCGGAATGCATTCCGGCCGATGCGCGGATATGATCCATCCAGAAGTAGCCGCCCTTGGTGGCCTGCTGGGACAGCGGGTAGCGACCGGTCTCACTGGCATGGGCTGTGATCCCGATACCCGATTGACGAAGCTGCGCGAGGTCCTTGGCACTGCGACCGTTGTTGATGACCCGAAGGGAAACACTGAAAATCAGGGCGGCGAGCACTGCCACAATGGCAATCACCACCAGCAGCTCAATCAGGGTGAAACCCCGGTAGACAACAACACGCCTGGAATCATTCAACTTGAGGATCATGGAATAACCTAGACACACAATCCCAAAATCGCCACATCAATTATTTCACATCAATTATTTCGTGCCGGAAATGCGACGGCACACTACCACCAGAGGATGGCACAAACCAAGACGGCGACACCGTAGGCCAGCCCTCCGAGGGCGGCAAGCTTGTAACGGCCGTCGGTTTTGGTGACCCAGGTGATGGCGTCACGCATCAGAAAGGGCATACCGACCCAGAACAGGCCTTTGAAAATCATCGCATAGGCGAAAACAGGGACCAGCAAGCGGCTCGCGGGCGGCTCCAGGTAGGCGGAGTATAGAAGTGGCGCGGCGGCCATCAGGGCTAACAGGCCGATTGCACGCACCGTGAGGAATTCCTTTACATGCATGATCATACCGGCTGCGGCGATTGGCACCAGGAGGCGCATCAGGTTTTTGGCCCGGTTGAACTCACCGAGGTCCATCTGGAGTTTGCTCAACGGCCCGAGGCCATCGGGGGCGACCAGTAACCAGAACCAGAGCATTCCGGCACCCATCAACCACGGCCCCAGCATCTTGTTGCGTGGCAGCTTGATGAAAAACGCCTTGCTTTCAGCTGGTTTCAGCAGCATCCACAGGTGCAGACCGATCAGCCACGCAGCAAGCACGTAGCCAGCCATATTCAGGGGAATTTTCTCGTAGGGATGCATAGTCGGGGAATGTTGGGGCGGATGTTACGGAGAATTACCGGGGAGGAAAGGCTTATTTGTCATCCCTGGGTTCGTCTCGGCGGTTTGCAGCACCTGGCCATAGGAATATTCATCCGCCCTGATACCCGCGACCCCCATCATCACTGCCACTGCGATGATCGGTGTCCATTGTTTGATGTGAACCATAGTAAGCCCTCTCATGGATACTGGAAATCAACGGATGACCGCCGTCCCGTATAGGGAAAACCCGGTCGTGTCCTCGATCAGGACATCGAAAATCCCTCCGGTCATACGCTCTGCGTCACCATCGAAGATGACGATTTTATTCTGGCTGGTCCGGCCCATCAGCCGGGACTTGTTGGTCTTGGACGGACCGGTGCAGAGGACCCGCTGGTGACTGCCGACCAGGGCCTCGTTTTTCCTGATCGAGAGTTCGTTGACCACCTCAAGTAGCCGTTGGTTCCGCTCCTCCTTGACACGCTCGGACAGCTGGCCGCCCATCTCGGCGGCGGGTGTGTTGCGGCGTTTTGAGTAACGGAAAACAAAGGCATTATCGAATTCAAGCTGTTTGACGGTATCAACGGTCGCCTGGAAATCCTCTTCGGTCTCGCCGGGGAAACCGACGATGATGTCGGTGGTGATCGCGATATCGGGTCGGGCCGCCTTCATGTTTTCGCAGATCTCGACAAATTTCGCATGCTTGTAGGGTCGGCGCATTTGTTTTAAAATCGAATCCGATCCGGACTGCATCGGGAAATGGATATGGCTACACAGTTTGGGCAGGTAGGTGAAGGCGGCCACCAGGTCGGCGCGGTAACCGATCGGGTGAGGCGACACGAAACGGATGCGCTCCAGCCCATCGATCCCGTGCACCGCTTCGAGCAGTTGGACGAAGGGTGACTTGCCATCGACCCTGGGAAACTCGGTCCGGCCGTAGAGGTTGACAATCTGGCCTAACAAGGTGATTTCCTTGACACCATTCTCAACCAGCCCCCGGCACTCGTCGACGATGTCAGCGATCGGTCGGCTCCGTTCTTTGCCGCGGGTGTCGGGCACAATACAGAACGAGCAGCGCATGTTGCAGCCCTGCATGATGGAGACAAAGGCCGTGGTCTGGTCGGCCTGGGCAACGTGGTCGCGGATGGTGTTCTGGGAGTCCTTTTCCTCCTCGACATCACAGATGTTACCGCCGGTCAACGAGAGGGAGGGGTCATCCATCCGCTGCTCCATCCGCCTGGTCAGGATGTTGTCGACGTATTCAAAAACCTTGTGGTATTTCTGGGTGCCCACCACCACATCGAGGTGGGGGATGTTTTTAAACAACTCCTTGCCCCGGCTCTGCGCCATGCAGCCCATATAGCCGTAGACGAGGTGGGGCCGGGTATCGCGGTATTTCCCCATGATCCCCATCTTGCCGAGTGCTTTTTGCTCTGCCTGGTCGCGGACACTACAGGTATTGACAAGGATCGCATCCGCTGCCTTCTCATCCTGGGTCACGGTGTAACCACCTTCCACAAACATCCGGGCAACCTGCTCGGAGTCGCGTTCGTTCATCTGGCATCCGTATGTCTTGATAAATACCTTGGGCATCGGGGGGCCCGCTACGCGGGAGTTTGAAGTTTTCAGTTTGAAGTTTGGAGCGACAAACAGCACCGCTGCGCGGTGTGCGGAAGGTGTAGGGGGAACGGGGTAAGAATCAAGGATGTTTTTGACCACGAAGCAGGCCCAATATGTCAAGATACGGTATGCAACCCCTCCAAGCGGAGGATCGAGCAAAGTAACTTCCGCGTATTTTGCGGTTAAAGTCCTTTCGGGTGCCGGACGTAGTAGCCCTTCGCCCCACGGCGTTGGGGTTTCCAGCGGGGACCGGTCGAGTTCCAGGTGCCGCCGGTATCAAAGCGGGCACCGGCGATGACCAGAAAGACGTGGCCTTTGCGGACATAGACCGTAACCCAGTCACCGTATCCCTTTTTCCCGTAATCGAAGAAATTCTGCGACACCAGCGGTTGGTCCAGTTTGCCGCCGGCATGGAGGACATAGGAAACGGCGCCTGAGCAGTCGTAACCCGTATCGTTGAAACTGCGGTGGCCGCCGCCGTAGACATAAGGTTTGTCGGTGAGGGAGTTGGCCGCTGCGATCATACGTTTCACCCGCCGTGGTGCGCGTGGCGGTGCGGTGGCTTTGCCATCGGGGCCCACGTAGGCCGTTTTACCGTAGTCGAATTGGTGCACGATGTAGCTTTCCCGGGCCTTGAGCTGCGATGAGCAGGAGGTCAGAAAAACGGATGCGGCAAGGACCGTCAGCGATGTAAGGATGATGCTGAGACTTTTCATGGCGGCATTTAACCATAATTGATCATTTTGATCAATTAACAAAACACCGGAGCCGGGGCAGCGCGATCAAGCCCCGGGACGGGATGGCGGGCACATAGCAACGCTACTTTTTCCAGACCCCGGCCTTGTCGCGCTTGGCCTTGCTCTCAAGGCTGTGGAGTTTGCTGATAAAACGCTTGGAGGTCATGCGGCTGGGCAGATCGTTTATGGTTTTATGCCAGAAGGGTTCATCCCACTCGGCGCCCATGCCGTAGGCGCGGGCAAGACCGGCCTCAACCAGGGCCTCATCGAGTCGCTTGCCCTCTGCATTCACCACAATGGCGAAGTAACGCGCTTTTTTACTCGCGCCGCCGGCCTTGGTTTTGCGGGTATAGACGGTGAAGGGTTTGCGCAGGAACTTCTTCGAGAAGTCGGCGGCTTTTTTACCCCACTTGATGACGTCCTTTTCCTCGATGTTAAATTCCTTCGCCTGCTCAACGAGTCGGGATTTCACCCGTTTATCCGTTTCAGGGCAATCAACACCATACAGTCGGAAGACATAGGTGTAACCGGTCAGCGCCTTGACCGAAAAGCTGTCGCCATCGAAATACTTGTCGTCCGCGAGCTCACAGCGCTCGTAAGTGAGCCATTTTTCGGCGGAGACCGTCCCCATGACAGCGATGAGGACGGCAATGATGGATGTGAAACGGCGGGTCATGCGGTCAGGTTAAGCTAATCCACGGATTGTTCAACCGTGATCACCAGCCTGCACACGGCCTGCACCTGTCCTGCACACGCGCCTCCTTTCCCAACGGGCGATCCCAGCCTGGGCAGGCTCGGGGTGGGGTGGGAGGCATGGAGGGAAGGGTCAACGGTTCCAGCGTTTCACCGGGGTACGCGTGAAGGGTAACTCGAGCTGCTGCCATTGGGGGCTGGGGTGCGGGTCCCATTTCCGACCCCGCAGGAAACACAGCGAGCGACGGTAAAATGAAATCATCGAGCAAAGCAGAGGCGACTCCTTAAGGGTGGATTTATTCATGTGAACAGTGTTCACAAAAGTAGCCCGGTGGTCAAGGATTCTTGTCGAAAAAAACATCCGCGCAAAAAATCCCGCCCCCATCGCACCCGGATTCCGGTAAAGAGGCTTGATAACGGAGTCTTGGCGAGGCACAAGGCAGGGCACTTTACGCTCTATGAAATTTTATCCAGCATCCCTCGTGACTGGTTTCATGCTACTTGGCATCGCCGGGGCAGACCTGTCGATCGATCCAAACGATGCCCGCGCATCGCTTGGCTTTTTCTGCCACAACCCTGCAAACAACCAGGAGATTAAAACCCTCATCGATGATCTGGATGCGGATGCTTTCGAAGTACGTGATAAGGCATTTGAAAAACTCACGCACTTGCCGGCGCTTCCTGTGTTTGTCCGGCGGATGGCCAAGGAGGAAACCAAACCTGAGGTCCGCACCCGGCTCGAAGACCTCGCCAACCGCTTTACCGTGGAATACGAAAGCGCCGGACTCAATCGACTGCTTCATCAAATCAACACAGCCAGGTCCAAAGGTGCCCTCGCCCCGATGGTGTCCATTGTCCAATCCGGGAGATGGCAGATAGACCCAGGCTCACTTCACCAGGCGGCTCGGGCGACGGTCACACCGGACGACTTACCGCTCATCGAGGCAAAGCTCGCTAACAAGTCCGCCGATGTGCGCAGCCTCATCGCTGCGGCATTGGCCGGCCTGCCCGTTCGGGTGGCCTCAGGCCCTTTGCAACAACTACTCCATGACCCCGCCGAGCAGGTGAGGCTCAGCGCGGCGCTGTCGCTCGCCAGACTGCGACACAAAGCCTGCCTACCGGCGTTTGCCCGACTCCTTGAGTCCCCGGACTTTTTTACACGTCACCAAAGCTGGTCGGCGCTCAAGGCGCTCAGCGGACAGGATTTCGGCTTCGACCCCAGTGAAGCGCCGCCTCGGCAAGACAAGGCGGCCGCCAGGTGGAAGCGATGGTCCTCGGGTAACAAGGCAGGTATCAGGGGCGAGTTACCTGAAAACTTGATCGTCGGTCTTTTCAACGGCCGGAACTTGGCCGGATGGGATGTTTATGAGAATGGCAGGCCGGTGGACAAGCAACAAACGGGCTGGAGTGTGGTTGACCGCCAGTTGGTATGCCTGGGGGGCATTCGCGGTGACATCCGCACGCAACAGAGGTTCGAAAACTACGTCCTTACCCTCGATTTTAAAATCGACAAACCGGACGGCGACAGCGGGGTCGGTATCCTGTTTACCCAGGAAAACGAGGCGGCCGGGGCAAACGAGGGGAAGTATCTCGAAGTGCAACTCCTGCCGGGCGCATGCGGCGACCTTTATGCCATTGGCGGTTTCCATGCACGGGCGAACGGAAAAGCCATCACCTTCAGCGCCCCCCGGACGGCTCCGGTTGACGATCCACCGGGGAAGTGGCACCAGCTCAAACTCAGCGTCACAAAGGGAAGCGTCAAAGTCCGGATCAACGGGGCGCTTGTCAATGAAGCGACCGGTGGCTCCAAGGGGCCGGGCAAGATCGTCATCCGCAACGAGGGCAAGAGGATATCCTTCCGGAACATCATGTTGAGCCGGGCCGGGAAATAGCCAGCCGCGGCCTAACAAAGACAATCACTCCAACTCCAGGTCATCGCCCTCCTTGGGCGGTCTGACCACGCGATCGACCGCATGTTTGGTCACCAGGTTACCTTTGACCGCACGGCCTTTGATAGCGAGCTCACCAAAGCTGAACAAACGGGAAAGGCTGCGCAGGCGGGGCACGGGTTTGAGGTGGATGAGCACCATGTTCTCGGCGCTTGCCTCCTCGGTGTCGTGGACGGCGAAGTAGAGCACACGCGAGTTTTTGGTTCCCTGGGTCAGATCATACTCCTTGTCGCGGGTGACCCCGCCCAGCTTGAAGCGCTTCGCGTAAACAGCACCTTGTCGACCGTCGCGGTAGATCATCGAGTAGATCTTCTCCTCCTCCTTACGCAGAATAGCGATGTGCTGGATGCGTTTGCCGACAAACGCCTTGTCGGCAATCTTAATGACGCGCATCTTGCCTTCACCGTCAAAGCAAATCACATCATCAATCCGCGAACACTTCTCAACCGCATCGTCCTTCTTCAGCCCCCAGCCGGCGAAGCCGTCCTTGTAGTTGGCGTAGAGGACTTCCGTGGTCGCGACTACTTGCGTGCGGTTGACCACACCAAACTCGGCAATCTCGGTGCGGCGCTCGCGGCCTTTGCCGTATTTCTTGATCAGGTTTTTGTAGTATGCGACCGCGTAGCGTGTTAGATTCTTCAGGTTTTTCTCAACCTCCGCGATATCCTCCTCCAGCTTGTTGATGAGTTCGTCGGCCTTGAAGCTATCGAACTTCGAGATCCGCTTGATTTTTATTTCTGTTAGCCTGACAATATCATCCTGGGTGATCTCGCGCCTGAGCAGTTTTTTGAACGGCTTGAGCCCACTGTCGATGGCCTCGATGACCGCTTCCCAGGTTTCACATTCCTCGATGTCGCGGTAGATCCGGTTTTCGATGAAAATTTTCTCCAGCGAGGAGAAGTGCCATTTTTCCTCAAGCTCACCGAGTCGGATTTCAAGCTCCCTTTTGAGCAGCGACTTGGTCTGTTTCGCGCTGTGTTTGAGGATCTCGGAGACTCCCATGAAGCGGGGTTTGCCATCGTGGATCACACAGGCATTCGGCGAGATGGAGACTTCGCAGTCGGTGAAGGCATAGAGGGAATCACGTGAGGTTTTGCAATCGGCCCCGGCGGGAAGGTGGATCAGGATATCGGCGTTGGCGGCGGTGTTGTCCTCGATTTTGGATATCTTGATCTTCCCCTTGTCGTTGGCCGCCACGATGTTGTCCATCAGGCTACCCGTGGTGACCCCAAAGGGCACCTGGGTGATGCGGAGGATACGTTTTTTCTCGATCTTGATTTCGGCCCGGACCCGGATCCTGCCGCCGCGCAGGCCGTCGTTGTAATTGCTGGCATCCATGATGCCGCCGGTTGGAAAATCGGGCAGCAGCTCGAATGGCTGCTTGCGGAGTGCACAGATACTCGCCTCCAGCAGCTCGATAAAATTATGAGGCAACATCTTGCAGGCAAGGCCGACGGCGATCCCCTCGACCCCCTGGGACAACAGCAAGGGGAACTTCAACGGCAGTGTGACAGGCTCCTGGTTCCTGCCATCATAACTACGGCTCCACTCGGTGGTTTTCGGGTTGAAAGCAACCTCGAGGGCGAGCGGGGTGAGTCGCGCCTCGATGTAACGTGGGGCGGCCGCCTTGTCGCCTGTGAGCACGTTCCCCCAGTTTCCCTGGGTATCGATGAGCAATTCCTTCTGGCCGAGCTGCACCATGGCATCACCAATCGAGGTATCACCATGCGGGTGGTACTTCATGGTGTTTCCGACGACGTTGGCGACCTTGTTATAGCGACCGTCCTCAAGCTCTTTCATCGAGTGAAGAATACGGCGCTGCACGGGCTTCAAGCCATCCCCCAGATGCGGCACGGCACGCTCCATAATCACGTAGCTCGCGTAATCGAGGAAGTAGTCGGCATACATACCACCGAGGTTCTGATGCCCGGTGGTGTCGTCCGGATCTGTAAAGTCTAGTTCATCCATGGGGGAGGTATCGTCGGAAAAAGGGGAGGTCAGGGGGGTGAAGCGTTATTTAAGCAATCCAAAACACCTATGCAAGAGCGGATTTGGGGAGAGTGCTTGTTTTCCCGTCCTCTGTTTCCTGGGAAAGACGGTCATTGGTCCATTTCCCAAATCGCCCAGCCTCCCGCGAGGGCGGCGGCATCACCAAGCTCGGCGGCGAGTACCTTTGTCCGGCTGTGCAGCGCCGGGATGCGCTCCGCCAGTTTACCCTGGATGGCGGGAAGGATGACATCTTTTCCCGCCATGATGCCTCCGCCGATGACGATACGCTCGGGGTCGTATTGGTAAATCAGGTTCATGACCAGTGTGGTCCAGTATTCAATGGCCCGGTCCCGTAAATCAACAGCCAGCTCATCACCCGCCGCAGCCTCGCTGAACACGGTGCGGTAGTCGATGATCTCCGCCGATGCCAGCGCGCTTTCGGGAAAAAGCTCCGACTCCCGGGCGATCCCCGGGAGCGCCCAGGAGGCAACGTGCGCCTCCGCGCAGCCATCGAGGCCACAGACGCACCTGCGACCACCCACATGCATCGTGTTATGACCGCAGAGGTTTCCGGCGACACCGTGGGTGCCGAAAAGCGGTCGGCCTTCACAAATGACGGCCGTGCCAATACCCGTGCCCAGTGTGATCATGGTAAGATTCTCCACACCAACACCCGCGCCATACTTCCACTCGCCTATCGCAGCGGCACGCGCGTCGTTTTCCAACCAACAGGGAATCCCCATCCCGGATTTCACCCAGGCTTTGAGGTCAAACTCCGTGGCGTCATCGTATTTCCCGAAGGTGCGGGTGACCCGACTCCGGTCCGGTGCCACAATACAGGGCAGCGAGCAAACCATCGCCTGCGGTTTGATGTCGCCACCAGCGGCAGCCAACAACGTCTCACAGAGTTCCCTGACCCTCGGCATGGATGCTTCCAACGACGCCCCGGCCCTGTGTGCGATGGCATCGTGGACCAGAACCCCTCCGTCCCGCACAATCCCGGCCTTGATGCGGGTGCCGCCAAAATCAACTGCATAGATACTCATGCCACGGTTCTTAGAAAACATCCGTGCCAATGGCGAGCGAAAGTCACTGCAACCGGGACAAAACCTACTTTTCAAACCACCTTGTGAAGGAATGTTATAGGCCTTGTCTCGGCATGCTTATCAACTATCTTTCCCCACACCCGTCATGCCCGCTATTCCATTCGACAACACCTACGCCCGACTCCCGGAGCGTTTTTATGTGAAACAGGAGCCTGCCCGGGTTCCCGGGGCCGGGTTGGTCAAGGTGAACGGCAAACTGGCGGAACAACTCGGCATCGATGCCGACTGGCTTGTATCACCAGAGGGGGTGGCCATGCTGGCAGGCAACAGCCTGCCAGACGGAGCCGAGCCGCTTGCCCAGGCTTACGCCGGCCATCAATTCGGCGGTTTTGTGCCGCAGCTTGGTGACGGTCGGGCGCTTTTGTTAGGCGAGGTGATCGACACCACAGGCCAGCGCCGTGATATCCAGCTGAAGGGGTCGGGGCGGACGCCTTTTTCAAGAAACGGCGACGGCAAATCGGCACTCGGTCCCGTGATCAGGGAGTATATCGTCAGTGAGGCCATGCACGCACTGGGCGTGCCCACCACACGCGCACTTGGCGCGGTGACCACGGGCGAGGGGGTGCTCCGACAGGAGGGGCCGCTGCCGGGCGGGGTGTTTACCAGGGTGGCGGCGAGCCATATCCGCGTCGGGACCTTCCAATACTTTGCCGCCCGGCGCGATACGGAGGCGGTGCGTGCCCTGGCCGACTACGCCATTGCCCGGCACTACCCCGAGTGCCTGTGCACGGCTGATCCAGCTCCACCCTACGCCGCCTTTTTAAAATCGATGCTTCAGGCGCAGGCAAAACTGGTGGCACAGTGGATGTCGCTTGGTTTTATCCACGGCGTGATGAACACGGATAACACTTCCGTTTCGGGTGAAACCATCGACTATGGACCGTGTGCCTTCATGGATGTTTTCCATCCCCAGTGTGTGTTCAGTTCAATTGACCGGCAGGCACGTTACGCCTGGGGGAACCAGCCTAACATCGCGTTGTGGAATCTGACGCGACTGGCAGAAACACTCCTGCCGTTGCTTGATGAAAAGGAAGACCAAGCCATGGCGGTTGCCGAAGACGTGCTCTCCGGGTTTTCAGCGTATTTTGCCGATCAATACATGACCCGGTTCCGCGCTAAATTCGGCCTGACAACCACCAGCAACGATGATGTCATCCAGCTTGGGTTGTCATTGATCGCCAACCAGCAAGTGGATTTCACTCTCTTTTTCCGACTCCTGACAAACACCGTCAACAATGGCGACTCCGATTACTTGTCTGCTTTGTTTCCTGACAAAGAGGCATTCAAAAACTGGTTCAAGCAATGGCAGGGTGCTGTCGATGCAGACAAAGGTCTGCAAGCCATGCAAGCAGCCAACCCCATCCTGATCCCGCGCAACCACCGGGTCGAACAAGCGATCCAAGGCGCTTATGCGGGTGACTACGCGCCGTTCCACCGATTGACCGGGGCCCTGGAAAACCCTTACCAAGAGCAAGCGCAATACGCCGATCTTGAGGCTCCCCCCAAAGCCTGCGAAATCGTCACCGAGACATTCTGCGGCACTTAGATTCGTTAGACACCGGTGCGCGCACTGACCGTGTGCGAGTGGGCGAAGAACTGCTCCATACGGCGGTGCATGTCGTCGTAGAAACCCTTTTTCATCGCTTCAAGCATCTGACGTTTCTCGGGACCGGCGTATCCGAACTCCTCTTCCTCGGCTAACATCTTTTCGTGGAAAGCACGCTCGAGCTCGATCATGGAGTCGAGGAAGGCGCGGGCGGCACGCGAGTGCTCGACACCATCGACCAGGGCGTTTTCCAGCGTCTTGTTGCGGGTCACGGCGATGAGGTTGCCATCACCAAGCTCTTTCATGTAGCGGTGGTGGCTTTTGATGAAGGCGGCGTGGTCACTGTCAAACTGCACCTCGTCGCGATCTAACAATTTATCATAAGGCCCTGCCTTGCAGAAAAACTTCACCATCAGCGGGATGGTATCGACGAGCATGAACAAAGCTGTTAGTATCCAGTAGGTGGTGAAGGCAAACTTCCCTCCCTTTTCCCCTTGTTGGAAAAGGTGGTGCAGTGCCAGCGTCTGAGTGAGGATGTCGCGGCGGGTGTCGTTGGCGATGGCTGTGATCGTGGCCCGCTCGTCGGCACCGGTGGCGGCCAGCTCGCCCTGCATGCGTTTGAGTTCGACGAGCATGGAGTCGATTTGCTCCTTGATGGTGGTGCGGATCTGGTTTTGCTGTTCGACAAACTGGTCGGCCTGGTCCGCCTGCACTTTACGGCGCAGGGCGGCGACCCGTGCCTCTTCAACGGCGGCGATGGCGCGCTCGGCCTCGAGTTTTTTCTCAAAGGCTGCGATGGCCGTGGCCTTGGATTCCGCGATGCTTGCGAGCAGGGCGCTTTTTTCCTCGGAGAGGCTTTTGAGCATCACCCCAAGCCGGGCCGCCTCGGTGCGTCGCCACGCCAACTGGTCGTCGCGGATACTTCGCGCCCGTGGACCCAGCCCGCGGATGCCGCTGCGCTGGCCGTTCACCTCTTTTTCAAACTGCTCCTGCCAGAACGCCTGCTCCTGTTGGATCTTGGTGTACTGCGGGGTGAGGGTTGCGATCTCGGTGTCGATGGACTCAACACGGGTGGTAAAAGTCTGGGTGGCCTCGTCGATGGAGGTTTTCAGTCGGGCCTGTTGCTCAGGTGTCAGCCCAGCAAATTCCTCATCAGCCTGTTTATCCTGGGCGACGAGGAACTTGGCGTTAAAGCTGTCGTTCCATTTCTCCCTCTGCTTGGCGATCGCCGCCTCCTGGGTGCGGATTTCCGCGAGCTGGGTGTCCTTTTCCTTTTTAAACGACTCCTTGGTCCGCTCGATCTGAGCCGACCGGGCCTCCTCGATCACACCGCTCACTGTGTCCTGGAAGAGCAGCAGCACCAGCGGGTGGGCGATGGTCAGGCCCATCAGCATGGCGACCACAAAACGGAGTGCGAACTGGCCGAGTTTTTTAAACGGCGAGAGAAACGGGCGGTAACTCGCGAGCAGGGCGCGATCAATGGTCATGATGATAAACGACCAGACGGCGGCGACGGGAAAAACCACCCAGTTGTTCTGCGTGAGGGTGGAGAGGGCGTAGGCGCAGGCGATGAAGGCGAACGCACAGGGCACCAGCACGGTTGCGCCGAAGGCGACGTACTTGCGTTGCTCCCAGTTCGGGCACTGCTCCAGGGTTTCGGTTCCCGCTCCCGAGAGCCAGAAAAACACGCGCTTCCAAACCGAGCTTTTTCGAGGATTCATTAACCTTACGCTACGGTGCTTTTTTCTCACCTCTTGCAGGATCTTTTTTAGTTCATGTTTCCTTATTAACCAGGCGACCTAAACCCAGATTCAAACTTGATTTAAATCCTGGATGTGATTGGTTACACCTAGTTATGAAACAGTATGGCACGGGCGTTTTTCTGGTGCTCATTTTCACCCTGGCAGCCTGTCACAAACGTGAGAAGGCCAGCTCGTCAGATCCGGCCGGCCCAGCCGTCAAGGTCGAGCTCGGCAAGGTCGTGGCAATGGATGCACCCACCTACGAGTCCGTGGTCGGCACCGTCCGCCCCCGGCACGAGGCGACAGTGGCCGCCGACATCTCGGGTCGTATCCTCGAGTTTCTCGCGGTCAGTGGCCAGAGTGTCAAAAAGGACGAGGTCATCGCACGCATTGACGCCTCCGAGCTGGAGGCCTCGCTCGCCCGGGCGGAGGCTTCCCTGGATCATGCCACACGCGAACTGGCGCGACAGGTCAAGCTGCTGGATAGCCAGGTGACCAGTCGGGCGAAGTATGAACAAGCCGAGTCCACCGAGCGTATCGCGAGGGCAAACCTGGGTTTGATCAAAGCCTCGCTGGCGAAGACGGTGGTCAAAGCTCCGTTCTCAGGCACCGTCACCCGTAAACTCGCCGATGCCGGTGACCTCGCCACCCCTGGGCGCGCCTTGTTTCAAATCGAAGATCCCGCGTCACTCCGACTTGAAGCCGCCGTCGCGGAGTCGATTGCCGGGACGCTGGAAACGGGCCAGACGATCGCCGTCGAGGTCGCCGCCGCCAACCTGACCTCCCCAGGTAAAATCGGTGAGCTGGAGCCCTCCGCCGATCACGCATCACGGACCTTTCTCGTGAAAATCGACCTAACTGCATCCGCCGCGCTGAAATCCGGTATGTATGGCAAGGCGATGATCCCGACGGGAAAAAGCCGCCTGCTCCTCATGCCGGCAAGCGCCGTGGCGCGGCGCGGACAGATGGAGGCTGTTTTTGTCAACGACCATGGAGTGGCAAGGCTTCGGCTGGTCCGCACCGTGCCCTACCGGAACGACCAGTGCTCGATCCTCTCCGGCCTCGCCGCTGGCGACCAGGTGGTGCTCCATCCGCCTGCCGACCTCCGTGACGGCTCCACCCTCACCACCCGATAACATCATGGCTAAGTCCGGTCATTCGTCTTCGCCTACTAACGAGCAGGAACCCAGTGGGCTGCCAAAGCCCAGCGGACAGCCAAAGCCCAGCGGACAGCCAAAGCCCAGCGGGCTGGCGGGCAGGTTGGCAGCGATGTTTATCGATTCCAAACTCACCCCGCTGATCATCATCGGCTCGGTGTTGTTAGGTGTTTTTGCCGTCCTCCTGCTCCCGCGCGAGGAAGAACCCCAGATCAAGGTCCCGATGATCGATGTGATGGTGTCGATGCCCGGCGCCACCGCCAGTGAAGTGGCCGACCGGGTCAGCCGACCCATGGAGAAGCTGCTCTGGGAAATTGACGGTGTCGAATACATCTACAGCACCTCGACACCTGGGGAGAGCCTGGTCGTGGTCCGGTTTCTGGTCGGCTACGACGTCGAGTCCGCGCTGCTGCAGTTGAACCAGAAACTGGCGCAAAATGCCGACATCATTCCGCCCGGTGTCACCAAGCCCTTGATCAAGGCCCGGTCGATTGATGACGTGCCCATCCTCGCGCTGACCATCCATTCCAGCGAGCTTGGTGCGGTGATGCTGCGCCGTCTTGCCGCGGAGATCGAGGATCGGATCAAGGCGGTTCCCGATGTCGCGGAAACCACGATCATCGGGGGAGAAAAACGCAGGGTGCAGGTCGATCTCGACCCCTCGCGTCTGGCGGCACGCGGGTTCGCCATCGCGGATATTGCACCCATCATCCATCAGGCCAACCGGGAAACCAGTGCCGGCACCCTGACACAAAACGGTATGGAGATCCTGATCGAGACCGATGGTTTCCTGCGCTCCGCTGAGGACGTCGGCGACCTCGTGATTGGTGCCCGCAACCAACGCCCCGTCTACTTGCGTGATGTCGCGACGATCCACGACGGGATTGGCGACCGCAGCACCTTTGTGCTGCACACCGATGTCGCCAACCAAGGCACACCCGAGGAAGCCGTCACCCTCACCGTGGCCAAGCGACCGGGGACCAACGCCGTCACCGTGGCCGGGGCGGTGCTCGCCCGTATGGAATCCATGCAGGGGAGCCTCATCCCCGACAATGTCGATGTTACCATCACCCGGCACTATGGCGACACAGCAAAGGAAAAATCCAATGAGCTCCTGTTCCACATGGGGATTGCGGTGTTCAGCGTCAGCCTGTTGATTTTGCTGACCCTGGGCTGGAGGGAGTCGTTTGTGGTGGCCGTGGCCATCCCCTCGACCCTCGCACTAACACTTCTCGTTTTCTACCTATACGGATTCACCCTGAACCGGATCACCTTGTTTGCTCTGATTTTCTCCATCGGCATCCTGGTGGACGACGCCATCGTGGTGGTGGAAAACATCGTGCGCCACTACCGGCTGCCCGAAAACAAAGGCCGGACCCGTTTTCCCGTTGCGGTGGAGGCTGTCATCGAAGTTGGAAACCCGACCATCCTCGCCACCTGGGCGGTGATTGCCGCGATTCTTCCGATGGCCTTTGTCGGTGGACTGATGGGGCCCTACATGCGGCCGATCCCGATCGGTGCCAGCTCGGCGATGCTGTTCTCTTTGCTGATCGCCTTCATCGTCACGCCATGGGCGGGTGTTAGGCTACTCAAAGCGACGGGTCATGGAGCTAAAACAGAGGGCAAAGAAGACCTCTTCACCCGGTCCTATCGTTGGTTCATGGATCACCTGCTGCATCGTTTCTGGGCACGCTGGGGGTTTTTAATCATCACGGTCATCCTTCTGTTAGCCAGCATGGCCTGCGTCGGAATCGGCTGGGTGAAGGTGAAAATGCTACCCTTTGACAACAAAAGCGAGTTCCAGGTGGTGCTCAACATGCCGGAGGGTAGCAGCCTGGAATCCACGACCAATGTGGCACGCGATCTCGCCACTGCCATTGCCGGGGAGCCCGAAGTGATCGATACCCAAATCTATGCCGGCACGTCGGGGCCGTATAACTTTAACGGCCTGGTCCGTCACTACTTCCTGCGCAGCGGCTCACGCTACGCTGACATCCAGGTGAACCTGTTACCCAAACACGACCGGGACGCTCAGAGCCATGATATCGCCAAACGGGTCCGCCCCCGACTCGCCGCCATCGCGAGAAAACACGGTGCGGCCGTGGCCGTCGCGGAGGTGCCCCCCGGCCCACCGGTCATGCAGACCCTGGTGGCAGAAATCTACGGCCCAACACTGGAGTCACGCGAAAAACTCGCCCGCGAGGTGAGACATATTTTTGAATCCACCGAAGGCGTGGTGGATGTTGATTGGTATCTCGAGGCCCCCCAGCAGCGGGTCAGCTTCAAGGTCGACAAGGAAAAGGCGGCACTTCACGGCATTACCGCGGAAACCATCGCCCAGACCCTCCAGATCGGCACCGGCGGCATGCCGGTCGACCTGATCCACCTCGACGAGGAAAAGGAGCCCGTCGCCATTGTGCTCCAGCTCCCACGCGCCGCGCGCACGTCACCGGAAGACCTGCTGGCACTGAATATACGGTCGGGCGATTCCCACCTGCTGCCGCTTCGCGAGTTGGTGACCCTCGATAAAAAAAGCATCGACCGCGCCATCTACCACAAAAACCTGCTCCCAGTCACCTACGTGATCGGCGACGTGGCCGGCTCGCAGGAAAGCCCGGTCTACCCCATTCTGCAGATGAACAAAAAACTCGCCGCCCTCGACGCGCGTGAGTTTGGCGGTGCCACGGCCACCCTTCCCATCCATAACCTGAAACTCCCGGAATCATCCGACGCCCCGTCGGTAAAATGGGATGGTGAATGGCATATCACCCTGGAGGTCTTCCGCGACCTCGGTGCCGCCTTTGCCGTGGTGCTGGTCATCATCTACATCCTCATGGTCGGGTGGTTCAAAAGTTTTCTAACACCACTGATCGTCATGGCCGCGATCCCCTTCTCCCTGGTCGGCATCCTGCCCGCCCACGGCGCCATGGGGGCCTTTTTCTCCGCCACATCCATGATCGGGTTTATGGCAGGCGCCGGCATCGTGATCCGGAACTCGATCATCCTGGTCGATTTCATCGAACTCCGGCAAAAGGAAGGCATGCTACTCGACCAGGCGGTGATCGACGCCGGCGCGGTCCGTTTCCGCCCCATGCTACTCACCGCCATGGCCGTGGTGGTGGGCGCGGCGGTGATCCTGACCGATCCCATTTTCCAGGGCCTCGCCATCGCCCTGATGGCCGGCGAGATCGCCAGTCTCCTACTCTCCAGAATGGCCGTGCCGGTACTCTATTTCATGGCCTACCGGAAAAAAGGAGAGCGTGGCCGGGTGTAAGTGCCCCCCTGAATCAAACAGCTCACCATCATTTGCCCTACTATATGCCCAACTACTATATGCCAGGCATTTAGTAGTTGATATCCCGTGAAAGTTGTATAACTTGAGCCTATGAAAAGGACACATAGCAAGAAAATACGGGGGTTAAGCGACCTTGGGAAGGTTGACTGCAAGACCGGGCATATGATGGGGGCGGGCGGGCGGATTTATAGATCCTGGTCGGGTGGGCGGTGTAGAATCCTAGGTGGTGACCAGGACGATTACTGCTACCATGTGATGAGCAGGACAACAGGCGGAGATTTCCTGTTCGAGGCGGAGGAGAAGGAGGCGTTCCGCCGTATTATGTGGCGTATGGCGAACTTCTGCGGGGTGAAGGTTTTGACCTATTGTGTGATGGACAACCATTTTCATGTCCTGCTGAGGGTGCCAGACAAGGAAAGCTTCTTGGAACGTTTCAATGATCGCGAGGGTGAGAAGGCGGGTGCCGGGGAGGAGCGGCTTTTACAGCATCTTTCCACCCTCTATAGCAAGGCGTATGTGAGCCGTGTCAGGGAGGAACTGGCCTGGATGCGTGAGCACAAGATGGAGGCTGATGCGGAGAAGTTTCTGGATAAATACCGTCGCCGCTTCTGTGATCTGAGCCTGTTTGTAAAGGAGGTGAAGGAGAGGTTCAGCCGGTGGTATAACAAGAAACACGGCCGCCGGGGCACGCTGTGGATGGACCGCTTCAAGAGTGTGTTAGTGCAGGACGGGGAGGCTTTGCAGACGATGGCCGCTTACATAGACCTGAACCCTGTGAGAGCGGGGATTGTGGAGGATCCCAAGGATTACCGCTGGTGTGGCTATGCGGAGGCAGTGGCCGGCAGCAAGCGGGCACGTCGCGGGCTTTGTCAGGTGATGAACAGGCCTCTGGACAGCTGGACTGATAAAAAACACGACAGTGCTGCGTGGTATCGTTGCTGGCTGATGACGGACGGCGAAGAAGTGAAAGAAGACAAGCTCTATCAGGTGAATGCGAGGAAAGGCATTCCGAAGGAGAAAGTGAAAAAGGAATTGGCACGGCGCGGGAGGTTGTCCCGTTATGAACTGCTGCGTAGCAGGGTGAAGTATTTTACCAGTGGAGCAGTGATCGGGAGTCAGGAGTTCGTCAGCGGAGTGTATGAAAAAAACCGTGGTAAATTTGGTCCCGGTCGACGGCAGGGGGCAAAGCCCTTGGAAAAAAATGTCGGCCCGGACGACAACAAAGCAATGGCAGGGATCTTGTATGTCATCAACGGAGGCCGGGGAGGTGATTAGTTCTAACGAGGAAGCGATGGCTTGCATCCACGGGTCCCCTCTCATTTGCTTTCCACTCTTTGCTTTCATATCCTAACCATTCAAAATCGTGAATATTTTCTGGCTGAAAATCAAATCAAGCCAGCTTCAATAAGCAATCATCCTCATTCGCGTTTTTTCGCGTCCATTCGCGGTTCAAACACCCCTGGCTTGATCGCCTTGCCCTTGACGCGTTACCCGCGTGAGGAGTGGCGGACGAATTTGTCATGGCCCAACCCGCCGAAAACACACACTCAGGGTGATGCCTATTGACCAATGGCCGATGACCAGTTAACCAAAACGCATGCGTATTCTCACCGGTCTCCAGCCCAGCGGCAAACTTCACATCGGCAACTACTTCGGCGCCATGCAGCCTGCGGTTCAACTCCAGGATCAAGGCGACGCGTTTTACTTTATCGCAGACTATCATGCGATGACCAGCATGTCCGATGCCGCCACCCTGCGAGCCAACATCCAAAACCTGGCGATCGATTTCCTCGCCTGTGGTTTGGACCCTGAAAAAGCGACCATTTTCCGGCAGTCGGATATCCCGGAGGTGAACGAGCTGGCGTGGATTCTCTCGACCGTCTGCCCTATGGGACTGCTTGAGCGCGCCCACTCCTACAAAGACAAGATCGCCAAAGGCCTCGACGCCAACCACGCGCTGTTCGCCTACCCCACGCTGATGGCGGCCGATATTTTGCTTTATGACGCGGAGCTGGTTCCGGTTGGCAAGGACCAGAAACAGCACCTCGAGATGACCCGCGACCTCGCCGGCAAGATCAACGACCGCTTTGGCGAAAATACCCTCACCATCCCCGAGGCGCAGATCAAGGAGCACACGGCCGTGGTGCCCGGACTCGATGGGCAGAAAATGTCAAAGAGCTACAACAACACTATCCCGCTCACGGGGGATAAAAAAGCGTTGCGAAAATCGATCATGCGTATCGTCACCGACTCCACCCCGGTCGAGGACCCGAAACCGACCGATGGCTCGACGATTATCGCGCTATATCAACTATTTGCCGATGAGGCCCAGCTTCAGCAAATGATCGCCGACCACGAGGCGGGTGGGTTTGGTTACGGCGACTTCAAGCAGCGTGTCTTCGACGCCTACTGGGAACACTTTGCTCCGGTTAGAGAAAAACGTGAAGAGCTGGAAAACAACCTCGACTACGTACACGAGGTCATCGCCAAGGGAGCTGAGAAAGCGCGGGCCGAGTCGGTCAAGGTGCTCGACCGCGTGCGCAAGGCAGTTGGGCTCAGGTAAAGACGCGGGTTGGAAAAATAAAGTAAGCAGGTGAAGACGTGAGTAAGACGATTAAATCCGCTCGTGGCCTGCTGGTTTTCGGACTGTTCTGGACGGCGTTCAGCTCCATTTTCCTGATCATCGGGCTCAAGACCGGCTATGATGCCCTCAATCGTGCGGCGTGGCCTGAGACTCCCTGCGAGGTGACCAGCTTTGAGGTCGTTGCCAATCCCAACACCGATCCCGCCTTCCAGCCGTCCATCCTGTACACCTACCAGTGGGAGGGAGTCACCCACACGGGCGACCGGGTCTGGGCCGATCAAACCGGGGAAAACGACTACGAAGACCTCGCCGGACTGATCGAACAACACCGCGACGGCAAACTGAAAAGCTGTCACGTCAATCCTGAGTCGCCCGGGGAGTCAGTGCTTTTAGCCGGCTCCGGCGATGCCTGGGGAGGGCTTGTCTTTGCCATCTTTGGCGCCAGCTTTGTCGCGATCGGTATTGGCATGATCATCTTCTCTCGCAAGCAGAAGAAAAATGAAAGCTCCGCCCTGTCATCGCAAAAAAGCAGTGGCGACGCCCCCAGGGCCATCATGATTCCCTTTTTCTCCGCATTTGGCCTGGCCGGACTCGGGGTGCTGGTCTTTGCCGTCATCCCGCAATGGATCAAATACACCGATGCCAAAGGCTGGCGGGAAACACCCGCCGAGGTCATCTGGAGCCGGATACAATCCCACAGCGATGACGATGGCACGACCTACAGTGTGGATATTTTCTACGGCTACGAGTTCGGGGGGAAACAATACAAATCTAACACCATCGGACTCATGTCCGGCAGCTCTAGCGGTCGCGACAGCAAACAGGAAAAGGTCAACCAGCACCCGAAAGGCAAAAAAATCACCTGTTACGTCAATCCCGACAAGCCCTGGCAGGCCTTGCTGGAACGCGACCTCGGCTGGTGGGCACTCTTCGCCCTCTTTCCGATCCCGTTCATCGGTGTCGGCGTCGGCGGACTGTGGTGGATGCTGCGCAAAAAACCCCAGGTAAAAAACCGCGGCCTCAGCCACTCTGCCAACACCCTGCTTGCCAGAAACAACTCCTTCGACTCGCTGCGGCAAACCCCGGACAGCGTGGCCGACTCCCCTGTTTCCGCCCGCCGCACCTTCAGCCCGGGAGGCAAACGCATCGGCTGGTTCTTCGGTGCCATCGCCTTCGCGCTGTTCTGGAACGGTATCACCTCCGTCTTTGTCTGGCAGGCGGTGAAGGCTTGGCAGCGCGGTAATCCGGAGTGGTTTCTCACCATTTTCATCACCCCCTTTGTGCTGATCGGACTCGGCTTCATTGGCCACGTTTTCTACCGCTTCCTCGCTTTGTTCAACCCGTCCCCCAAGCTCACCCTGACACCGGGCGACATCACCCTGGGTGAGCCGGCAAAGCTGGCATGGCGCCTGTCCGGAGGGTCCCATCGCCTGACCCGCTTCGCCATCTACCTGGTGGGTGAAGAGGAGGCCAAGTACCAGCGTGGCACCGACACCGTCACGGAAACCGAGGTCTTCTACGAGCAAGCCCTGATCGACACCCCGGATCCACGCAAGAGCATTTCAGGAGCCGCCGAGATCAGGCTCGATACCGGCACTATGCCTATCATGCCGACATGGAAGTCCAAACACAACCGCATCAAGTGGTCGGTGCACGTCAAAGGTGAAATCTCCGTCTGGCCGGACGTGTCTGACAAGTATGACATCAAGGTCCGTCCATCCGATATCGCCAACTAACAAAACCTCCATCATGCCCGAACCGCTGCACATCCAGGTCGATTACGACAACACCGAGTTCACTCCCGGTGACACCATCTCGGGCACCCTGGCATGGAACAGCCCGGCCGGCACAAAAAACGTTGCGATACGATTGTTCTGGTTCACCAGTGGCAGGGGCACCCAGGACATCGAACTGATCG
This sequence comes from Akkermansiaceae bacterium, assembly GCA_024233115.1. NCBI lineage: Bacteria > Pseudomonadati > Verrucomicrobiota > Verrucomicrobiia > Verrucomicrobiales > Akkermansiaceae > Akkermansiaceae bacterium. The sequence goes on from JACKQB010000004.1 coordinate 88,621, forward strand.
ACGAGCTTACCTGGCCGGTTTCGCCCACGGCACCCTCACAGGGCAGTGAGAAGTTCGCCTTCACCCTGCCCAACGAGCCATACAGCTTTTCAGGCCAAATCATCTCGCTGACCTGGGCGCTTGAGGCGGTGCTGCTACCCGGGGAAACCTCCATCCGCCGCGAGTTCACACTCACACCCAATGGTCGGGAAATCGTGCTGACCAGTCTCGACAACCCGGTGACAGGCGACAAAAAAGCCAGCTGGCTGCGCCGGAAAATGAAGCAAAAACGCAGTGAACGCACGCGATAATCCCTTTGCCACTGATCGAGTCGAGCGACTGCTCGCATTCCGCCCCGAATGGTCGGGGACCGACTGGAATACCATCGACGGGCGATGGAAAAACAACAATCACCGCGGCACACTCACAGGTCGGCATGGCTCGGGTAAAACCACCTTCATTGATGCGTGGAAAAAACGGCTCACCGGACAAGGCGACCACGTCATCTGCTTCTTCCTGAACCGTGACCAACGCGACCTCAGCCCAGGGCATTGGCAACAGTTGGAAAACTGTGCAGACAGCACCGTCATCCTCGATGGTGAAGAGCAGCTCAGCTGGCTGGCGCGACGGAGATTTTATCAACTCACATCACGGACAAGTGGTCTGTTAGTATCACGACACGAGGGTGGGAAACTCCCGGAATTACTTCATTTTGATCCTGATCTGCGTATCCTCCGACTCTGCATCGAGCATCTTGCCGCAGACCACTACCAGCAGCTTTCTCCCCACCTCGTTGATTGGTGGGAGCAGACCCATGGCAACATCCGCGAGGTCCTGTTGAGGTGCTACGACGCAGTCGGGAACCTATGAAACAATACCTCGTTATTCACCAACCAGTTCATTAGCACGCTGCTGGCTTTTTTCCGACAACAGGGTCAGACTGAAAGTCACTTGGCTGCCGTCAGATTTTTTAAGCGTGATCTTGCCGTCCTGAAGGGAAACAAACCTGGCCTGGATAGACTTGCCTCCCTTGGCGCTCTCCCATGATTCAATGGGATACCCGTCAGCAGGAGCTTGTGGCTTTGCTGCTTCAGGACCTCCAGCAGCCATGAGTCGGGCATAGGCCTTGGAGCCCGCTGATAGCTTCTGAAAAGGAATCTTCATCGGTTTTCCTTTGTTGGCTTTGAGTATGAGAAGATTTTTATCCTCTTTGAATTCCACGAACCTGCCAGTGTACATATTACCACTCTTTAAGAGCGGCCATTTCTCAATGGCGTCTTTGGGGCCGCCCTTGACATCACCTGCCAACGCCGCTTTCACCAAGGCATCAACCGTTCTGAATGCCTTCTCATTCTTTGTCTGGGCGTAGCTCATCGCCGCAAACAGCTGTGTCTGGTCCGGTGACGCCACCACCACCTTGGGTATCGTCCTCCCCATGGAGTTGGCATAAAGTCCACCCACAACCACCGGGGAAAGATATTCCATACCATCCTTTTGTTCCGAATCCACATAGACGATCACGGAGTTTTTCTTTAAGCGTTTAAAAGCCTCCAAACTGGAAGCGTTACAAGGGCCTCACGTAGAAGCCTCATCGGTCAGAACAAACGCCAGTGCCTTTTGTTCCTTCTGGGCCTCGGCGACCGCCTCATCCAATTTGCCGGTTCTATAAACGTGACTGGGTATTTTAAAACCAGCCGATGCTCCCGTCATCCCAGCCAGCAACAATCCGAATACCAGTAGATGCCTCATGAATGTCCACTAGCCATATAATCTATCAATGTCAATTTTCGATTGAAAATCATACTGAAATGTCGACGCTGCTTCCTACGTAACAGACACTTACCAACCCTATGAAAATTCTCTCCCTCACCGCATTTGTTATTGGTCTGCTCGCTTCTCCGATTGCGGCAAAACCCAATATCCTGCTCATCTGCATCGATGATCTGAACACGCAACTGCCGGCATACGGACATCAACACATCCGGACACCAAACATCGACCAACTAGCCAGCCAGGGCCGGGTTTTCAAACGCCACTACGTCCAGGCGCCGACCTGTGGTGTTTCCCGCTTCAGTCTGCTCTCCGGACTCTATCCACCCGCCCGGGCAAACAATGACCAGACGAAAAACTACTTCAACCAACCTGACGCCGCCCCCAGTTTACCTCACACGTTCAAAGCCAACGGCTACACCACGGTCTCGATCGGAAAAATCTCCCACTACCCCGGTGGCAACGCCGGCAGGAACTGGAACGACCCCTCGAAACCTGAAATCCCCGGCGCCTGGACCCGGGCCCTGATGCCCTGCGGCCCCTGGAAAACACCCCAGGCGGCCATGCACGGCTACGCCGGGGGCAAACCACGTATCAAGGGGAAAAACCCCGTTGTGGAAACCACCACCCAGTCACCCGCCTACCCCGACGACCTCATCGCCGCCAATGCCCTCACCGAGCTCGACCAGCTCAGCAAGTCCGGCAAACCGTGGCTACTGGCGGTCGGGTTCATCAAACCCCATCTCCCGTTCACCGCACCCAGGCGTTTTCTCGATCTCTACAAGGATGTCGAGTTTCCTCCCATCCCGTCGCCCCAAAAACCCGTCGGCCCGTCCCTCTGGCACTCCAGTGGCGAGTTTATGAGCTACATCGGTCCCGACCCCCGCAAAGACTCCGACCAGGCGCTCAAGGCACGCAAACACTACGCCGCCTGCACCAGCTACGTGGACGACAATGTGGGAAAACTGCTGGCGGCATTGAAAAAAAATCCGCAGGCCGGCAACACCATCGTGGTTCTCTGGGGCGACCATGGGTTCAGTCTGGGCGAAAAGAAAATCTGGGGCAAACACCACCTCTATCACACCGCGCTTCACTCGCCGCTGATCATCAAAGTGCCACAACAGAAAAACGCCGGCAAGGCCACTGAGGCCGTCGTCGAGACCATCGATATCTACCCGACTCTCTGTCAGGTCGCTGGCATCGCATTACCTTCCCACCTCGATGGCAAATCCCTTGTGCCAACCGTCGACGACCCCTCGGCGGACAGCGACGGCATCGCCAACTCATTCTGGGCCGGCAACAAGTCCACCATCACCCAGGACAGCCACACCATTTTCAAAAAAGGAAAACCCTACCTCAAGTTCGACCTGGCCAAGGATCCGCACGAGCAACACAACCTGATCAAGTGAGTGATGATGATCCAGCCCGCCCACACCGCCGGCGACTACTGACTGCTGACTACTGGCAGTTTTTGTAACTCATGACCACCCTATCGACCATGCACCAGCCGCTCACCCTTCTTTTTTCCAGTCTGCTACTCGCCGCCTCCATGTCCCACGCCGATCCCATCCCACTCTGGCCGGACAAGGTCCCCGGATTCTCTGAAACCTACAAGCACAAGCCCTATGTCCAGGTCGATCCCGAGCGTATCAGTGAGACCAGTCGCGCGTTCATGCGGGTCTTCCCCGCCGACCCCGCCAAGGCCACGGGGCACGGGCTGCTTATTTTCCCCGGCGGCGGCTACAACATTCTCGCCGATAAAAAAGAGGGCGACCGCGTGGCGCGTTTTTTCGCCAGCAAGGGCATCACCAGCTTTGTCGTCTGTTACCGTGTGAGCAAATCAACCAGGGACAAGGCTTACCAGTTTCCCGGACCACTGTTAGACGCGCGCCAGGCGATGCGCCATGTCAGGAAAAACGCGGCACAGTTTAAAATCGACCCTCACAAGGTCGGTGTCATCGGTTTCTCCGCCGGCGGCCATCTCGCCAGCATGGTCGGCACCCGCTATCACGACACCTTGGAAGGCGATCCGGTGAGCGACATCAGCGTCAAGCCGGCTTTCACCGCGATGATCTATCCCGTCATCAGCGCCATCGAACCCTACGCCCATGGCTGCACCAGGAAAATCCTCGGCAACAACCCGACGGAGCAGGAGAAGATCGCTCTCTCCGCCGAACGCCTCATCACCAAAGACACCCCGCCGATGTTCCTGGTCCACAACCAGTTTGACCCCGTCAAATCACTGAACAGCATCAATCTGGCGGCCGCCGCCACCCGCGCCAAGGTGCCCTGCGAGCTCCACCTCTACCCGGCCAGGGAACACGGATTCGGTATGGGAACACCCGGTAAGGACCTCGCCGCCGACTGGCCTGTTATGTTAGATAAGTTCATCAAACGTATCCGCTAACCTGCAATCCATACTCCGCAGCTGAACTGTTCTCACATAATTTGGAGTGCTAAAGCCTGCTTCCGCACTTCATGATAAACTATTGCTATTGAAAACCCATTTTCTTGAGCCGTTTCTTCATAAGATGACCCAGATCAGGGTGACAAAACAATAAAACAGACCCACCGCTATGATGGCCAGCAATTCAAAGAACCCGAGCAACCCACCGGCTAACTTCTGACCTATGGTTACGTCCATCAGCCAACTATTCAACTACTTAAAATGATGCACAGCGCGCTTATTGATCAAACTGCCAGACGGATCAAACTCCACCCCTTCGGCCTTTAGCAGGGATCGCTTTTCCCTCAACTTGGCTCCGTCTGTTTTGCCTGCGTAACCACCCAGGGTCAGGTCTGTTCTGATCACCCGATGGCATGGCACCCCGGGTGCATACGGATTCCTTTTCAACGCCTGCCCGACCGCCTGGGCCGAGCCGCAGTCGAGCGCACGCGCCATCGTAGCGTAGGTCACCACTTTGCCAGCGGGAACCCTGCGTACAAGATCATATACACGTTGCTCGAATGCTGTCGGCGATCGTTTCATGGCTACAAGCGGTCACCTCAAGGCATCAAGCGGTTATGAAACGCAGGTCCGTCTTCGACAGCATGGGAAACCAGTGCCCCGGTCGCAGGGTCCACAACGTAACTCGCCGTCCAACTCTCGCCACCATCACCCAGGTTGACAAATACGCAGAGCTTGTCACCCTTCATCACCAAACCCAGATGCTTCGACTCATTCATCCACTGGGAGGCCAGATAGCGGGTCTTCGACTGCGGTACGATCACGCCTTTGCCATCGATGGAAATGATCAGCGACTCGGCGACGAACTTCGGTGGCGGCGATGCCATGTCACCATACCACTTGGTGACGGTGCCATCGAGCCTGGCACTGTAATCGCGCCACGTCAGCATGGCAACCACCTCCTGGTCATTGACGGTGGCTTTCATCACCTCGCGCATACCATCGACCGTGGTCGTCACCCCTGAAACCGCCTTCCAGCTGACTGCGGCGGCATCACTGCCACCCCTTGCGGCTCCACCTCGACCGCCGCCACCGGTCGAGCCGCAGGAAGTTAACACGGCGCACATTCCAAGGACTGTTATATATTTAATCATCGTTTCCAGTATGGTTAGTTCATCGAGTGACCTTGCATCACTTCATTTTTTTCATCAGACTGATGTCCAGCTTACGTGTAAATCCCACCACATCAAGCTCCGTTGTATCTTTATCGCCCACCACCTCCAACAGAATTTCATCACCTATCACCATTTGCAGCTTCCGCTCGTTCTCCATCACGGCGCGCACGCCATTGATGGTGTGGGTTTTACGTTTGCTCAGCTGCACCAGAGCATCATTGGTGAGCAACTTCATGATCTTATCGGCGAGAGGTGAATCCTTGACCAGCTTGACCATGATATTCTTGCGCCCGCTCTGGTAGTGGCGTTTGACTGACAGGCCACCACCGAGAACTTCCAGGTCTTCACGGACCAGATCACCACCCTGCCAGTCCTTCACTTTCTCAGGTAATACCACCTCCGCACGTTTTTCATTTTTCTCTTCTAACAATTTAATCAGCTCCCGCAGCTTGTCGCTTACCTGGCCGTAGTTTTTTTTCTTATATTCGTCATAGGCATCACGCAGCCCTTGCTCAATGGGATCTTTTTTATTCGGGGCGGCCTCGGCGACACCGAGTGAAAAAATGGCAATCAGGGGCAGGATGAGGGTTTTCATAACAGCCAGTATCCTTGCTCGACCCCCTGCCGTCAAGTTGGCAACATCTAAATATCCCCCGGTATGAAACTCTCCCGCTTTCTCTATCATCATACACCCCATGGAAAATATGAGGTGCGCCGCATCCTTGCAGCCGGGCGCGTCACCGTCGACGGAACGCCGGAAACAGACTCCCAGCGGGAGATTGGCCACTTCACCCAGGTGACCCTGGATGGTGAGTTACTGCAAGATGAGACCCCCGTTTACATCATGCTCAACAAACCTGCGGGGTATCTGAGCGCCACCACCGATCCACTACATCCCACCGTCTTGGACCTGGTCGATGAACCAACAACACTGCACATTGCAGGCAGACTCGACAGGGCGAGCACCGGCCTGCTCATCCTCACCAACGACGGGAAGTGGTCGCGCCAGCTGACAGAACCCAAGGAGGGGGTGCCCAAGGTTTACCTCGTCACCACCGCCGGCCCCATCACCGAGGACACGCACACCCGTTTTGCCCGTGGTATTTATTTTGCCTACGAAGACCTGACAACCCAACCGGCGGATCTTGAGATCCTCGGCACCCACCAGGCAAAAATCACCATCTACGAGGGGCGATACCATCAGATCAAGCGCATGTTTCATGCCGTGGGCAACCGGATCACCTCACTGCATCGACTCTCCATGGGAAACATCCAGCTCGACCCCGCTCTGGAGCCCGGAGCATATAGGTATTTGACCCGTGATGAAGTAGCCTCGACAGTAGCCGGATAAAGAGAGACCCACCCAGGCATGATAGACCTTTCCAGCAGTGAAGCCGCCCTTTATCGGGCCGCACGCATGAAACACATGAAGCTTGCCGCAGGTGGCATGCTTGCCGCGATGGCCGCGATGTATGTCTTTGCTCGCAGCTACCAGGAAACCTGGCCGTGGCTTGAATGGCTGAGGGCTTTTTCCGAGGCCGGCATGGTAGGTGGCCTGGCTGATTGGTTTGCGGTCACCGCCCTGTTCCGCCACCCACTGGGGCTTCCCATCCCGCACACCGCTGTAATCCCGCGGGAAAAAGACCGCATCGGCCGCGCGCTGGCACAATTTGTCAGGGGCAACTTCCTCACCCCCGACCGCATCTGCAAACAGGTCCGTGAACTCCAACTTGTACAGAAAACAGCCCACTGGATGACATCCCGGGAACAGGCTAACAAACTCGCCCGCCAAACCGTCGAAACCATCCCAACCGCACTCAACACCCTGGAAAACCACGGCACCCACCGCCGTATCACCACCCGGCTGATCGATTTACTCCGTACCATTCAGCCAAACGAGCTGGGCACCAAACTGCTCGACTGGTTGTTGTCGGAGAACCGTTACCGCCAGTTACTCGCCCCGCTGTTAGTTCAAACCGCCAACGCCCTGGCATCCAACAAAGAACGGATCGAAGAGGCTGCCGGACGCAAAGCACCGCTCAAGAAAATCCCCCTGCTCGGAAAACTCTCCAAGGCGATCGCCGAGGATATTTCCGAACGCGCCACCGGCAGTGTGGAGGAAAAACTCATCGCCGCCAGCAACGACCCCACGGAACCACTCTGGGACATCATCCATGAACAGATCATCGCCGCGCAAAACCAGCTCGACAGCAATCCGGAGCTTGCCCACCAACTGACCAACATCCGCGACCAATGGCTCGGCGACCCCCAGAGCAGGGAGCTCGCTGACAGACTATGGCAACAACTCCGCCGCAGCCTCGACCACGACCTCAGCCGCGATCAGCCAGCCAGCATTGAGCATCTTGAAACCACCATCATTTCCCTCGGACAAGCCGTCGACCAGAACCCGGCCCTTGCGACCAATATTGAAGATGTCTTGCTCGACGGCATCGCCCGCATCCTCGAACAGCACGGAGAGCACCTCGAGACCATGATCCGACGCACCATCGAGGACTGGGATCCGGACACCCTGATGGAAAAGCTCGAGCAACAAGTCGGCCCCGACCTCCAGTTTATCCGCATCAACGGCACCCTCATCGGGGGATTGGTGGGTGTCCTTCTCCATATCCTGGGTAAAGCCATCTGGTGACTTTTACTGCACTTGACTCGCAGGGGAAACATGACGCATATTGGCACTGAATCTGACGCATATTATTTGAAAGCGCACAGGCCCATTTGCGTATACTACGACGACGAACAACTTTCCGCCACCATGGCACTTTTCCAGCCTGGGGCGATCAACTAGTGAGAACCAGCAACCAACACACCACCCAACACCATGTCCAAAGAGTCAACAGAATCCGCCGAAGCATGCCAGGAATCCAAAGCGAAACAATGCCACGACTGCCTCGGTGTCGTCTTCGCCACCCTCCTGCTCCGCCTCTGGCTAGGTGTCCGAGCCCTCCAGACCGGGATTGAAAAATTCGCCGGCAAGGTCATGAGCGAGCAAGCTGTCCAGATCGACGGCGAAGCCTATGACGCCGACCTCACCGAGGTCGCCAGCACCAAAGGCTACGCCCTCGACAACTACCACGGCATCCCTGAGTCGATGAAAGACACCTTCGCAGGCGAACCCCTGATGATGGGCTGGGCCCTCAAGGTCTATGACTTCGTGCTCGGACCCGCACTGCTTATCCTCGGCATCACCATCCTCCTTGGCATTGGTAGCCGCGTCAGCCTCTTTCTGCTGGGCCTGCTCTATGTCAGCCTGACCTGGGGCCTGATCCTGATCAAACAAGACTCGGGCGTCGCCTGGCTCGGCATCCACGTGATCATGATCGCCATGGCGCTCAACTGGTCCAAGCACAACCGCCTCTGCATCCTCAAAAAGTGGTAATCAGCCAGCCAACCTCATTCCACCTGAATCCACCATGAAACGACGAGAATTTTTATCGAAAAGCGGCACCGTCGCAGGCGCGGGACTGATCCTGGGTGCCCCGTCCATCCTGAAGGCCGCTGAAGGCAATAACAACAAAGTCAACGTTGCCCTGATCGGCATGGGCAAGCAGGGCCGCGTGCTCTTCGAGGCCATGTCCAACATCCCCGGCATCCACTTCCAAACGGTCTGTGACATCTGGGACTACAATTTGGACGGCGGAGCCAAAAAAGTCCAGGCTCTCCAAGGCCACATGCCAACCAAGTACACCGACATCGATGAGCTCCTGGAAAAGGAAAAAGGTCTCGATGTCGCCATCGTTGCCACGCCCGACTTCTGGCACTCACCCCATACCGTCAAGTGTCTGGACGCCGGACTGCATGTCTATTGTGAGAAGATGATGTCGAACACCATCGACGGTGCCCGCGCCATGGTCCGTGCCATGGAACGGAACAAAAAACTCTGCCAGATCGGCCACCAGCGCCGCAGCAACCCGCGCTACCGCTACACACTCGACCACCTGATCAACCATCACAAGATCTGCGGTACCATCGTCAATATCAACGGCCAGTGGAACCGTGCGGTCAAGTCCTCCCAGGACATCAAATACAGCAAGAGACTCACCATTGATTCCGATCGCCTCGCTAAATACGGCTTCAAGGACATGCACCAGTTTATGAACTGGCGTTTTTACCGCGATCTCTCCGGCGGCCCGATCTCGGACCTTGGTGCCCACCAGATCGATGTGTTCAACTGGTTCCTCGGCTGCCAGCCGAAGTCCGTCTTTGCCTCCGCTGGAAACGATTACTTCAAGACCCGCGAGCACTTTGACAACGTCATGGCTATCTTTGAATACGACTCCGAACAGGGGCCCGTCCGCGCCTTCTACCAGGTGCTCACCACCACCAGCGCCGGCGGCGGTTTCTACGAGAGCTTCATGGGCACCGATGCCACCATCAAGATTTCCGAGTCGGCCGCCAGCAGCTCGATTTTCCGTGAGAGTACCGCCCCCGAATGGGACGACCTCATCCAACGTGGCTACCTGCGCAGAAAACCCGCGCCGCCCAAGCCCGAGGCCACCGATGGTATCTCCTCCTACGCCTCCGCCGCGCCCGAGGAGTTCACCATCCCCGGCGTGCTCAACAAACCCCCTCACCAGAACCACCTGGAAAACTTCTTTGCCTCCGTCCGTGGTGACGCCACACTCAACTGTGACGCCCGCCACGCCTTCGAAAGCGAAGCACCCATCTTCTGGGTGAACCCATCCGCACTTCAAAAAGAACCCATCATCTTCACCCCAGAACAACTACAAGTATGAAACCAACCACAACCAAAATCACATCCATCATCCTCGGCACCACCGCGGCCTTTATGTTCAGCGCCTGCGACGATAAAAAAGAAACCACCAATGGCGACACCGGCGGCTCCAGCGGTCCCGGCATCGGAACCGAGGGCGGTGTCCAGCTGAAAACCGAACTCCCCGAGGAGGTTATCGAAGGTTCACCACGTCCCAAGGGCGTGCCCAACCTCAGCCCCGAGACCAAGAAGTTTCCCAAGTTCCTCGTCCCGGAAGGCACGGTCCTTCTCTCCAAGGATAAAAAGGTCACCTCCAGCGACGACTATCCGATCCTCGGCGAGGTTGCGCAAATCACCGACGGTGAAAAGGAAGCCGGCGAAGGCTTCTTTGTCGAACTCACCGAAGGCACCCAGTGGGTCCAGATTGATCTCGAGAAAAGCAGCCCGCTCTACGCGATCCTCGTCTGGCACTTCCACAGCCAAAAGCGTGTCTACCACGATGTCATCGTCCAGGTTTCCGACGACCCTGAGTTCAAGTCGGGTGTCACGACCTTGTTTAACAACGACTATGACGACTCATCCAAGCTCGGCAAAGGCACAGACAACCCGTATCTCGAAACCCGTTACGGTCTGTTAGTCAACGGCAAAGGCACCAAGGGACGCTACGTCCGGCTCTACAGCAAAGGCAACACCAGCAACGAGATGAACAACTACATCGAGGTGGAGGTCTTCGGCAAGCCTGAGTAAGGCACACTCGTCATGGCTTAACCACCTGACGCAAACACATATTCCAAGCCCCGGTTGCCAGATGGTGACCGGGGGTTTTTATGTACGCACTCCAGATCAACTCACCTTAAAACCACCGCTTCTCAGGCGGGTGCGGATTCTCCAGAGGGCGGCTAACATACCCCATGCATCACGCATGGGTTTTACCTTGCCCCCGTCCTTTTCAATCCAGCTGACAGGCAGCTCTTTCCAGCTCACCCCATGATCCGACAAGGCTGTTAGCATCTCGGCGTCAAAGGCCAGGCCATCTTCTTGAAGAAAACCGGCGACCAACCGGTAGTCGGCTCCCCGCAGGATTTTGGCACCGCACTGCGGGTCCTGGCTCTTCACACCCACCAAAATTCTCACCGCCAGGACAAACAGATGGTGGGCGACCGTCCTCGCCAGACTCAAATCCACATGCGTGTCATCCGTGCGGTTGCGGATGGCGAGCACCGACTGACCACATCCTTCCGCCACATCCAACATTCTAACAAGCTCGTCAGGCGACAGACTGCCATCGGCATCCACGAAGCATAACAGATCGGACTCCGGATACAGTGCCCACGCCTCGCGCACGACAGAGCCTTTACCACGGTGTTCGTTGGCAAAATGAAGCGAGACATGAGGAAAAACCCGGGCCAACTCACCGTGCAACGCCGCCAGTTTTTGATGCTCCTCTGGCCCTGAGCCATCGTCGGCTATCACCCAGTGGACATCGTGCCGGCAGGTCGACAAGGTTGCCGCAAGTTCCGCGCCAAAGACAGCCAGGCGGGCCGAATCCTTCCACACTGGAGTGACCAGCAGGATCCTGCGCTTTGTTTGACCTTTCATTTCCGACACTTGCATGTAAACACGTCCTTGCTCACATATCTTTCAATCAATCGATGCATACCTCAAGCAAAGTCTGGCTCTTTTTCTGTTGGATCGCCGTGATCGCCTTGGCGGGTACGCTGCGTTTTGACCAGTTATCCGACCGGCCCTTCCATTTTGACGAGGCCACCGGCGCGAGGATCACCTCGCAGCGGATCTCCGCCTCCAACTCCGGCGCAGGTTATTCATTTAACCCGGTCCACAACCACGGCCCCCTGCTCAGCGCGGCGGCTGAACCGATTTGCAAGATCAACGGTGAAACATCGTGGCAGAAAATGACCAAGCTCAGCCTGCGGCTCGTGCCGGCGATTGCGGGCACACTGTTAGTCATGATTCCCGTATTCTGGCGCCGTCGCTTTGGTGATACCGCGATGCTGGTCGCGGCGGCGCTTCTGGCCACCTCTCCGCTGCTCGTTTATTACAGCCGTATGTTTATCCACGAAATGCTGCTGACCCTGCTTGGACTCGCTGTGGTGATTGTATTGTTTCTGCGTCCGAAATTCTCACTCACCCTCAAGTTTGCCGGCATCGGTGGACTGGTCGGGCTGATGTTCGCCACCAAGGAAACCTTTGCCATCAGCATCATTGCCTGGACCGCAGCAGGAATCGTTCTGGCCATTTCTAACATACGCAGCATCAACCAACACAACACGGCAAACAACCGCAAAAGACTGTGGCGGCAATACCGCGACCCGGCCATCGCGTTTCTGATCACCGCCGCGCTCAGTGCGGGATGGTATTACACCGATGGATTAAGCAACCTCAAGGGGGCTTGGGACGCGGTCCGCACCTTCTTTGTCTACAAAACCACCGCCGGTCACGACAAGCCGATGCTCTACTACATTGGAATGCTCGCCGTGCCCACCAAGGGAGGTATCTGGTGGCATGAATTGCCGGTTCTGGTCCTGGCACTCGTCGCACTGGTCCGTAGCTACCTGCCTGGGAAATCACATCCAAACAAGCACGAGAACATCGTCCGTTTTGTTGCCTATTCCGCCATCATCCACCTGCTCATCTACAGCCTGATTTCCTACAAAACCCCATGGCTGATGTGCCTGCCGTGGGCTCATTTCTGCCTACTCGCCGGGTTGAGCTTCCGTGGATTCTCCCACTGGAAACTCCCCGTCAAAGCCGCCGCCACCATTCTTCTGCTAGGCGTGCTTTTCCAACAGCAACGCTTGTCGGGCTTTGCCATCGGTCGCTTCGCCAACGATTCCCGCAACCCCTACGCCTACACCCCCACCAGTCGCGATGTCGAATCCCTACGGGCCTGGTTGCAAGAGCTCTCGAAAGAACTCCCGCCTGGTGCCTTGGAACCAATCGGTGTGGTAGGCAGCGAATACTGGCCACTGCCATGGTACCTGCGCGACTTTGAATCGATCGGATACTGGCCTGAACCCGCACCCGCGATCAACGGCTGTCCACTGGTCATAGCCATGCCTGAAATGGCTGACGCAGTCACTGGGCAGTTAAAGGATACCCACACCATCCTGCCGCGCACCCTGCGCACCAACGTCCCGGTCATGCTCTACCTGCGCCGGGACTACTGGCAACAATGGATTACACCCGACCCCTCGGAAACCCCATGAGTTTACCGGCCAAGCCCACCACTTTCCCGCCTCATCACCTGATTCACCACGAGGCGATGAAGACGACCTATTCCCTGCGGCTGAGCACGGAGGATGAGTCGCTGGCCAACAGCCTCGCCTGCGAATGCATCCACCTGATCGATGAACTGGAACAAAAACTGAGCCGCTACCACGAAGGCGGTGACGTGTTCCGCATCAACCACTTGCAAGCCGGCGAAACCCTGCACATCAGCGAGCAGTGCCATGCGTGTCTGCTGTTAGCCATGGAAGCATATCTCCACACCGGAGGTCTGTTCGATCCCACGTTGGGAACCATGATCGAACACCTGAAAACCGGCCAGGATGGCACCCTTCCCGCGCCCGTTGGTCAACTGACCGTGCACCCCGACACACCGGCCGTCACCTGTAACGCACCAGGCCGGGTGATCGACCTCGGCGGTATCGGCAAGGGCTTTACCCTCGACCAACTCAAGGAATTACTCAGCGGCCATGAGATCGACGGTGCTTTACTCTCGGCAGGAGCCAGCACCCACCTTGCCATCGGTGATGCAAGCTGGCCGATTGATCTCAGCGGAGCAAGGGAGGTGCTACGCGTTGATTTGAAAAACGAAGCCCTGAGCGCCTCCGGAACCATCATACAAGGCAGCCACATCGTGCATCCAGATGCGCATGGAGCCAACCAGCCAGACCACGCAGCCCAGCATGCGATGATCTGGTCGCGTAGTCCGACCGCCGCCTTTGCCGACGCCTGGTCGACCGCACTCATGCTGATGTCCCCGGAGGAAATCGAGCAGGTTGCCTCCGAGGAAACCTCCTTGTCCGCCGTGTACGTCGAGAACGAAAGCGGGTTTCAGACGTATAGCGCAAGGTAGGGCAGCTTTGCAAGCGGTTGGCAGGATGTGTGCTTGGGTTGCCGACAGCTTACAAAGCTGTCCTACTTTTTTCACGAATCTCCGATAGATTCAGTCCCCGCCGGTTCAGGATGAAAAATCCACATGCCACCACCGTGATAGCTTGCAATGCATGGAGCACGATCGAGTAGGCGATACCAAACTCCTCCGGGTAGCCAAAGAGAGCCAGTGCCACCACACAACCAAGTTGAAAGGTGCCGACAAACCCCGGTGCCCCCGGTGCAGCCACGGCCAGTGCTATCATCACACACACGCTCACCCCGACCCACATCGTCGCTTCCACGCCAAAACCCAACAACCCGACCTGATAAAGCCCGACGAACAAACCCCATAAAACGACCGACCAGAATACCGACCACACCAGATCCCTCACGCTGGAAATCCCGCGCAGCCCGGTCAGGAAATCCTCCACCATAGCCACGAGCCGACTGGCAAAGTCCGGCCACTTTTTGCCAAATACGGCAGTGACCATCCCCTCACCCAGCTTGACCATCTGGTTTGCCCCCAGGTAGGCGGCGATCATGATCACAAAAATGACAACGGCGAGAGCGGCCACTACTTTGACTCCTGCCGAGACAATGGCTGGCACCGAATCCAATTGGGCGATGGTCACACCTAACAAAACCAACAAGGTAAGTGCATCAAAGGCACGTTCCACCACCACACTGGCCAAGCCCGCTGAAAACCTGACCGGTTGCCATCGGCTCAGCACCCAGGGACGGACCACCTCCCCGACACGCAGAGGCAGAATAAACGTCGCGGTAAACCCGACCAAGGTTGCTTCAAACAAACTGACCCGGGATACCTCGTTGCCGTTGGACAGCAAATGCCGCCATCGCAGGGCCCGCACCCAGAAGGTGGCCAGCGTGATCAATACTAACAGGGGAATATACGACCAGCGCACCTTTTCCAGCTCGCTAAGCAATACCGCCCAGTCGAGCCGCATTCCCAATGCCACCAGTATCACAGCACTGAGCAAGGCGCTGGCCCAGGTCGCAACCCGACGGCCCCGGCGACGACCCGGCCCCTGTTTTTGTTTGGAAATCATCTGCTGCCGCCAAGCATATCCAAAACAACCTTACTTCAAAGCCACAAAATGACTGCCAACAAGCTGCCGGCCACGCTTCTGCGTGGCACCAAGGTGCCCCCTAACTTGATTCATTGATGCCTCGCAATTCAGCCACCCAATACCTGAAGAACGGTTTTGGGCTCTTCGGCGGCAATTTTCAACAGGGAGCGAGCCGCCCCACTCGGGCTGCTGGTTTTTTGCTCCCACTTGTGTAGGGTTTTTGGGCTGATACCCAGAAAGCGGGAAAACTCAACCTGGGAAAGGCCAAGAGCTTTCCTTATCACAGCCGGATCCGGAACCGGTAGTGGACGGATCGGTTTAATGTGATCGGGTGGCGGAGGGAGTTCTTTCTTGATGGAAAAAGCGGCTTCGACACACTCGCGTGCAATTTCCTCGCACTGCCGATATACATCGTAGGGATCATCGCCATGACAACAATCGCCTACAAGTCCATGAACCGTCCCGACAAAGGCCTCATCAGCATCACTCCATCGCACAGTTTTTGGATACATCGACGCTAGTCTATCAACCTTTTTTTGCATTTTTTGCTCCTAACTTAGTTGTTCGGTTTTTACTTTTTGGATTCTTCAATTTTTTCTTTGATGTGCTTTTCTTGATAAGGTTTTGCGTCATCACCCTCTTTGCCAGAAATGAGGGCAAATCCTTCAACCATGCCGTGAACGAATTTCCGGTAAGATCCTTTACCCCCTGTCACTTGACTGAAACCAGCCTTCTTAAGGTCTTTGATCAACGCCTTGATTTTGCGAGGCATGGACGGACTATACCCAATAGGAGATCTTCACACAAGCTCAAATGATACCCAATAGGAGATTCTCTCTAAATCGGTTCAAGTCTGTTCATGCCGCACTAGCACGCGGTTTTTTCCGGTCTTCGTAGTCTTGTCGTGGTAGGTTACGTTGATGACTTGGCGTTTTTCAATGCCACCGCGCCAGTGAGGCCGATGCCGATCAGGACGAGGAGGGTCCAGGTGATTCTGACGCCGTTGGTGGATTCGATATCAAGTTCCAGGGCGAGTTCCTTGCCGCCGTTGACCTGGATGCCACGGGTGAACCGGAGGACTTCACCACGCCCCCGGACGATGGTGCTGATGGTCTGCGGGGCGGGCTCGGTGGCGATCTGCTGGCTGATCAGTCGATTGGCAATCTGCTTGAGCGTTTGTTTTTCCTCCAGGCTGTTGCCACGCAGGAAGTCGTCCACTTTTCGAACATCAAACTCCTGCTGCCCGTTGAACAGGGGGTTGTTCACGGCGGAGTCCTCCAGGTCACGGTTTTGGAAAACTCCATTGCCAGCGGCTTTGTTGTCGAGGTAAATGCGTTGCCGCCGGGTGTTCAGCCCCCACAGCGCCTGCTGCGTCTGGAGCTGGCGGAGCTGCACCCGGGCGTCTTCGTTGGATGCCTGGTCGACCGCGTAGTTCTTGGTCACCTTGCTGAGTTCCTTGGCGGCTTCCTTGCGTTTTCCCTGGCGGAGGTAGTCGTTGGCTTTTTGCAACGACTGCTGGCCCTTCTGGGCTTCCTCCGTCCGACTGCGCTGGATGGCGTCCAGGTAATCGTCGATCGTATAGTCGCGGATACCACAGCTCTCGCGCAGCTCGAACTCACCGGAGGCGGCGTCGAGACGGTATCCCTCGGGCACAAGCACCTCCCACTCGAGCGATTCAATGGGGACATTGAACCCCGGGGCGGCGAGTTTGATGTCAGCGCCGCTGGCCTTGGTGGAGTAGACCAGGGAAACAACCGCCGGCTCGGACTCAACCGGACCAGGAGCAACATGGAACAAGTGATCGGCTCCCTCTTTCACCACGTGGACCGATTCGTCGTTGACCAGCACATTGTAGAGTGAGGCATCGGCGGGCAGACTGATCCGCAGGGTGCTTTTTTCCAGCACGCGTGTTTGCAAGGTCACGGATGTCAGCGTATCCCCGCCGGGTGAGAAAATGGTCATCATCTTGCCGCCGGTGACGCGCAGCTTCAAGGTGTCTGCCATCTCGTGGCGTTTCAGTGCCACCTTGAGCGAGCCCTCGGGCTCGTTGAGTCGGTAACAAAGGTTGGGCACGCTGGTATCGGCGGGGTTGCGCAGCCCCTTGGGAACCGCGGTCCAGTCCGAGGCACGCCAGCCATTTCCAGGCTGGGCAACTTGCATATCAAGCCGACCGGTCGTACGCACCGCCATGTAGTAAACCAGGCGTTTGGCTTTGGGAAACAGGGCCGGGTTAATGACCTCCGAGCCCCCTTTTCCACGGTCTGCGCCGCGTTGGTACTCGATCTGCACAGACACCCCGCCGAGCATACCACGGCGGAAGCGCAGCTCCCAGACATCATCCTTGAGATGCACGATTTCCTTGACCGCGGTGCCACTCGCACGCACCGTGCGGGCTTCCTCCTCGCTGAGGCCGGGGAGTTGGACGTTGACCGATTTTACGGCCGCGTGTTCGATCTGATAGACCACGGCGAGCCGGGTGCGGGTCTGCCCCTCGCGCAGCGTCACCTCGTGTAGCAGGTTCGCCGTGATCCAGGGGTCCAGCTTTTCGATACCGAGGGTGAGGTTCCAATCCGATTGTAAAATCCTGAAGGCGAGGCCACCGGATTGTTTGACGCGCGGATCGACCTGTGGGGTCGACTGGCCATCCAGACTGGCTTGTGTATTCATACGGGAAACGTTTTTCCGGTCGATGGCACGGACACGGATACCTTTTTCGGGCATCACTAACAGCTGACCGCTCTGGCGCACGGCTTCGTTGAGAAGAAGCCGGGGAACCTGCCACTCGCCGAGCTCATTCGCCGGGGGGCCGGTTAGTGCCAGGGTGTATTGCTGGTCACCAAGCGTCTTACCACTGAGGTGCATGGTGACGATGCGTGCACCATTATTATCCGACTCCGTCCAGTGGCTGAGTGACCGGCCACTCAATGACTCCACCTCCATCCCCTTGGGTAGCGGGAAGCTGAGTTTGAAAATACCTGCCCGGGTGATACTGGTCTGGAGTACGGCTGAAAGAAGGATACGCTCACTCCCGAGGGTTAGTTCTTGTTGGGAAACCACCCGCACCTCTGACTTCACGGGAGCGACTTGCAGACTCACACTTCCGGCACCCGATGCAGAACGATAGACCTTGTGCAGGATACCCCGTTTGACTTTCTGGTCGTTGGCGAAAGCGGGAATCAGGTTCTGGTCGAAGTCGTCCACATTGACCACGGAAAGCCCCTCTGTGGTGATTTTTCCAGGCTGTGCTTCCTGGCCAAATGCCAACCCTAACATATTTGTCTCCCCAGCATCACCGGCGACGCTCATGGAGTTCAGCGTGACTGCCGCCGGCAGGGCATCAAGGCCACGCTGGGTTTCGACGAGGATGGAAAAAACACGCGACTGGGCAGGCTCCAGATCCACCGTAAGCTGTCGGCTCGCAGGGTCGAACCGCCAGTTTCCCACCGGGGTGCCGGTGACGTCGCCAACGGTAAAGCCGGCAGGCACCGTCAACGCCAGCTGGTCCACCTTACCGCTGGCCGGTCGGATGGTAATGCGATGCACACCGTCAACGACACCAGGTGAAGGCAGGTAGAGGTTGGCGATCTCGGCATAAAACCTGGTTTCCTCCGCATCGATGTTACGCCCCTTGGCACGGACACCGATGACCACCTGCCGGAGGGGTGCCAGCACCAGGGCAACTTTGTTTGTGTCTTCGGAACGTACCGTTTGCACGGCGGCGTTGGAAAAAATCTCGAGACCCGCCTGGTCGATCTCGGCACTTATTTTCTGCACCGCAGACATCCCGGACGGGAGAATAAAATCAGCATGGTTGGCGGGCATTGGCATCTCGTAGGTCGCCGTAGCCGTAAGGGCGCCCGCCTGGTCGGCTGCGAGCATCCAGACGGTGTTGTCCCCTTGTTTGATCTTGCTGACACGAAGCCCCTCACCGGTAAATGATGTCAGGATGGCTGGTTCGCGTAACAGGAGATAGCTGACGCCTTGTTTCGCCTGGAGCTGGATATCCATGGTGGCGTAGAGGCGGTCTTTTTCTATTTTCCACGTCTGGTTGACAGAATCGAGCGCCCGGGAATCCTCCGCGGCGACAACAGCCGGGGTGGCAGCAAAGAACATGAAGCCCAAGCCAGCGGCGAGGACGAGCAGCTTGATGGCACCTTCAGTGGCCATACCACTATGACCATCGGCGGCCCCGAGCGCGACGACCTCATCGGCTTCTGCACGCTCCTTTTCCAATCGTTTCGCCCGCTCGGCATTCCAGCGGCTCCAGTGGTTGAAGGTTTTGATCAATGCGAGGATCAACAGCAGTGCGGCGATGGCAGCCAGTGTGTAGAAAAAGACGAATCCGCCACCACGCTGGGCGAGGATGCCACCGGAGACAGCCGCGATCGCCAAGGCCCTCAGCCAGAGGCTGCGCCATTTTTTCAGGACAAGGCCTCCTAACAGGGCGATGCCGCCCAGGAGACCGGCGATGATTCCCAACCACGATACCATCGCACGCCATGGTGCGATGTTTTGCAAGGTCACATTGACCGGAGCATCGGCAGAGACGACCTGGGCGGTGATTTCCAGATAGCGCTGGTTGACCCGGCGCTCACCGATGATTTCCCGGGCGATGCTGACGGAGAGGATGATGATCAGGACAAACGCTAGAATCGTGAATGCCCTGCTCCATGCGGCGGGTGTTTTGCGTCTCAGTAAACAGGCACCAGCCAGAAAGAGCACGGCGATCCCCAGAACGGCCGGCCCCCGGCCTTGCAGGCTTTCAAATCCAGTCTGAGTCAGCGGCGGGGTACGGACACCGCTGTCGTTGTCAGCGGGAACCAGGAGCCTCCCTTTTTCCGCACTGACTTTCCAACCCGCAATGATCATCGGCGCGGTCAGGATGGGGGCGCCGAGCTGCACCTTGTTTCCCTTGTCGGCAGCACCACCGTAGCGGACGACCACGCGGACAGGTTTGTTAGGGTCATCTGCGGCGGGCAGTGGCAGTAGATAGAGATCTCCGTCCTTGCGTGTGGTGATGCTCTGGTTGTTGGCCCGGGCATCCCAAAGCCGGGCATTCCCGGGCAGGGTCATCTTGAGAGCCTGTCGACCGCGGGTGCGCACATAGAAGGTGGCTTCGGTCATCACCTGACCGTCGCGCGAGACGAGGCTTTTCAGTTCTGCAAAATCGACGACCTGGTCGAGGGTTTGGCCCGGCTCATACCAGGCGACCTCAATTTCCACTTCAAACGGACGGGCTGCGTATTGCCAGGCCTTGATGGCGGGGGCTGTGGTCAGCATACGGAACTCGGCGGGAAGTTCCTGGGCACTGATTTCGAGTAGCCCCGGGGTGGCATTGATCGCCTTGTGATTACCAAGCAGAGGACTCACCACCTCGATAAAACCGCTTTCGCCTTGCACATCCATGGGGCGCACCTCCGCAAGTTTCAGCTTACCGCCGCGGGCACTCATGGCATTTTCAAAAGTGACCAACAAGGTGGCGGCACCACTGACCGGCTGCTCTAACTGGACGATGACCTTATCCCCCTCGACCCGACGCCACTGTCGGACATTCTGGCCTTCGATGGTGACATTGCCAAAGCTTTCGGGCACGGAAAGCTCCCACTGGTTGACAGGCGCGCCCACGACGAAGTAGTTCAGCAAGACCGAGCCATAGGCCATGCCCTCTTTCAGGGAGTAGAGGTGGAACACGTCCGCTTGCACACTCTGCTCGCGGGCATCGATTTTCATGGATGCCGACCATGCCTTGTCACCTGCATTGGCGCGGAGACGGTAGGTCTGCTGGATGTCCGGATTTTTCATCGGGAAATAGGACAGCGGAGTTTCTGTTAGTCCGTCCACCTTGTCGGGAACGACCCTCCATCCGGCGGCGGCGGAGATACCGATATGGCCGCGCACGGATTTGACATCCGGGTATTCCAGCACGGGAAGCTGCCAGATACCGGCCTCGGCGGGAGCGTTCTTTTCCAGCCGCAGAGAGATCAGCTGTCGGCCAGCCACGGCCCGGTTGAACAGCACCTTGACATCACGCAGGCCTTTTTCCACGGAAGTGCCGACCACGTAGTCGGCCACCTCGGCACCAACGAGTGTGGCAACAGCATAGCCGTCGGGAATCCTCACTTCCCACTCACGAAGTGGAGCCTCACGGATATCGAGTTCGACGGTCACCTGGATAATCCGGTCGCTCTCGCTCTGTTCATATACCACCACCTCGTTGAGCGAAACCTCGGGTAGGATCTGGTCGGCGCGGACCGACCAGGTGTAATCGGCAGACGGGTAACGGTAGACAAAGACCTGCCGCGCCTTGATCGCCTTGCTTGGAAATTGCTCGGGGGAAAGCTGCATCATACCCTGCACGCCGGCGGTTTCGAGCCGCACCGCACCGGCATTGCTGAGTCGGACATGGCCCGAATGACGGAGCACGTCCACAGGAGTGAGCCGCATGGGATTCGCGGTGACAGGAAAGTTTCCAAGCGCCTGCTGGCTGCGAATTTTCAGCACACCATCATCCTCTAACGGCAGGCTGAGACTCACTTTGAGATGTCTGCCTCCACCCGGGCCCGCGACCACGGTCCAGCCGGCCACATGGGTGCCCTCGACATCGAGCACTTCGCCGGGGCCGTCCATACGCAGGGTGACGTCGTTGATCTTCCCTTGGAGGACCTTGAGTTCGATCAAGCTGACCTGGCGCAACAAACCGGCACCGACCGAGACATCGGTAAGTCCCTTGCTGGTGTAGGCCAGTTTTCCTTCGCCGGCATTGCGGCCTTTTTTCCATGCGAGCACACAGTGCCCGGTGGCGGGAAGAAACCCGCGCCACTCGCCAGCTCCCGAACCGTCTGCCAGCGGACGCGGATGGAGCGGCTGGGATTTATTAAATTCCACATTCGCCGCCAGGCCTGACAACTGCACCGGCACCACGGCACCCTGCGGGGCGGTGAAGTCGATCATTTTCCAACCGGCGCTATCTTCATCGATACGCGCAATGATTTCCAACTGCACGGGGAATTGTCCGGCCCGGTCGAACTCCAGCTGATAGATGCTGCCACCCTGCGCTTGCTGTTTGAGGGTGAGGCGATAGTCGGGACTGCCCTGGATGCTGCTGACGGCGGCACGACCGCTCAGGAAGTCGACGACTCCGCCATCGGCCTCGGCGACATGCGCGGTGGCGGTCAGGGTGAAGCTGGCGCTGCCCAGTTTTTCGTCGACCCGACCGACAATCCGCACCCCACGCAATTCCACTTTGGCGGGAGCTGCGCCAGACGGGTTCAATTGCAGCGAAAGCGTGCTGTCGCCATTGCTGAAAAACGACCAGTCTTTTTCGAGTGGTTGCATACCGGCGATTTTAGAAACACGTGCATCGATCCCACCGGGATCAATTGTTAGCGTAGAGGAAAACCCCGATGCTTTACCCGGCCCAAGAGTGAGCAGTTGGGTTGTGGCAGGAAGGGATTTGATCTCGGATCGGCACTTCACGGTCATTTGCAACTGCCTCTGTTGGGGGGCTCCTGTTCGTTGCACGGGTTTGATGTCCAGGAACCGCTGTGTTCCATCGGCTGATGTCCTCACCGCCCAATCCACAAGGCTCGCGCCTGTGACGGATGTCACCTCCCCCTGACCGTGTAATGCCAGTGTGAGCAGCTCGGGGTGACCTTGGAAAACAGCCAGGTCCAGCTCGATGGACTGGGTGATCTCGCTTGCTGTTAGTCTGGCCGTCGCTGTGGCCCTGGCGTTGAAAAAGAGCGGGGGTTTGGGTAAAACACCCTTGGCGGTGAGGGTGACGGCACCCGTCCCGTTTTCGTCGACAGAAGCCTGGACACCGGCAGCGGGAGCAGGCTGGTCCTGGGCGATGGCTGCTCCAGCTGCCAGGAGCAGGGTGAAAATGACATTTTTGATCATGGGTTTAATTATCATGGTGGTGAGGTGACGTTGGTAAAGAGGATGTAAATTGGTGTGCGGGTTTGTAAGCTGTCGGCATGCCAGGGTTGGTTGTGGCTTGGGTTGTCGACAGCTTGCAAAGCTGTCCTACTTGACCTTCCTGCACATGCTGATGAGGTCGCGGACCTTGGCATCGGAGGAAAAGTGACCGCTGAGCTGGTTGAGTGTGTTTGAGATCATGGAGAACCTGACAGAGCCGGCATCGGTGCCGTGGAGTTTTTCACCGAGCATGGCAGCGGTCCCTGCGAGCTGCATGGAGGGTGTGGCGAGGTCAAACGACGGTGCCTGTGGCTCGTAGGGAAGTGGCCATGAGCGCTCGACCATCCGACCGGAACCGGCATCGAGGAACCGGACGAAGACCTCGCCCAACTCCCCGGTGCCCTGGGGGTTGACTTGAATTTGGTAAACGGCATTACCGGCCTCCTCGGCGGCCATCTCAGCGGCGTCCACCTTGTCGTTACGGAAGTCCTCTTTTTTCAGGCGGTGTTTCTCGAACCCTAACAAGCGGTAACGCGTTACGCGGCCGGGGTTGAACTTGACCTGCACCTTGACGTTTTTCGCGGCTGGCGTGAGGGCACCGGCAAGTTGTTTGGCAAAGCCGCTATCGGCATCCTCGGCGCGGTTGAGGAAGTAGTAGCGACCGTCCCCCTTTCTGGTGAGGGCTTCGAGGATGTCGTCGTTAAGTCCCTCGGCACCCACGCCACAGGCATCAAAGGCGATGCCCTCCTGGCGCATGGCGACAATCTGGTTAGAGAGTTCCTCCGGGATGGTATTGCCGAGGTTGGCTACTCCATCGGTGATCAGGACAACGCGGTCCTGGGCACCCTCGCTGTGCTGTCGTTTGGCCAGTGTGCGGGCGAGGCGCAAAGCCTCTTCGATGTTCGTTCCACCTTCGCTCGGAGTATTGGCGACGATCTCAACCAGCTTCTGCGCCTTGTCGCCGCTTATGCGGTCGGCCAGAAGCCGGGGCTGACGCGCAAATCCCACCAGCGTGATCACATCCTGCGGCCCCAGCTGCGCTGCCAGCACCTGGATGGCGGCAAGCACAGAAGCCTCGCGGTCCTCACGTTCCATGGAGCCTGAGTTGTCTAACAATATCGTGAGGCGGAGCGGGGCAGACCGACCGATCGAGGCGGTTTTCATACCGACGCGCAGTAAATTCCGCTGCTGTAAAAACGGGTGGGCTGATTGTTCGATGGCACAGGCAACCGGCTCGCCGCGTCGTGGTGAGGGATCGCCATAATCGAAGGCATTGACAAATTCCTCGGTGCGCACCTTGGCGGCATCGGGCCACTGTCCATTTTCCAACAGAGCCACCTTGGCGAGCTTGAAGGAGACATCGGCGACGTTGAGGGAGAAGGTGGAAAACGGAGTGGCGGCCGTTGTGGTTTCGTCTGGCAGCGCTTTGGGAGTGACGGGGGACGGGGTGGTGGTTGTGGGGCGACTTGACGGCATGGCTGCCGCTTGGCTTTCAGGAGGCACGGTCATCTCCCAGGCTTTATCGACCTCCTTGAGGAGTTCAGCACGGGTGTGATCGTAGGCGGCGCGATAATAATCGGATTTATTGGCAGCAACCTTTTCTAACAAACGTCTCGCTTGTTTGTTATAGGGGTCGACCCTCAGTGCTTCTTGAAGCTCTTTCTCAGCTTCCTCATATTTGCCGAGGTTAAGGTAACCTTCACCCAGATAGAGGCCTTTGCGCACGTCTTTAGCTTTGTCAGCATGTTCAGGGATTACGGTGGCGCCCCTCCTTGCCATTTCCTTTTCTGCAATCGAGCCTCCCTTGAATTCACCTCCCCTGTGAATTGAATTGGGCAACTCGGGTGGTTCATACTCAGAGTAATATAGAAATTGATTGTCCTGGCTGGTTCTTGCTTTTTTAGCTTCTCCGGAGAGTCTGAAATGGTAACTGCTTGCCGATTTTTCATCACGATCCCCTAGGGTCATGCGGCCGTTTGAATCGATCGGTGCCTGGGCATCCCAATTCATTTTTTGACCAATTTGAGGCTGAGGCATATCCTGTCTTTCAGAGGGGGCCGTCCGGTCCGGATTATTCAAGATGGCATCAATGGAATTGCGGGTGGTGGCAAAATCACCACTGCGCAGCCCGCTTGTAGCTTTACCTGTACTACCAGGCGCCCGAGAGGAAAAGGGGTCGGCGGCTCCCGATTCATCTCCGCTGCCGCCGCCAGAACCACCGCTTACTTTGCTACCGTCGGCTGCACCGCTACCCCAGCCATCGCCGAAGTCTTCGCCGTTGCCGAAATCGGGTGATGGCTCGGGGATCGGCATATCGACAGATGGCACAGGCACGGCTGCGGGTGAGTTTGTGTTAGATGCAATCACCCTCGCCATCGATGAACTGGGTGACGACGGTTTTTTTGCAACGGATCGGCCCATTTCGCGTTTGGCGACGGTTTTTTTATTTTCTTTATTATCTTCTTTTTTGCCTTCTTCTGTTTCGGAGAGGCTTCGGAAGGATGAATCCTTCCCACTCCAGGGTGTCCTGGCAGGCCGGTGGATGGGAGAGGGGGTTCCCTCTATCATTTCCTTGGGCAGAGGTGTTTGGAGCTCCATCATGCGCCTGTTTTCCTGCAAGGGTAACAACTCTTCAGCCTCCGAAGCCTGGTAGGTGACTATTTCTGGAGAAAATCTCTCCACTGATGACCGTTTGTAAACCGGGGTGGCCATCATAAAGAGGATGAGGCAGAGCATCAGGCATGCGGCAATGGCGACTGAGGCGCGGATTTGTTTTTTCCAGATCGATCTGTGCCGCTGGCTTTTTGCCGGTTGTTGGGTCGGTGTTTTCCCAGTCCTGGAAAAAGCTTTTTTCAACTCCGCCCGGCGGTCATTCGACAGCTGCCATTGTTCATCTTGCTGTGGCTGCATCGCATCGCCCAGCCATTCGTGTATCACCTCTACCCGACGGTGAAAAATGGCAAGTTCCGGTTTTTCCTTGATCAGACGCTCCAACTCATCCACCTCGAAGTCACTGGCCTCACCTAGGACAAGGGCGGTGATCCGGGCCTCTAGCTCGGGTTCAATGTAGGTGTGGAGGTTGTCGTTCATTTTTTTGGGGCAGGATTTTTCAGGAGTGCTTGGGTTGCTTTTGGCTTGGGTTGATGGCGGGCGGGACGCCCACGCTCCCTTGGTATTTGGAGTTTAACCCCGGCTGGAGGTGATGCCTGCCTTTTGCAGGGCTTGGGAGAGGTGCTTGAGGAGGTGGTGCAGTTTGTAGCCGACGTTGCCGGTGCCGAGTTTCAGTTGCTCGCCGATGTTGCCGTAGGAGAGGTCCTCGTGGTACTTGAGATGGATCAGGGCGCGGTCGTCGGGCGGGAGTTCTTCGATCAGGATGCGCAGAGTGCCGATGGCCTCCATGCGGCCGAGGCGATCATCGGGTTGTTGCTGGAGCGGGTTTTCCCGGCAGTCCGGGTCGTTGTCGAGGGTTTCGCGTTGGTGTTTCCTGAGGTGGTTGAGCGAGAGGTTGCGGGTGGCGCGGTAGAGCCAGGCGCGGGGGGATTCGATGTCTTGCCAGTGTTTGTGTAGCTTGAGGAAGGCGTCCTGGACGATTTCCTCGGCGACCTCGCGACGGGCCACCATGCTGTAGGCGTAGCGCAACAACGGTGACTCCTCGGCGTCGAAGAGGGATTCGACGCTGGGTTTCTCCTCAGGTTTCACGCTTCTTGAATGGGTAGATTGAAGACGCACGACCTTATTTTGCGCGTTGTTTGGCATTTTGTGACATCATGCTTCCTATTGATCAGACACACGAGCGTCAAATTCCTTGGATGTTTTTTCATTTTTTTTCAAGAGGGGGGCCAAGTATGCCGATATCACCGAAAACCACAATGCAGCAACCACATTGGAAATCACCGGCGCAGACAATGTCACACTTTCCGCCCAAAGCCTGAAAGACCGGGGTTGTTAGCATGTTACCCATCCACAGCACTCAAGCCGTATAGACAAGCTGTCGCCAACCGTGAAAAAAGCACTCATCATCACACTGCTTCTAGGGGTGGCACTATACCCGATCCACGCGGCACCCATCCGCGTGCTGATGATTTCCGGACAGAATAATCACAACTGGAAAGTGACAACGCCCGTGATAAAGAAGTTCCTCGAAAAATCGGGAACCATCAATGTGCACGTCATGGAAAACCCAAGCCAATTGACCCAGGCCGACTTCAATGGGGTGGACCTCATCGTGTCCAACTGGAACAGTTATTCTTCAAAAGGAGAGGTCCCCCGAAAATGGCCTGAAACCACTCGTAATGCCTACGTTGAATTCGTCCGTAACGGCGGCGGACACGTCGGCATCCATGCCGGGACATCCTCATTCTACGACTGGAAGGATTATCGTGCGATCGGACTGATGACCTGGGAAAACGGGAAAACAACCCATGGCGCCAAACACCGCTTTCCACTCCGCATCGACAACGCCAGACATCCCGTGACCCGGGGGTGGCAACCCAAAGCCATCCATGACGAGCTCTGGAGAAGACCCCTCGTGCACCCCGGTGCCATTATTCTGGCATCCTCATTCTCAGCCTCCTCCGACGGTGGGTCCGAAAGCTGGGAACCCTGCGTCCTTGTCGGCCGATTCGGTCGTGGCCGCTGTTTCACCACCTCACTCGGCCACGATGCCCAGTCCCTCAGCCAGCCCGACGTCCAGCAGATCATTCTCCGGGGTGTGCTATGGACTGCCAAAGTACGTTAGAAACGCATTATCCCCGTATCTACCAACGAGCCATGAACACCAGAAACACCAAACCTAACCTCGCACGGCGCCACTTTATCAAGACCTCGCTGGGCGCTGCAAGTGCCCTCGGGTTCCCGACCATCATCCCGGCCACAGCATTGGGAAAAGGAGGTAAAGCCGCGCCGAGTGAACGTATCAGGATAGGCATGGTCGCCTGCGGGAACCGTGGCCGTGCAGCCCACGAATACGCAGCCATGCCAGACGTTGAAGTCGTTGCCTTGGCAGACCCCAACGCCGCACAAATCAAACAGCTCAAGTCGCACCGCAACCTGAAGGGAAAACAGTTCAAAGAGACGGCTGACTTCCGCACCATCCTCAATGAGGGTATCGATGCTGTGCATATCGCGACAGCCGACCACTGGCACGTGCCGGCCCTCCTTCTGGCAGCACGCGCCGGCAAACACGCCTACGTCGAAAAGCCCCTTGGCATCAGTGTTGAGCAGTGTCTTGCCTGCCAGGAAATCATCAAGGAGCAACCCGGCCTCCAGATCCAGTATGGCACTCAGAACCGATCAACCGCCTACGTGCGTCCCGCCCTCGAACTCGTTCTCAACGGCCACATCGGCGACATCAAAAAAATCACCGTCTGGGCACCCGGGGGCAGCGAGGGCGGCAGCAACACCCCTTCACCCGCACCCGCCGGGTTTAATCTCGATCTCTGGCTCGGACCGGCACCCGTGGTTCCTTACTGTAACGACCGCTGCAACCCAAGGAGTCCCAAAGGAAATGGCATCTATTATATCTACGACTACGCGATCGGTTTTGTCGCTGGCTGGGGTGCCCATCCGATCGACCAACTCCAGTGGTGGTTGGACGAAAACGGCATCACAATACCGCAAGAGGTCCAAGCCACGGGAACTTTTCCAAAAGCCGGCCTCTTTGACACCATGACGGGCTGGGATTCCGAGTTACTCTACTCCAACGGGATGCACATCCGCTTTGCAGACGATAAGTCGATCCAAAAATACCTGCCCAAACTCGAAAAATTCCGACCTGACAGTCACGGCACCCTTTTCGAAGGGAGTGAAGGATGGGTCTACTGTGCACGACACAGCATCCAGGCGTCATCGCGGGAACTGCTCGGGAAAATGAAAAACCCGGGCAAGAAACGCCTTGTCCATTCAAACGGGGGGCATTTCCGAAACTTTATTGATGCCATTCAAGGCAAAACCAAACCCGTCTCCGGCCTCGCATCCGCCATCCGCTCGGACATCACCTGTCATCTCGTCGATCTCGCCGCCCGTCACGGTGGCACCGTCGGCTGGGACAACACCCAACAGACGATCACAGGAAACCATGCCGCCAAGGCCGCCATGCACAGGCCGATGAGGGAGCCCTGGAACGTGCTCAACGCCAAGTACACGGGCATCACAGGGGCCTGATACCCGGACCGGGGTTATCTGCACGCGCAAATGCTTGTCAGGCGAGTTTATTTGCCCTATCCCCTTTGCATGTCCGCCGAGATGGAACACACAGTCGCCTCCAGTGCCACCCTGGAGGGAACCTCCCTCCACACTGGAGAAAAAGTCACCCTCACCCTGAAACCCGCGCCCGCCGGGCATGGATTCAAGTTTCGCCGCGTCGATCTAGACGACCAGCCGTTCATTGATGCGGATGTCGCCAAGGTGCAGACCGTCGAACGCGCCACCACCCTGGCGGAAGGCTCCGTGAAGGTGCATACCGTCGAACACATCCTCTCCGCACTCTGCGGCATGGGCGTCGACAATGCCATTATCGAGATGGACGCCAACGAGCCGCCGATCGGCGACGGCTCCGCGCAACCCTATGTGGAACTCATCAAGCAGGCGGGCATCGAAGCGCAGGACAAACCGCGCAAAGTCTGGGAAATCCGCGAACCCATTCACATTGAAACGAATAACGGCTCATTGATCACCATTGTGCCGGATAAAAAATTCCGCGTGTCCTGCACCAACATCGGCCCCGACGGTCGCTTCACCCAGTTTTTCTCCAGCGAGATCACTCCGGAACTGTACGAGACGGAGATCGCCCCAGCCCGCACCTTTGTCTACTACGAGGACGTCAAGCCACTGCTCGACAAGGGCCTGATCAAAGGCGGAAGCCTTGAAAACGCCGTGGTTGTCCGGGGTGACGAGGTCATGAGCAAGGAGCCGATGCGCTACAACAACGAGTTCGCCCGCCACAAGGCACTCGATGTCATTGGCGACCTTATGCTCAGCGGCAAACGCATCATGGGCCACGTCATCTGTGTCAAACCCGGTCACGGCCCTAACACCGAGATGGCCGCTACTCTGAAAGCGGAATACATGCGCATGCGCACCATGGTGCCAACCCTGAACATCCCCGACGGCGAGGGTGTGTTAGACATCAATGAAGTGATGCAGATCCTACCACACCGTTACCCCTTCCTGATGCTCGACCGCGTGGTCGATTTCGAAGGCGACAACAAGTGCACCGGCGTGAAAAACGTCACCATCAACGAGCCCTTCTTCCAAGGCCACTTCCCTGGCCACCCGGTGATGCCCGGCGTGCTTCAAGTCGAGGCAATGGCGCAGGTCGCCTCCATCCTCCTGCTCCGCAAACCAGAGAACCAGGGGAAAATCGGCTACTTCATGAGTGTCGACAATGTCAAGTGGCGCCGACCCGTCTTGCCGGGCGACACCTTGTTCATCGAAGCCGAGATCCTCAAAGTCCGGCGCAACATCGGCTCCGCGGTCTGCCGCTGCATGGTCAACGGTGAAGTCGCCTCCTCCGGTGAGCTGAAGTTTGCACTGCTCGACAACTAACCGATTTCACAAAAAAACCAACCGTTCCACCCCGATGGCCGACTCCCTGATCCATCCGACCGCGATCATCGACCCCTCCGCCCATCTGGCTGAAGGGGTGGAGGTCGGGCCCTACAGCGTGGTGGGTGCCAATGTCAACATCGGTGCAGGCAGCGTGCTCAAGTCACACGTGGTTATCGAAGGCCACACCACGATTGGTGAGAACAATACCTTTTTCCCGTTTTCCGCGATCGGGCAAATCACCCAGGACCTCAAATACGTTGGTGAGCCGACCGCGCTCATCATAGGAAACAACAATACCTTCCGCGAGAACACCACCATCCACCGTGGCACCACAGAGGAAGTGCCCACCCGTATTGGCAACCACAATTTATTCCTATCCTACGCGCACGTGGCCCACGATTGCCAGGTAGGCAACCACTGCATCCTTTCCAACAACGCAACCCTGGGAGGCCACTGCAAGGTCGGCGACTACGCCATTATTTCCGGCTTATCAGGCGCCCACCAGTTCTGCCACATCGGTGAGCACTCCCTGATCGGCGGCTGCACCAAAATCGTCCAGGACGTGCCCCCGTTTACCATTGTCGATGGCAACCCGGCCGCTGTCCGGAGCCTCAACATGGTGGGGCTTCAGCGCCGCGGCTTCAGCGAGCAAACCCGCCGGGCCATGAAAAAGGCCTATAAAAAACTCTTCCTCAGCAAAAAGAACAATCTCTCAGAACTGACTGAGGAATTGGCCGGCTCAGAATTCGCCAGCGACGCCAACGTCGCGAGAATGATCACATTCATCCGCACAAGTGAGCGTGGCGTGATTCGGTAGCCACTCCCGCCGGCCTCGGATGATGCAAGGACGGCATGGGTGTTATTCTTTCTGGTTATACCGACCCCTTTTGACGTTTCACCCTGCACGAAACACAAGGGTTGTATCCCCTTGGCAATTGAAGGAGGTGGGGCAATTTATGCATGACCATAAACCCCTGCAATACAGCCTGTAAGGTATTTATTTAGAGATAAAAATTCCTCCAAAACAAACAACGTTTATCATCGACATCTTTTTGCACTGTGCATATATTGCTAGTGCTATGAAAAAGACATTGCTCCCCATATTGTTCGGACTTGCTATCACAGCAACGGTGCAAGCCGGACCCGATCCTATGCCATCAGGCAAGGAAATCATACCACCTCCACCTCCAAGCTGTCTCTGGACATGGTTTGCCGGTGCCTCAGGCGGCTATCTCAGTGGTGACTGGGATGAGGAAATATACACCCTCCACGTAGGTGCAAAGCACATGTGCCAGGGTGACAACTGCTCACACGCCCTCTATCTTGAAGTCGGCTACACCGAAAAAGAGCTCTCCAAACAAGCCCTCCTGAGAACCAATGCCTATGGCGATCACACGGGTCCTGTCAAAGGGATCGGCATTTACGAAAGTTACAGGCTCGAGATGGAAATCATCCCTATCAGCTTTAACTACAAGTATGAGTGCGGATTGACCGACCAGCTCCGGTGGTATGCCGGTGTTGGCGCTGGCGTTGCTCTTGTCGATGCCGACCTCAGGCATAGTGAATACGTTGAAATCGACGACGATGTTGTCTTTTTTGCCCATGTCTTTGTGGGCATTGTCTACAGTTTCAACGAGTCGTTTGAGATTTTCGCAGGCGCAAAGTACATCTACATGGATGAACCCACATTAGGGAATTTCCTGGATTTCCACGGTGTGGAAAGAATCGCCACCCTCGACGACAACATCCACTTTGAAGTCGGCGGACGGATTAAATTCTAGGTTGGCACCCCCCTTCCTCCCCAAGCCCGGCCATACTGTTTGGTCGGGCTTTTTCATGCCCATACCCTTCCATACCCTTACCCGGACGATCTGTTTCCACGCTCATCTAAGACTTGCAATGACCTACAATGACGTGTATAATAGTGGCTGTTATGAAAACAACTATGACATTACTGACCGGTCTCGCCCTTGCCATCACGGCCCAGGCGGGAGAAGATTATTCAGCCAAAGGAGGCAAAGAGGTGATCGCACCACCAGCACCATCCTGTCTTTGGTCATGGTTTGCAGGAGCTTCTGCAGGCCAGGTCACAGGCGACTGGGATGAGGAAATCTACACCCTGCACGTAGGTGCCGAATACAAGTGCCCAGGATCAAACTGCTCACAAGCCATCTACCTTGAGGTCGGCTACACAGAAGACAACGAGAGGGTTTATTACCAAGACCCATTCACATCAACCAATGTCAATTATGCAGCGCATGATGTATCTGCAGAAATCATTCCCATCACGCTGAACTACAAGTATGAGTGTGCTCTCACAGGCAGCTTGAACTGGTACATCGGTGCAGGTGCAGGTATTGCTCTCGTAGACACGGAGGTCCGCGGACCATTCGTCAGCAATTCACAGGATGACACCGCATTCTACGCCCACATCTTCGCAGGCCTCGTCTACAATCTCAGCGAGTCCTTTGAAATCTTCGGCGGTGCCCGTTTCATCTTCATGGATGATGTGTTCGGTGTCCAGTCACCTCTTGACGAAGAAGTTCACTATGAACTTGGTGGCCGCTTCAACTTCTAACAAACAACCCGCCATACTTTAACCACATCACCTGCACGGACTGGCTCCGTGCAGGTTTTTTGTTGAGTAAATTCAAAACACCGGCGAAGCATTTTGGATTGCCATACTGCGAGTCACCTCTTTATAGTGCCAGGCGCTATGAAAAAGACATTACTCACATCACTGCTCGGCATAGCCTTTGCTGGAACAACGCTGGCTGGCCCTGTCGCTTCCGCCAAGGAAGTCATTGTCCCCCCTCCTGCCCCGTGCCTCTGGTCATGGTTTGCGGGCGGTTCGGCTGAAACGGTCCAAAACGACTGGGATGAGGAAATCTACAGCTTCCATATCGGTGTGGAGCGCCAATGCCCCGGCAGCAACTGCTCCCAGGCCATCTATCTCGAGGTCGGTTACTCGGACAAAGACGCCGGCTTCCATCGCGAGGAAGGTGCCGCTGACGTCGCGGGTTACCTGGGTCTCAACCTCGGCCAACAAATCCGGGTAGGGCTGGAAGCGGAGATCATGCCCATCACGGTGAATTACAAGTATGAGTGCTCCCTTGCCGGCAACCTGAACTGGTACATTGGTGCGGGCGCCGGTATCGCCCTGGTGGATCTCGAGTTCTACACAACCATTGACAAGGTCACATTCGATGACGCTGTCTTCTATGCCCATGCATTTGCAGGGCTGTCCTACAACATCAGCGCGTCCATCGAGGTATTTGCAGGTGCCCGCTACGTCTGGATGGACGACCCCAGCCTGACCGGCATTGGTATGTTTGACGACGCGATAACCTTGGATGGTGAAATCATCTACGAGCTAGGCGCGCGCTTCAACTTCTAGTGCAACCTGTCAACCTAACACACATCACCTGCACGACCCCGGTTCCGTGCGGGTGATTTTTTGTTACCCCTTATCCTTTGGCCAACCTCCTACTAACAACAACCACAGGCACAACGGCCATCATCAGGAAGGAAAACCAGTCACCCAGGATCGAGTAGAGCGTCATCGGTCCGTTCTTGGGCGCGTAGGCATGACCATAGACACTTGATTTGACAAAATGGTTGCCGTTTTCGTCCTCGACCACCTGCCGTTCGCCCGTGACGGGATCGACCAGGCTTCCGGTCGGGGAGACGATGGCGCTGACCCCCGTGTTGGCACTGCGCACCATGGGGCGGCGCAGCTCGATGGCGCGGAAGCGGGCATTGGCCATGTGCTGGGTAGCGGCCACGCTTTTCTTGAACCAGCCGTCGTTGGTCACATTGAGGATGATTTGCGGTTTCGGGCGCACAAATTTGCGTGTCAGACGGCCCACCGTATCCTCGAAGCAAACACTGGGAATCATCTGTAATTCGCCGCCGTTGACCGGGACCACCATCGGCTCGGTGGATGTGCCGGCATCAAAATTCCCGGCAAAATCAGCGCCCGCTGAAAACTTGAACAGTTTTGCGAGGAAGGGAAGTGTGTCGACCAGGGGAATGTACTCCCCGAAGATGACGAGGTGCATTTTCCGGTAGGTGGTGATGCTTTTTTCCAGTTCCCCTTCCGCGGTGATGGCGGCGATGCTGTTGTATTGGAGCCCGCCCTCTTTCCAGGTGGCGCGCTCCCCATCGAAGTCTGATTCGAACTCGTTCATCCCCGCAACCAGGGTAAAGTGACCCAAGGGACGGATTTCCTCATCAAACAGATGACCAGCGTCCCCAGGCAACAAATAACCCTCAAAATTATCCGCAAAGTAGAGCGGTGTCGGCAACGCGCTTTCAGGCCAGATCACCAGGTCGGGTCGCTTGAGCTCGACAGCGTCGCCGTTGATGTTCGCTTCGAGCAAGGCGACGTTGTCCCTTTCCAAAGCCTCAATCGCCTCACGTGTGGTATCAGAATACGTTTGCAGGATGTCAACAACGGCCATCGGGTCCCATTTGATGTCCTGCGCGATATTCCCTTGTACCAATAAAATCCGGACACGCTCGGTCTCCCAGCCATTGACGTCTTTCACCCGCCAGACACCGTAACAAAACTGCAGGGCTAACAGAAGTGCAGCCACACTGAAGTCGAGTCGGGGTTTGAGCTTGCCTGCTGCCGCTTCTGATTTCAGTCGGCTTGCCGTCTGCACAAGCACCGCACTCAAGAACACCGGCAGGAAGGAAAGGCCGGTTACACCCACCAAATCGGCAGCCTGTGCAAGCACGGGTGTATCGTGGAAAGCCACCCCCAGGCCATTCCAACCAAACCCGGTGAACAACCAGCCACGGAGCCACTCGAGGGAGACCCAGGCGGCGGCATTGATGAAAGCGAACTTGAGGGAGTGACCCGACTCACCAAGAGCTCCGCCTAACAATCCACGCTTGTTACCCTGTTGTTTTTTCTCGATTTTAGCCTGAATCCTACTCACCCCACCGGAGGATGAGTCATTGTCCGGTTCGGATTTTTTTCTCCATGGATTCCCGGCGCTCACGGCAATCGCCCCCCATATCCCGAAATAAAGCGCAAGAAATGCAGCCAAGGCCATCGCGCCCAGTCCGCTGACGGTCCAGAGCCAGCTCAGGTTGACCGACCAGAAAACAAGACCTGTCAGGTAGCCGATACAAAAGCCATCGCGTTTTTTTTGCCCTCGCCAGATGGCGGGGAAGAGTGGCAGCATCCACACCCAGACCAAACCGCTGATATCCCATCCCGGGTAACAAAGAGCCAACAGCACCCCGCTAACAAGTGCCATGAGCCACGGCCAAAGAGCCCATTGATTGATTTGAGATTGCAGGCTCATGTTAAACCACGGAAATTACGGAAGGCACGGGATTTTCTTTAAGTTTGCAGGGGTGCCTTCTTGGTATTTGGGTCCCGCGGCTGCGGGATTGGAGTTTTACTACGCCATCCTTGCCTGCGCATCGGCTTCAAGGGCCACCCAGAGTGCTTCCAGGCCGGCGGCCACCTTGTCCTTGCTTGTTTGCAAGTCGGCGGACGGCTCGTCTTTTCCAAACAGGTAATACTTGATTTTAGGCTCCGTGCCGGACGGACGCACTGCGCAGGACCGACCGTCCACTAGCTCGATGATCAACATCCCCTCCTTCGGAATGGCATCACCCTCGACATCTTCAAAATCATCCTTGGAGAAATCGCGCACACGGGAAACAGGTGTGCCATCGATTTCCGCAGGAGGATTTTCTGAATATGAAGCAGCCAGTGCTTTGATCTGTGCTGCTCCATCGGCACCCTCCATCACAAGCGCTTTGCCCAGCTCCAGATGATAGCCAAACTCCCTGTAAAGGTCATCCATGAGCGCTGCCAGGCTTTTCCCCTCGCTTTTCGCATAGGCAGCGAGCTCAGCAAACATCACAGCGGCTCCATTACCATCCTTGTCGCGGATGGTGTCGGTTCCAAGGTAGCCGTAGCTCTCCTCACCGCCGAAGATAAAGAAACGCGAATACTCGAGACGCAGTGCCCGGCTCTTCTCAGGGCTGAGTGAGCGGTAGTCGCCTTTTTTATCCGCCGGAATGGCATCCTCGTATTTCTGCAACTTCGCGGAAATGTATTTGAAACCGGTCAGCGTATCGACGATGCCGACACCATACTTTTCAGCGATTGCACGCTGCAGCTCTGTGGTCACAAAGGTTTTAATCAATACGGCACGACTACGGTTGGAGTCGGTGATGACACCTTGGTCAAAAAACGTCTTGGTCCGGTACCACGCCATCAGCGAGCCAATCTGGTTTCCTGTCAGCAACTGCATCCCCCCTTCGTCATTGCGGACCGCCACGCCCATACGATCGCAGTCGGGGTCAGTGCCAATGACAATTTCCGCACCTTCTTTTTCCGCCAGTGCAATCCCCATGGCGAGGGCAGGAGCATTTTCAGGGTTCGGTGAAGCCACCGTAGGGAACCGGCCATCCTGGACATCCTGCTCAGGAACCGTCAGCACCTCAAACCCAAGCTCGGTGAGCAGCGGCACGATACAGTGGCCACCGGTGCCGTGCAGGTTGGTGAACACAACCTTGGGTTTTTCATCACCCCCTGCCATCAGGTCAGGACGCAGTAGAAGTGTTTTGGCATCGTCCATGTAAACGCGGTCCATCACATCGCCCAGGATGTTCAGTGTGCCCTGCTCACTTGCCGGAAGGGTGTCATAAGCCTCGCTGACGAGTGCGTTCACCTCATTGATCACTCCCGTGGCATTGGGCTCCACAAGCTGCGCCCCCTGGTTGAAGTAGGCCTTGAATCCGTTGTCATGGGCTGGGTTATGACTCGCTGTTAGAACAACCCCCGCGTCCGCATTGAGCGCACGGATGGCATAAGAAATTTCCGGCGTCGCACGCGGACCATCAAAGAGGTGCACATCACATCCGAGTTCAGTGCAGACCCTGGCACAGAACTCCGCGAAATCACGCGAGAAGTGACGTGTGTCATGGCCAAGGACAAAAGCCGGTTTGCGAGCGACTCCCTGCTCGGCGAGATATCGCTTCAGATAAATGATCATGCCGCGGATGGCACGACTCACATTGTAGAAGTTCATCGAGGCTGTTCCCACACAGGGGTGCTCGGGTCGATCATTCGGGCCGCCCGCCCCTTGCTCGGCAGTGGTAACCACCCGGCCTATCGTCCGGCCACGCAGGCCACCGGTGCCAAAGGCGAGCGTTTTGTAAAACCGGTCGTTCAGCTCTTCCCAGGAGCCGCCTTCCACGAGCTCGGCGATAGCTTGGACGGCAACCGGACTCGTAGTGCCCCCAAGCAGGGCATGGATGTTATCACGGGAGGATTCGAGCAGATGACCAGCCGCCACCGCACTATCGAGAGAGGATTGAATATCAGACATTTCGAGCTGGATGATAGTGGGAGTTCATGAGATTGCAACCCCGTGATAAGGCATAAACTCCAGTCAGCCATTGAGAAGCGGACATCCATTCCCAGCGTTGATACCAACGCCCTCCGCCTTGTGGATGGTGCAGGGGACGGTTTGCCCGGGCTGTACCTGGACTCCTATGCCGACCGCTGGGTCGTCGCCTCCCGCGCCAACACGCTCGACCCCGAAGTCCGCGCATGGCTGGAGGCTCAAGGCAGAACCTGCTACTGGAAACGCCTCGACCAGCATGAAAAAGAAGATCCTGCCCACATCGCCGGCCCACTCCAAGACGAGCCATTCATCGCCGCAGAAAGTGGTGTGCACTACAAGATCCACTTCCAGGCCGGATACTCCCAGGGGATTTTCCTCGACCAACGCTTGAACCGCAAAAGGGTGCGCGCGTTTGCCGCCCCCGGAAAAACGGTTCTCAATACCTTCGCCTACACCGGGGCCTTTTCCGTTTGCGCCGCGCTCGGAGGGGCGACCACCACGACCCTCGACCTTTCCCAGGTCTACCTCGACTGGGCAAAGGACAACTTCCAGGCTAACAAACTCAACCCCGCCGAGCATTATTTCTGCAAAGGTGACACCTTCCACTGGTTGAAACGTTTCGCCAGGCAGGGCCGGACATTTGACGGAATCATCCTCGACCCCCCGACTTTTTCCCGTGATGACAAGGGCAAGGTTTTCCGGGTCGAAAAAGACTACCATCGGCTCGTTGCCCTGGCACACGCATGCCTCGCTGACGGTGGCTGGATCCTTTGCTGCACCAACTGCCGCAAACTGGCCCCGCGTGATTTTTTCCGCATGGTCAGGGAAGGGGCACCCGGAGCCAACATCACATCGCTGGCGATGCCGGAGGAATACACCGGGGAACATTATCTGAAGTCGCTTTGGGTTGAAACATAGTCCCCTATTGCCCTCGGCTATCAGTATGCTAATCTGCCACTGACCATGGACGACTACAACCGCCGCCACTTCATCCGCA
Source organism: Akkermansiaceae bacterium (assembly GCA_024233115.1). NCBI lineage: Bacteria > Pseudomonadati > Verrucomicrobiota > Verrucomicrobiia > Verrucomicrobiales > Akkermansiaceae > Akkermansiaceae bacterium. The sequence goes on from JACKQB010000004.1 coordinate 127,732, forward strand.
CCTCCATCCCGGGGTTCCTCGGGCTTGGGTTGGCCTTGCCATCGATCAATGCGATCGCCACGCGAGCGAATGCCTTTGAAGGCCGGGTTCCGGAAAACGGCGTGATCAACTGGGATGCTTTTCTGGAAGCGGTGGAAATGGAAACCGCCAAGCAACACCTCGACCATTGGAACCAGGACGACTACGTCAAAAAAGCCGCCGCGCTCGCACTCCGACTCAACCTCAAGGACCCCGCTCTTGCCAAGGCTTTTGCCAACACCCAAAATGGTCTCGGCAACCAACGGGTCGATTTTTACGACCTCGAGGAACAACGCGATTTTCAAGTGAATCTGCTCCAGTTTGAAAAAGACGAGCAGATCACGCATCACGACCACCCGGACATGACCGGTGTCATCCTCTGCGCCACCGGAATGATCGATGTCTGGAACTACGACCTCATCGAACACAAGAATGACCAGCACGTCCTCCTTGCCGAGACCGCCCGCGCCACCCTCAGCAAAGGCCACGTCTCCACCCTGACTTCAAAAGCCCGGAATATCCACCGGCTCAAAGCCGGACGACTCACCCAACTGGTCGATATTTTTGCGCCCCCTTACAATAAGGAACGCGCTCGGAAGAGCACCTGGTTCAAGGTCGACCCCGAGCCGATTCAGCAGCAGCCGGGCCGCCCTACAATCTATCAGGCCACTACGCGATAAAAAGGAGGATTTGTTAGAAATTGCGAAGCGGCCGATCGTAGCCTGTGAGTTCCACGTAACCGTGGCCCGAAAGTGGCCTCCCATTTTTTCTACCTGCCACCCTGACCAAACCCTCCCAGTAGCGAATCTGGGAAAACCGACCATAGAGTTCCCCGTCTTTAAAAGCAGCGGCGAGATTACAATCGACGCCCCACGGAGGAATGTTAAGTCTCCAGCCCACAGGGAAACGCACACCCGACCGTGGGGAAGTCCAGTGCTCCGTCGGCTCCACCCTACAAGCTCCGGGCTTAAGAACATGCCTCACACCCCTCTGGTCGATCCTTACGGTCATCCCCCTCTTTGGCGCCGAGCCATCCAGATGCCTGGGGGCGTAATGAACCAGCTCGCTGCCATCATCCAGCTGTAGCGCAAACCAATCCCAGCCATCCGCACCACGCGCGACATCAGGCCCCATCATCTCATGATCAGCCCAACCAGTACCGGTGATTTTGCTCAAGGAACCATTTCGCTTCAGCGTCCCCTTCACCGACATCCGGGTTGAGGACATGTAATAACTGCGGGACGCCGGCTCCATCCCCGGTTTTCCGTGTAACGTCCAGGGCTTGACGGGTTCAAGCTCTATGTCCAGCTCAACACCTCCCAGATCCACCCGGACACAAGGCTGACCAGCCCCACGGTCAAAGGCCACCCACTTGCCTGTCCAGACCATCAATCGATCGGTCGTCGCACCCGCGGTTCCCAGTCGACGACTGCCGATGACCTCCTTCACATATCTCCGGCCCGTAGAGAGATCCGTGACGGCCGCCTGCGCAAACTGACACGGGTTTCCAAACCATCGCACCGGGATGCCAAAGCGCTTTTCCTTGCCCGCCCAACTTTTGAAAAACGCCACATGAAACGCGTAATCAGCCCCCGCGTCATCTTTGATGATCCCCGTGTAATACCACCACTCAACGGCAAACTCATCGTGGGCGGCATGGTCGGCAGGCAGGCTGATCCCACGCTTCCCATCCACGCGACCACTGGGGGCGGGCACTTGACGCGTTGCACAGCCGGCAAGCCACGCTGCCAACAACGCCAGATAGACAAGCCGCCAAACATTCCCATGATTCAAATTCCCCACTGCGCTTCACCTCTGACCTAAAACCACTCGAAAAACAATATCAAAGGAAAGGGCCCCTTTTTCAGGCACACTAAAGCCGATTGTTTTTCTGCCCGCTACGCAAGAGGTCCAGCACCTCAGTACATCGACCTGGCCAGGATGCGACTTCATTGCATGACCGGTCCGACAGGTGGGGATTAAACGAATTTTTAAACAATGGCTTCTAATTATCAGCGGGATTATAAATTATATCTTGATCGATTAATTAGCCATGCTAATATTCTTCCCGCTATGCCTCCAGTTGCCTACAGATTAAGTTTCCCATGCCCCGAATGTGGCGGGGTGCTGACGATGTCCGTCAAGGCTTGCGAAGGGAACTGCCCACTCTGTCAGTGCCCCATCACGGTGAATCTCGATGTGCAGGTCAGCGAGGCCAAAGCCCAGGAACCCGTGACCAAGAAGGGATGGGATAACCGCGCTTTCCGCCGTCCCGCCACCACCACCAAACCCATGTGGCAACCCCTCCATCAGCCTGCGGAATAAGACCCGCAGGAAGAGTCTGGTTTTTCTTTCCGCAGCCTTCCTACGAAGTAGGAATGTATCAGGAAAGAGCTGATCTTGAAAAATTTCCCTTTTCAATTGGCCATTCCGCGCGTAGTTCCACCTTCCATGTCGAAGACCCTCATCATTGCAGAGAAGCCCTCTGTCGCCACCGATCTCTCAAGCGCGCTTGCCAAAGCACCCGAAGTCGGGAAATTCGAAAAAAAAGGCAAGGGCCGCGATATCTACTTCGAAAACGAAGGTTTTGTCATTACCTCAGCTGTGGGGCATCTGGTCGAACTCAAGATGCCCCAGGGCCCGATCGGCAAGAACGGCCAGCCCAGGAACCTTCCCTGGAACTTCGATGTGCTACCCGCCATCCCCAAGAAATTCGAACTCCAACCCATCGAGCAGTCCGAGGCCCGACTGAAACAGGTCCTGCGCCTCTGCCGCCGCAAGGACATCGACACCATCGTCAACGCCTGCGACGCCGGCCGCGAGGGTGAACTGATTTTCCGCTACATCCTCGAGCTCGGAAACATCGACAAACCGGTCAAACGCCTCTGGATGCAATCCATGACCCAGGGCGCCATCCTCGACGCCTGGTCACACCTCCGCAGCGATGAGGACATGCACAACCTGCGTGATGCCGCCAAATGCCGGTCGGAGTCCGACTGGTTGGTAGGCCTCAACTCCACCCGAGCCCTGACCTGTTTCCGCTCCCGCCATGGCGGCTTTAACATCACCGCCGCAGGACGCGTCCAGACGCCCACCCTCGCCATCCTCGCACGCCGCGAGATGGAAATCCGCGAGTTCATCCCCGAGGCCTACTCCGAAGTCCATGCCGATTTCTCAGTCGAAAAAGGCAACTACGCGGGACGCTGGATCAATGAATCCTGGAAACGCGATGCCAAGCTGCCCCACTCACGCCCAGAGCGCCTTTGGAAAAAGGAGGACGCCGAGGCGATCCGCGCGCGGTGCGAAGGCAAGACCGGCACCGTACACGAGGAACAGAAACCCACCAAGCAGGCATCACCACAGCTCTACGACCTGACAACGCTCCAACGCGAGGCATCCTCGCGTTACGGCTTCTCCGCCAAACGCACCCTGCAGGTCGCCCAGGCACTCTACGAGAAGTACAAGATGCTCACCTACCCCCGGACGGACTCGCGCTACTTGCCGGAGGACTATCTCGGCAAGGTACACGAAACCGTCGATGCCATCGCCCAACAAGGTGGCGAGCTTGGCAAACACGCCAAACACGCCATCTCGGAAAAGCTCATCGTGCCCAGCAAGCGCGTCTTTAACAACGCCAAGATCTCCGACCACTTCGCCATCATCCCCACAGGCCGCTTCGTGAAAATGGATGAGGCCGCCGAAAAAATCTTCGACCTCGTCACCAAACGCTTCCTCGCCGTCTTCTACCCAGCCGCCGAGTTCCTCAACACCCGCCGCATTACACGGGTCACCACCCAAGGGAGCGTGGGCGTCCCGCCCGCATCATCCAATGAAATCACAGACGCTTTTCTAACAACCGGAAAAATCCTCGTCACCCCGGGCTGGCTCGCCGTCTACGGCAGACAACCGGGCGTTGCCTCCGGCAAGGATGAACTCTGCTCTGTCTCCGAAGGAGAATCCGCCAAGGTCGACCACATCGAAGTCAGGGACGACCAGACCAAACCCCCCGCCCGGTTCAATGAAGCCACCCTGCTCTCCGCCATGGAGGGGGCCGGGAAACTCATCGATGACGAGGAACTGCGGGAAGCGATGTCCGAGCGCGGTCTCGGCACCCCGGCCACACGCGCCGCCACCATCGAAGGCCTCATCCGCCAGAAATACATCGAGCGCGACGGTCGTGAATTCCACGTCACCCGCAAAGGCATCCGCCTGATCGAAATCACCGATGAACTCGGTATCCACGCCCTGGCATCACCATCGATGACAGGCGACTGGGAAAGCAAGCTACGCCAGATGGAACACGGCCAGCTCTCGCGCCCCGAGTTCATGCACGAGATCATCGACTTCACCTCCGACATCGTCAACAAGGCGAAGAAATACACCGCGGAGCTGAAAAACAAAGTTTTCCCGGACCTCGTCGCCACCTGCCCTAACTGCCACGCTGATAGACTCAAAACCACCGATGCCACCTACGAGTGTTATAACCCCGAGTGCGCATTCCAGATGAGTAAATACATCGCCTCCCGCCTCATCAACGAGCAGGAGGCGAAAGAACTGCTTGCCAAGAAATTCATCGGTCCGTTGGATGGCTTCAAATCCCGTTTCAACCGCCCCTTCGAAGCAGCCCTAGAACTCAAACAGGAGGAAACCAAGACTGGTAAAAAGGGGAAATGGAAAGTCGGCTTTGTCTTTGACGACGGCGAGAACGAGCGTGACGAACTTGACGATGAACAGGTCGTTGCCAGCGTCACCACTCCCGACGGCAAGAAGGTCAAAATCTACGAGACCGCCAAAGCATGGTATGTGCCGGCCATCACCACCAAAAACGACCCTGACGGCATCCGCATCTCACGCACCATCCTGCAGTGTGAGATACCCACCGACCAGGGAATCCAGCTGATTGAAAAAGGTAAAACCAACCTGCTTCAGGGCTTCATCTCAAAGCGCACCAAACGCGCCTTCTCAGCCTACCTCACCTTTGATGCCAGCAACGGCAAGATCGGCTTCGAGTTCGAACCACGCAAGTTCGGCAAAAAGGCAGCCAAGAAAACGGGGAAAGAAGAAAAGTAAGTCAGTCATTAAGTGATGATGTAGGTCAGTGAAAACATCGGAAGCAGCCGTGTCGCCACGATCACTTACCTACCTCTTTACCTGCGCACCTACTTACTTAACACCTACCCACTAACAGACTTGTAAAAAGCGTAGTGATCCTTCTCCAGGGTCGCCTCGTCGGGAATCGGGTAAAAGATCATCTCGCCACCAAAACCCCCGCTGCAAATCCAGAAACCTCCGCGCAGACGCAGGAAGGACAACTTGTCAATCGCGGAGTCAAGGCTAACACCTTTGGTCTTCTTGTTAGGGTTGCCTTTGATTTCAAGGATCTGGTCGCGCAACTTCTGCGGATGGACATTCGGAAGCGGGCTGTGATGAAACGGATTGGCCTCAATCTGCTTGAGGAAATCATCAATATTGAGGTCCACCTGGGTAAACACCACCTTGGGTGCACCCTTCGGCTGGGCCGGGTCCGTGATATATTCTCCAAACTCGGGGGGGGTCATGTGGGAAAGCACCACCCCGCTGAACGGACAGATTTCCTGGTATGTCCTGACAAAACCCGGCCCGTGCTGCCGTTGGTACGGTGTCTTCTGCAAACCTAACACCTCACCCTCGACCGAGACCACGTAGAGATCCTGGAAAGCAGCGAGGTCAATGTGCTCTAACACACGGTAGGTGGCAATAAACTTGGTACGCTTCAGAACTCCCTCCGGTGTGGCGACAACGTCTTTCAACAACTCATCGATTTTGAAAAAATCATGGCGATAGCTGTTGTCGATTTCGGCGAAGATCACCGTGCCGCTGTAATAACGTGAACTGCCCGTGGCGTAATGCCGGCCAAACGCCTTCGGCTCAAGCTGCGAGGCCACCAGAGCGTAGTTGGGGGACATAATGACGTAGAGGTGGATGTTGTTGGGTTCAATCATGGCGGTAATCATAAAGAATGAAAAAGGCTGTAATTAACGGTTGCTCGGGACAACAGCTTGAAAAGCTGTCCTGAAAGGTTGGCCAGAACGCTATACCCTCCATGCCCGCGCACAAAGCAGAAACATCCCGGGCGCGAAAAAAACTCCCCGTTTAGCCCCCCTGCGCGTCCTCCCACGCAATGAGGAGCACAGCATTTTTCGTCAGGAACCTGCTAATCTATCGCCTGAAAACTACAAATCAAGCTCTGAATCAGCATAATTTGCCCGTACACACGCATATTGTGTAATACTGTTGTCTGACCTGACTGGTGTGCTAGAAGAACGCCGTCATGAGTCAAATTACATCAACCACACACCCCGCCCTCGCAAAATGGGTGGCAGAAATGACCTCTCTATGTCAACCTAAAGACGTTCGCTGGTGCGACGGCTCACAGGCAGAATGGGACCAACTTACCCAGGAACTTTGTGATGCCGGCGTATTCACACGCCTTAACCCGGAGAAACGGCCCAACTCCTTCCTGGCACGGTCGTCCCCAGGTGACGTCGCCCGGGTCGAGGACCGCACCTATATCTGCACACGCCGCCCCGATCAGGCAGGGCCAACCAACAACTGGGCAGACCCCAGGAAAATGCTCGCCACCATGCACGAGAAGTTTACCGGCTGCATGGAAGGGCGCACCATGTATGTGATCCCGTTCTGCATGGGCCCCATCGACTCTCCTCTCGCAAAAATCGGTATTGAAATCACCGACAGTGCCTACGTTGTCACCAACATGCGCATCATGACCAACATGGGTGCCCAGGTGCTGAAACGCCTTGAGGACGAACAAAGCGGTGCCGCTCCCAGGAAACGCGACGGCCACGCCAACTTCATTCCATGTATGCACACCGTCGGCATGCCGCTCACCGAGGGAGTCGAGGATTCCGAGTGGCCCTGCAACGACGACAAATACATCTGCCACTTCCCCGAGACCCGTGAGATCTGGTCCTACGGCTCCGGCTACGGCGGTAACGCCCTGCTCGGCAAGAAGTGCCTTGCACTCCGTATCGCATCCAACATCGCCCGCGAGCACAACTGGATGGCTGAGCACATGCTCATCCTGGGTCTGGAATCACCCGAAGGTGAAAAGACCTACATCTCCGCCGCCTTCCCATCGGCATGCGGCAAGACCAACCTCGCCATGCTGGTGCCACCCAAGAAGTATGCCGAAGCCGGCTGGAAAACCACCATCGTCGGCGACGACATCGCCTGGCTCTGGCCCCACGAGGACGGCACCCTGCACGCCATCAACCCGGAGAACGGATACTTCGGGGTCGCCCCGGGAACATCCTATGACACCAACCCGATCGCCATGGACTCCATGCTGGAGAACGCCATCTTCACCAACGTCGGCCTGACTGATGACGGCGATGTCTGGTGGGAAGGCCTGACCAAGGAGAAGCCGGCGCATTTGATCGACTGGAAGGGCAACGACTGGACACCGGAGTCCGAGACTCCCGCCGCCCACCCGAACGCACGCTTCACCGCTCCCGCGCACCAGTGTCCCACCATCGACCCGGAGTGGCAGAACCCTGACGGGGTTCCTATTTCCGCCATCGTCTTCGGCGGTCGCCGCCCGTCCACGATGCCCCTGGTTTACCAGGCGTTCAACTGGTCACACGGTGTCTACGTCGGTGCCACCATGGGCTCTGAGGTCACCGCTGCCGCCATCGGCCTGAAAGCCGGCGTCCGCCGCGATCCCTTCGCCCAGCTACCGTTCGCCGGATACAACATGGGTGAATACTGCGGCCACTGGCTGTCGATGCGCAACCAGATCAAACATGTGCCACGCGTCTTCCACGTCAACTGGTTCCGCCTCGATGAAAACGGCAAGTTCCTCTGGCCCGGCTTCGGTGACAACATGCGTGTCCTTGAGTGGATCACCAAACGTTGCCACGGACGTATCCCCGGCCACGAAACCCAGATCGGCTGGACCCCTCACTTCGAGGACTTCGATGTCTCTGACCTCGAAGGCTACACCGAGGAGGACTTCGACAAGGTCATGGCCATCGACAACGAGGAATGGAAACAGGAGGTCCTCTCCCAGGGTGAACTCTTCCTCAGCCTCTATCAACACCTGCCCAAGGAACTGGTATACCAGCGCGAGCTGCTGATATCACGCCTCACCTAGAGCGCCTCCCGGGCAAACTAAGAATCTACCTGGTTATACTCAAGTTTTTCCACGCGAGTATCTCTTCATAGACTAACTACCCGGCTCGATTACGAGCCGGGTAGTTTTTTTCATCCACGCATGACGGATACCGGTCATCGTGCATCGAAGGCAGCAGGCTATTCCTGCCTATTTGCCTGTGCCTGAGTTGATTATCGGGTTTGCGACCACAATAATACGCTTATTTGGTTGCAGATTGGATCATCCTGACCGAGAAGTCGCACAGCGTGAACGAAAAACCCATCATCGACAAGGAGGAGGTCTACAAGGACCCGGGAAAATGGCGTAAGATTGTGGTGCAGTACCAGAAGCCCAGCATCCCTAGAGCCAGCTGGCAGATTGTCAATACCCTGGTGCCATGGTTCGCCTGCTGGACGGCCCTCTATTTCGTCCGGGATATCTCCATGTGGCTGACGATTCCGTTTATTCTCCTGATCGGCGGGCTGACCGTGCGGACCTTCATTATCTTCCACGACTGCGGTCACCAGTCGTTTTTCAAATCCCGCAGGGCCAATGACATCCTGGGATACATCACCGGCGTCCTGACATTCACCGCCTACCGTTTCTGGCACTGGGAACACGGCGTGCACCACTCGACGGCTGGTGACCTGGACCGTCGCGCCGAGGGCGACATCTGGACCATGACCATCGAGGAGTATGAAGCTTCCTCCAAGGGTATGAAGTTAGCCTATCGTCTCGTTCGCAGCCCGCTTGTCCTGTTTACCATCGCCCCCATGTTCCTGTTTCTCGTCTGGCAACGGTTTTCATCGAAAAAAGCCAAGTGGAGAGACCGCCGCTCCGTGTGGTGGACGAATATCGGGGTGGCCGGAATGGTCGCGCTCGGTTGTTACGTGTTTGGTTGGCAGCATTACCTCCTGTTCCAGCTCAGCGCCTGTGCAATCTCCACCACGGCCGGCGTCTGGATGTTTTATGTGCAACATCAATTTGAGGATGTCTACTGGGCGCGCCATGACGAGTGGAACTTCGCAGCAGCGGCGCTCGAGGGCAGCTCCTTTTACAAACTTCCCAAGGTGCTCCAGTGGTTTTCCGGCAATATCGGATTCCACCACATCCACCACCTCAGCTCGAAAATTCCTAACTACTTGCTGGAAAGGTGCCACAATGCCGAGCCTCTTTTCCAACAGGTGCCCTGCCTGACCATCCGCGAGAGCATCGCCTGCGCCGGGTATCGATTACTCGACGAGGAAAACCGCCGCTTGGTCGGTTTCAAATATCTCAAGGAGTATAGGAAGAGACACTCCGGGGAAAAAGCGGCCTAAGCCACACAGCCCGGAATCACACGGAACACGGTGAGGATGCTGACAAACAAGCTTAACCCGTAGACACGCGTATTGATGACTGCGCCCGATGAACCACTCACCATCCTCTATCAGGACGAGTGGCTCGTAGCGGTCGATAAGCCGGCAGGGCATCTTGTGCACCCCGCTGACATCCCCAAGGAGGGGGACATGGTAACGATGAAAATCCTGCGCGACCAGATCGGCCGGCACGTTTATAATATCCACCGGATTGACCGGCCGACAACGGGTGTTCTCCTGTTCGCACTCGCTCGCAATACGGCACGATCACTGCACCGTGCCCTTGAACGACATGAAGTCTGTAAAAAATACTGGGCCGTAGTCAGCGGTCCGGCACCTGACGAACCATGGGAATGCCGGCTCCCTTTGCAAAAAAATCCGGACTCCCCCGTGCAAGAGGCCCGCACCGGTTTTCAGCGGTTAACCAGCATCTCGCCGACCTGTTTGAGTGAAGAAACAACACCTGTGCTCTCGCTCGTCGAAGCCACACCACATACCGGGCGCTACCACCAGATCAGAAGACATCTCATCCACCTCGGCCTGCCCATTGTTGGAGATTATCGCTACGCAGGCATTGAGGCTTCTAATTTGTTAGGAAAATCACTTGGCACCGGAACCAGGATGTTGTTGCAGTCGAAAAGCCTTTCGTTGACCCACCCGGTCACGGGACAACACACCCACATCGAAGCTCCGGTTGACCCCGCTTTCCTTAAGTGCTTTCCAGACCTGGTATCGTGACGAGCGCTTAACACATCCCTACCCAGGCTCATTTACATCGGCTGCGGAATGTGTAAAATGACCTGGAATACTTGAAAGATCCAGCATCCGTCAACGCATTCATCTAGACCCGTTACTCACTTTACGTATGAAATACATCGCCCTCGCCTCACTCTTGCTGAATCTTGGCATTTCCGCCGCCGCTAAACCCAACATCATTTATATTCTTGCCGATGACCTGGGCTACGGCGACCTCGGTTGTTATGGACAAAAGGTGATCCAAACCCCCCGCCTCGACAAGATGGCCAAGGAAGGCATGCTCTTTACCCAACACTACGCCGGCAGCACCGTTTGCGGCCCCTCTCGGGCCTGCATGCTTTCCGGGAAACATAGCGGCCATACATTTCTGCGCGGCAATGGTTCCCTTCAGTTCAGACCGGACCCGCAAGACGAGATCTTCCCGCGCGCACTCCAAAAAGCCGGTTACCATACCGCGATGATCGGAAAATCCGGCCTGGCCTGCAATTCCGACGACGGCTCGCTGCCCAATGCCAAAGGCTTCGACTATTTCTTCGGCTTCTCATCACACACCCAGGCCCACTGGTATTTTCCCAAGTATCTTTGGAGAAATGGCAAGAAGGTGGAATACCCTAACAACTCGCTCCATGAAGGCGACCACTATAGCTCGGAGTTGGTGATCAACGAGGCTCTTCAATACATAGAAAAACAAAAAAACGGGCCGTTTTTCCTCCACCTCGCATTCCAGATCCCCCATGCAAGCCTGCGGGCCAAAGAGGAATGGAAAGCCAAATACCGCCCCATTCTCAAGGAAACGCCGCTGCCACCCAGAAAGCACTCGCACTATTCCTTCGAACCCGAACCCAAAACCACCTACGCCGCCATGGTTTCCTACATGGACCACAACGTCGGCCTGGTCATCGACAAACTCAAGGAGCTCGGGCTCGATCACAACACCCTCATCATCTTTTCAAGCGACAATGGGGCGATGCAGGAAGGGGGCCATAAACGCAGCAGCTTCCATTCCAATGGCGCGCTACGCGGCGGCAAACGCGACCTCTATGAAGGAGGTGTGAGAACACCAACCATCGCCTGGTGGCCGGGAAAAATAGCACCCGGCAGCGTCTCCGATCACCTCTCCGCCTTCTGGGACATCTCCCCCACCCTACGTGAACTCGCAGGAGCCGCCCCCCAGGCGGATACCGACGGCCTGTCGATGGTCCCCACGCTTCTCGGTAAGCCGGGCCAGAAAAAACACAGCTCACTCTACTGGGAATTCCATGAACAAGGAGGTAAACGCGCCGTGCGCAAAGGCAAGTGGAAACTCGTCCTCCTAAAAACCAGCACCATACGCAACCCCGCACCCGAACTCTACAATCTTGAGAAAGACCCCGCAGAAAAAAACAACATCGCAGCGGCCAATCCCGAAATCGTTTCCGAACTCCAGAAAATCATGAGCCAGTCACACACGCTCGCCGAACACAAGGGGTTCAGGTTCGCCTCCGAAAAAAAACCTGACCCTAACCCATCCCGGGCGAAGCAGAGGAATAAAAAACCTGGCAAGTAACCTCAGCCCAAGCCTTGTCAGCCCGCCACCCGTGCCCGGAGCCAAGACCAGCCATGGCGCACCCATCACTCATTGCACCGAACCGACTCCTTGCATACTATCGTGCCGGCACCATTACCCGCACCCAATGGCTGCACGGAATGCGCCAACACTTCCTGCTGGCCTTTGCCGAAATCGAAGAGGATCGCTCCGATCCCAAACGGGCACTCCTCGAAACCTGGCGGTGCAAAAACGCCGCACGTCGACTTAAAAAAAACCACACCGAGGCGGAACTACGCGAGGTCTTTCTCTCGCTCAGCGCGCTCGATGACTTCCCACCGGCCACCTACTTGTGGAATGCCGACCAACGCGACGTCCCACTCCATTGCTTTCTACGCGAGAAACGCACTCCCGTCCTCCGCTTCGGTAAAATGGAAATCCACCGTCTAACCGCCAGACTCATCATTGAATACGGTGGTTTAAAGGCGAAAGACTGCCTCCGCGAGAAAATTCACATGCGCCGCGACTGGCGGGGCACGCTGATCGTCGAGTCCCGGGAACCTTTATGATTGGCGGCACACAACATCCCAGATAGAATGGTGGACATGATCATTCGCCACGCGCTCACTTGCCTTATTACCTTTATCCTTTTTGTCAAAGCCGCCGCTGAAATAGCCGGCGGGCAGGTCATCGCCGCAACCAGCGTGGTCTACAGTAAAGACAAAGAGGGCAACAAACTAACAGGACTTCTCTATCTGGTCATGACCGAGGGGAAATCCGTTCAGATCCTAGGTAAACCTTACCATCAGGGCAAATTCTCCCTGCACCTGGAAAAATCGGGCGCTGAAGAGATCACGACAGCACTCGACCCCCTGTGTATTCCCCTCACCGCAGGTGGGGATCTTATTTTCCGTCAAGGAACGTGGCCGGTCGTAACCCACGACTTCAACAAAGACGGCATCAGCGAGTTTAACCTGGGGCAGCGGGGCAATAGTTGGGGGGACCACTTCATGCTGTTTACCTTTGCCCAGGACGGCAGCGGCAAGGTCGAGGCAATGACGGTATCGGAAGAGATGGAGGATAACTACCTGCACCCCGAGGACGGCGGACCATCAACCCACTATCTTCTCGAAACCAAGGAAGGCTTCAAGCACACCTTCACCGAACGGGGCGATCCAGTCAGCAGGGAAGTGTATATCCACTACCGCTGGAACGCCAAAGCGAACAAGTTCGAGGAGTCGAAGCGTGTCGCTATCGATTAACTCTGCACTTTTTTGACAAACTGCGCTTTCAGGGCAATGGACAAACCATCCATCTTGCAGTCGATCTCGTGATCACCATCCACGATGCGGATTGGCTTGGACTTCATCCCGCTCTTCAACACCTTTGAGCTTCCCTTGAGCTTCAAATCTTTCACCATCTGCACGATGTCACCCGTTTCCAGTACATTGCCATAGGCATCCTTGACCACACGCCCCTGCTCTTCTTTTTCCCACTCATGACCACAGGTCATACATTCGTACTTCCGGGGAAGGTCAAGGACGTCTTCCATGGTGCAAAGCGGACAAACTAATTTAGACATGACCGAGGTAAAGCGGATCACCACCCGGGATGCAAGCCTCTATTACCTGCCAGGCAATCTGGGCAAAAAAGGAATCTTCACCACAGGTGGATACAGCGCAACGCCACCGCTGAGACCCAACAGGCTGAGCTCCGCTCCCTCACGCAGTCCCAAGGCACACCCCACCAAAGGTGTCTGCAGTTCAAGTCCCGTGCCACCAGCTGTTTTTCCCACGTAAAACCCATGCTCCTTACCGACGGCATTATGATCTAACACAGCCGACACTCCATCCACCCCGCGTATCAGATTCTCGGCAAAACTGTTGCTGTTCGGCCCCGGCCATACACGGTAAACCGAGGCATCATAACGCTCTGCAAAACGCATGATGTCGCTCACAAAGCGAGGGTTCTTTTTGCCGTCCGACTGTGACAATATCCGCACCCTATTGCCCCAACGTTTCCCTGCATGCGCAACATCGTCCGGGATGGTGTGGTGCTGTAGGCCGCTGGTTTTATTCACAATCTCGATCCTCCTCCATGGCGAACGGGTATCGGACCGGTAATCCACCCAGCTGTGGGTGGCAAAACGTGCCAACAGCGGTTCACTGTCCGGGATCTGCACATCCTTGACCACAATCAAGCTGTCGGGACGGATCGTTTGCTTGGAATGACAGCCTGTCAGCAGCAACAAGACATCAACTAATAGGAGCAAGTAATAATAGGCACGCACCCAGATGACATAGCTTGTCCAACCTACTTCTACAAGTCATGATTGATCATCGACTCACACCTGCAATTCTCTTGTTGAAAATTGCGCCATATAACTTATCCTGTTCACGTGAAGATAGATGAAAACGGACAGATCACGATCCCCAAGGTTCTCCGGGAGAAATTCGGGTTCGTACCAGACTCCACACTCGTTGTGGAGACCACAAGGGAGGGCATCCTGATCAAACCCATGCCCTCCCACATGGAACAAGTCAGCCAGTGGTTCAAAGACGAACATGGCAGTGAAATGGCCAGCCTCACCACCGATCAGATCATGAGATTGGTCCGCTAAACAATATTATAGGACACACAAATCAAGAGCCTCTGGACATATCCGGAGGCTCTGTCTTTGATTCGCCCCCCTGCATTTCTTCACTTGCCCGGTCTTCGAACGATTTACCTGCAGTAGCTTTACGCAACTGGTTCAAATACACCATCCCGCCAATTACCAGTGCCAGGAGCAGGATGTAATGAATCAATCGCTTTCTCTCAGAAGGTTCCATGACTTGCTCAAGTTAGCTAAAACCAGTCAGTCATACCATCCTAAAACATCTCCATCTGCGGGTCGATTTTTTCGTCTGTTAGTCTGACTCCTATTCCGAAGAGGCGCACGGGTTTTCCTTGGCCCCGGCTCCAGGCTTCTTGCAACAGGGTGGTGTAGATGCTTGTGTCCAGGGCGGGGTGGGCGCGTTCGGCGGTGGTGCGGGTGAAGTCGGAGAACTTGAGTTTGATGACCAGGGAGCGCACCGTACGGGTGCGGTACTTTGTATCCAGGGTCTCCTGGATGGACGACTGCATTTGTTGGAGGTTGGGGATGAGGGTTTGCACGTCGGAGATATCTTCGGCGAAGGTGGTTTCCTGGCTGATGGATTTGCGGCTGCGGCTAGGTTTCACACCACGACCATCTTCGCCCCGGCAGAGGTCGTAGAGGTCGATACCCCATTTACCGAATTTGCGTGAGAGGGTGAATTTATCAAATTGTTGCAGGTCGCCACAGGTTTGCACGTTGATGGCTTGCAGTTTTTCCTGCATGCGTTTGCCGACACCCCAGAGTTTTTTGACCGGAAGTTTTTCCATAAATGCGGGAATGTCCCCGGTTTTGATTTCAAACTGGCCGTTGGGTTTGTTCCAGTCGCTGGCGATCTTCGCGAGCATTTTGTTAGGTGCAATTCCCGCCGATGCCGTGAGGCCTGTTTCCTCGTGGATCTCGGCGCGTATTTCCTTGGCAATGGCAGCCGCAGTGCTTTGCCAGTGGCTGACGTCGAGATAGGCTTCATCGAGAGATAGAGGCTCGATGAGTTCGGTGAATCTGCCGAAGATGGCCTTGATTTTGGCGGACTCAGACCGGTAGAGATCGAACCGGACTGGCAGCATGATGAGCTGCGGGCACAGCTGGGTGGCCTTGAATCCGGGCATGGCGGAGTGGACGCCGAACTTCCGGGCCTCGTAGTTGGCGGCGCAGATCACACCACGTCGGCTACCGCCGCCGACGGCGACAGGTTTGCCGCGCAGAGAGGGGTTCTCGCGCACCTCGATGGCCGCGTAAAAGCAGTCCATGTCGATATGGATGATTTTTTTCAGTGTTTTGTTTTTTGAACCTCAAGTGTTAATGTTCTGTATAAAACCCGCTTCGCTAGATCTTGCCTTCCCGCACCCCGCCGGCGAAGTTGGTCTGCCAGTAGTTGCCAGTCTCGACGTGCAGGCATGTCAGGTATCCGCCGCGGCCTACGTCGGTATCGATGCAGACGGCGTGGCCAAGGTTGGCGGGAACATGGGATTTTTGGGCGGTATGGCCGCAGACCATGACCTTGCCGGACATATGGGGTCTGGGTGTGCCAAACTTCTTGTGGATCAGAGTAAAGGGCTGTTGCTGGTCGAGAGGAACGTCGTGCTCCAGGTTGGCGTGCACGAAGATGTGGGTATCGGTTTCCAGATAAGGGCGGCACTTGCGGAGAAACTCCCAGTGGCAATCCGGGATATCGTCGAAACCTCCAGGACCGTAGGACTCAAGCGTTTCAGGCCCCCCCCATACCCGGAGCCAGTGATCGCGGTCGGTCAGATCCATTTCCGAGAGAAAAAACTTCTCCTCGTGATTGCCCGAGAGAAAGGTGATATTCCATTTCTGCTGATGCAGGTGGATAAGGAAATCGATCACACCTTTGCAATCAGGACCCCGGTCGATGTAGTCGCCCATAAAGATGATACGGTCGTCGGGTTGGGGGTCGATGACCTCCCAGAGTTGTTGAAGCGGGGCAAGGCAGCCGTGTATGTCTCCGATGGCAAGTGTTCTCATGTCGGGGAAAAGTGTAAGCATGGATCTTACTAACCGACACGCATTTTTTGACCCTAACGGGAGCAGGCCAGTCAGTTTGCACCCGGCTACCCGGGCATAAGCTCGGCGGCTTTGCGGGCGCTCCCGTAGGCAGCGGCCCCATCGCCACCGATCGCCCACTCGATCAGGGTGGTTGGCGCGTGAGGTGGCAGCGGGCATCGTTGGTAGGGCAGCATGGCTCTCTCTGCGAAGCCCTTTCTCACTTCTTCAATAAACCAGTCACGGAATCCGGTTTCGGCCAGGCCACCACCGATGGTGATCAATCCCGGGTCAAGAATACTGGCGAGATCCCCGAGCCCGTGGCCTAATACATTGGCCTGTAGAGCAAAGATTTCGCGGGCGAGCTGGTCTCCTTCTTCAGCGTAGTCACGCACCTGGAAAGCCTTTTCCTCGATCGGAGCATCTGACTTCGCCAGTGGGTGCCCGCTGTATTGCGGTTGGGTGAGAGCGTTGGCGAGCTGTCGGCGCAATGCGATCAGTGACACCCATGCCTCCATACAGCCTTTGCGGCCACGGCCATCGACCGGCAGTTCGCCGTTTTCAAAACGCGGCACCGAGAGGTCGCCCACTTCCAGGGCGAGGCCGGTATTGCCTTCATAAAGTAATCCGCCGGGCATCACCATACCACCGCCCAGACCAGTGCCGGGAGCCACGTAGAGCAACCCGCCCTGATGGTCCCGACGATACATCCACTCGCCAAAAGCGGCGGCGTTACAGTCGTTGGTCATAATCACCGGTTTACCGACCGCTTTGGAAAACTCTCCCTGGATATCCGTGCCCACCCAGTCATCACCGAGATTGGCTTTCCCCCAGACCACGCCATTCGAACAGGGCGCCGGCACGTCCAGCCCGACGGCGGCAATGTCATCGGTGGTAATCCCCGCTTGCTGTGCGAGTTCAGACATCGCTTCGCGCAATTGGCCGAAAGTCCGGCGATATCCCTCTTTTACGAAACTACGTACCTCGATGAGTTCACCAACAAGCTCGCCAGTAGTGTCAACAAGCATGCATTTAATCGTAGTTCCTCCGATGTCGAGTCCGGCAAAATAGTTTTTCATGTGGAGTATTTATACGAGCTGCGTTTATTGAGCGCAACTTTACAGTTGGCCATCGACATTGGAAACAACGGCTTACCCCCACTCACCATTTCCGACCACGCATGTTTTTTGAATTTCGTTTTACATCACCTCCTTGAGTCGACTCAGAACGCACAGCTGCATCAGTATGCCCTGGAATCAGGGCGCATTTTCATACTGGAAAACCTCGTAATTTCGCTGCCGGAAAGTCGACAACATTTCACGCGCTGCCACTTCCTGTAACTGTTGGTTCAGCCGGCCCCCCTCCAGCAAGGCGTGCTTCAATATCTGGCCGGCTTGGTTTCTTGGTTTCCGTTGATAGAATTTTATCTTGTCATGCGAGCCGATACTATGCTTTGATCTCCGATGCTTTAATGATGTACAACTCCTCCTAGCCATGAAATACAACCACATTCCAGAACACCGTCTTGCCACGGGCATACTGCTTGCTGTCGTAGTTTTCTGCTTTTCATCGATCACCAGCTACAGCGCCGAAGTTACAATCAGTCTAAGAATCGAACTCGACAGCTCTCTCATAGAAGATAACAACGGTAGTGTGTTTCTGGACCCATTTCATCCTGAAACCGGTGCTACCCAGTTTACCAGTGACGAGGCATCCGGAGGGTTTAGTGCCAACGCCCTATCCACCCGTCTCTACGCCGAAGCTCGCTATGAATCTGGGTTTCTGTCAAATCCTGATGCCTCGGTTAATCTTAACATAAGGGACATTGTCACGGTCGGGCATGGACTGGAAGCCGGAAACATGGGTATAATGAGATTCAGCTATCAAGTCACAGGTGACCTGAAAAACGACGTCAGCACTCCCCCACTCAATGCCTACGGGTTATCCGAATGGAGCTTACGAACGCGTCTGACATCAGGAGGTTTTGACCAAACAAGGGGTGGCAGTCTACGCACCGACACAGGGGCAACCGGTGATGCCATCCCCGCCAATACCGGACTCACGCTCACCTACGACCTCCCGATCACCTTTGGCGCGCAGTTTGAATTCCACAGGGAATTTACAACCCATGCCATGATCGACAGCCAGAGTGAAGACCTCGGCGACGCATCATGGAGAATTGCCGCTAACCTGCAGTATTCTTTCAACTACATGGGAGCTGAATTCCTCGTTTCCGATGGTTCCGGGGGATACACACCTTTGGACAACGGGGACATTTCCATCACCTCCGCATCTGGCTCTGATTACCGATTTGCAGGTAATGCGCCAGCTCAAGTCCCCGAACCATCCGCTGGTATCATGTTGATCATTGCGGGAACCTTGATGCTTGGACGAAAACGGAAAGGTTCACGGTAAATTTGTGTTCCGCATAGTGTTCATACAATAAACAGAGGCCGTCGCCGCTGATCATCGTGCGAGCTTAGTGCGCGCCCTTCAACAGGGCGTCAAAATACTGGGGCATGTTGCTTTCGAAAGTCATCCAATCATCGGTATAGGGATGTTTAATCGTTAGCGAGCCTGCGTGGAGCATCAGACGCTTAGTTCCCTTTTCACCCTTGCCGTATTTTTTATCACCCACCACCGGGCACCCGCAATCGGCAAGCTGCACCCTGATCTGGTGTTTTTTTCCTGACATCAAATCAATTTTTAGAAGACTGTACCCCTTGGTTTTCCTGACCACTTGATAAGCGGTTTTTGCCAGCTTGCCATCGTCAGCAGACTTTACGGAAACCATTTTATGCACGCCGTTTTCCGCCAAGTGGGAGGCAAGCACGCCCTTTTCCTCCGGAGGACGACCGCGCACCACGGCATGATAGGTTTTCTGGAAACCCTCCCATTCCTTCTGTAGCCTGCTTTTCATGTCGACAGACTTGGCAAACACTAACAGCCCCGATGTCTCGCGGTCGAGACGATGCACGACAAACACCCGGCTCCGCGATTTGGCCTGCCCTTTGCGCACGTATTCCATCAGATAGGCATAAGCCGTCCGGTCCCGCTCGCGGTCAGTGCTTACCGTCAACAGTCCGCTTGGCTTATCGACCACCAGGATGTCGTGATCCTCGTAGATAATGGGCAGACTGCTGGGATGAAACCTTTTCGGGGTGGGCTTAAATGGTTTTGCTGGTTTGGGCATCGAATTTTGAATGCAAATGTTAGGCAACTATCGCCAGCAATGAATGAACACTTCCAGCATCCGTCGGGCGGTGATTGTGACCCATTCTAGCCCATGCCGCGCGAACTGCGAGCCAAATAGAGGCTGTATACTCACTTAAGGGATTGCGCGTCCCGCTTTGCCCCTCTACTTGTGTATCATCTCCATCGCCGCCCTGCTATTCCTGAGATGTTCCTTGTTTCCAGGTTCTAACTCAGCGGCCCTTTGGAAGGCCTCAGCACTCGCTTGCCAGCGTTTGCCATAAAAGCGTGCTGCACCCAGATTGGACCAGACCTTGGGTGAGTCTGGCTCAACACAGCTCCACTGGAGGTATACCTGTTCGGCGGCAAGGTAGTTTTTCCGCTCTATCCAGATACTTCCAAGACCACTCATTGCCCGTATATTTCCGGGCGAAACCTCAAGTTGCTTGAGGTAGGCTGACAGTGCCTCATCATCCCGCCCAAGTGCCTGGTAGCTGACACCAAGATTGACGTAGGCGGCTTGGTGATCCGGCCGGATCGTAATAGCCTTCTCGAAACAGCTTATGGCCTCATCGATACGACCCGCTTCATGGAGTGCCGTCCCCGCCATATCGTAGGCAGCGTAGTTATCCGGCACCACATCTACAGCATGCTGTGCCAGGCTCAGTGTGTTTCGCCAGACACGGCACTGATGATAGGACTGGAATGCCATGATGCCGAGTAACGCTATGGCTGAAACGCTTGCGATCCAGCGCTGTTCCCGTCTCGACATCTGAAGTGTGTCGAGGACATCAGACGTTCCCCACACAACGATGATGAAAATCCCAATCGAAGACAAATAGAGGTATCGATCAGGAAGAAAAGATTCCCCCACTGGGACGAGACCAATCGTCGGCGCCAGTGCCACAAGAAACCAGAGCCACCCTGTCAGGACATATCGATATCCACGATGGGCCGCCCACAACGAGAACCCGCTGACCGCACCAACCACTACTGCTGTTGTGATGAGTTTCAATGTGGATACCCGGTCGGGATAGGGATAGAAGTAGGCGAGATCCACCGGATAGAAAACCTTGCCAAGATAAAGCGCATAGTTATGCATCGCCATGGCGGCCTTTTCCACTGGACCGAGCAGGCTTCCCGTCGCTGCATTGCCACTCTCAGACTGGAAATAGAGGGCAAGCAAACCACCCACCACCGAGAGAGCTAAAAGGGGGATTTTCTCGATAGCCAGATTTCTTATTCTGCACCACTGCCACCGCCAACGGTCAAGAGGCCAGTAGTCGAACACAAGCAGGAGGACTGGAATTACCACGGCCACAGGTTTCGCCAGAATGGCCAGAAGCACAGGACCACAGACCATGGCATAGTTGATCCGCGTCGGCACCCGGGTATATCGGCAGTAGGCAATCAAGGCGGCGAAAACAAAACAAGCGGCCATTGTATCCTTCCGCTGGGATATCCATGCGATGGATTCGACGTTTGCGGGATGCAGCGCAAACAGGGCGGCGACCACGGCACTCGGCCAGAGCCTGCCCGCCAGCGAGCGCAGCGCGAGAAAGAGCAGTATGGAGGCCAACGCGTGCCAGGCAACATTAGCGAGGTGATGGAATCCCGCATCCAGCCCGAACCAGCTCACATCGGCCATATGCGAGATCGTGGTAACTGGATGATAGAGGTTGATTTCGGCACGGGTGAATGCGTGCACCAAGCCGTCGATGGTTAATCCACGCATGACCACTGTATTCTCTGTCAGGGTAAGCGGGTCATCGTAACGAACAAACTCGAAGGTCGCCGTCTGCGCGTAAACGATAGCGACGGCACACGCCAGGGCGATGCAAACGATCGAACTCCGGTACGTATTTTTTCTACTCACAAGGCACCGAGTCTGGGAAATCTTGCGAGAAAAGTAAAGCCGTGCATGGGTGGATATGCTTTTATCAGGAGCTTCAAGCAGGCAAGACCTGCTGTTCGGCAAATCTACCTAACATTACACCAGCCGCCCCTATGAAGAACCGCCAACTACTCTGCCGATGGTTCGTAAACAACCCGCATACCAATGGTGGACTTTTCTTTATCGGCAGGTTGATTCATCCGGGCTGCCGGGCGAATCCAATCATAACTGCTGATCCAGCCTGAGCCGCGCACAACCTTGTTGTCACTGACAAACCCTTGCGGATCGATTACCGGGCCTTGCGGGTATTTCCCGATACCCGAGCTCGTCCACTCCTCGACATTACCTAACACATCATACAGGCCCCACGCATTCGCCTTGAGTTGGCCGACAGGATGCGTCTTGTACTTGGCGTTGTCATAGAACCATGCCCGCTCCGCGATCCATGCTTTACGCTCGGAGGTTTTCATCGGTTTGAAATCGACCGTTTCCCCTGCACGCGCGGCATACTCCCACTCGGCCTCTGTCGGAAGCCGGTAGTTCTTCCCTTCTTTTTTTGATAGCTGCTGACAGAAATCCTGTGCCTGTTGCCAGGTGATTTTTTCAACCGGCAGATCGTCACCTTTAAAGTTCGATGGTGAATCCACACCCATCACGGCCTTCCATTGTGACTGTGTCACTTCTGTGGTGGCGATGTAGTAGGGGCGGGTAATTTTAACCTGATGTTGGGTTTCATTATCGTGTCGGTTCGGCTCGTCTTCCGAACTCCCCATCAAAAACTCACCGGGCTTGACGAGGACGAGTTTCATGCCGATTCCGTTAGTGACGGATGCGGCCAACTTCGATACATCCGCGATGGGACCCGTAGGTTTTTCCATTTCCTTTGGTGGCTCTGGAAAGTCCGCACCCTGGTAATCGGTCGGTTTGGTAAAGAGCGCAGGATCAGGATTCCCGGGAGTGATACGCGTCGCCACCACAGTGACAGTCGTCCCGTTTTCCAACACAACCATTTTCAATACGCTCCCTTTTTCAACGGGGATCGACATGGGTAGTGGTGCTGTGGTCCGGTTATTTGGAAACTGAAAATCGTAGCGATGACCGCTGAAGTCAATATCCTCAGCCACCCATATGTGGGCCACCGCGTCCGGCTTGACGAAGGCGGATTTCAGCACCTTGTATTTTTTCGTCTGATGACCTGCTATCTCAAGTGTTTCATCGGTCGCCTCCAGCTCGGTCTTAAAATGATGGACCATGAATTTCCGCACCTCCTCCTTGTATGAATCAATATTCGCGGCTCCTCCCAGCGTGCTTGTTTTTTTGTTAGTGTTCAGCATCAGCGCCGACGTCGATCCATTTTTGATCACAAAACTACCTTCGTTCATACCACCCACCTCGTCCTGGCGGTAAGCGTGCGGGGCGATGTGCACGGTGATTTTGCCAGGAGCGAGGTCTTTAAACATTTTTTCGCCCGCTCCGCCCATGGCTGATTGCTCAAAGACAATACTCCCCGTAAATGGTTCGGCAACGGAATTGGATACCCAGATAAACGGGATGGCTACGACTGATAAAAGGGATAAGTTCCTCATGATCATTGCATCATGAAATGAATTGGCCTAAAATTCAAGTTGAAAGCTTGCTCGCTTGGTTGAATTTCAAGCAGCGTTTAAGCCGCTACTTCATTTCCCGACCCTTCTCCCTCCCATTCCGCTTGCTTCCCTGCGCCCGTCCCTCATGTTCGGGGCATGACAAGTGAAGAGACTTCGGAACCCCACAAGCGCCGGGTAAGATATAGGGGCAGGAACCCGCGGCGCTTCGAGGACAAATACAAAGAGCTCAATCCAGAACGCTACGCGGATACTGTGGCCCATGTCCTGGCTGGTGGCAAAACTCCCGCCGGGCAACATGTGCCTATCATGGTGGGCGAAATCATGCAGGCACTCTCTGTCCAACCGGGTCAACGGGTGGTCGACAGCACGCTCGGATATGGTGGTCACGCCATAGAACTATTAAAAGCCATACAACCCGGCGGTTGCCTGCTCGGTGTAGACCAGGATCCCATCGAGTTGCCCAAAACCGAGACGCGTCTGCGCTCGGCCGGTTTCCCGGCTGAATCCCTCAAGTGCGAGCGCACCAACTTCGTCGCCCTGCGCGCTGTGCTGGCAAAAACCGGCTGGCACGACGGCGCCGATGCCATTCTCGCCGACCTCGGTGTCTCTTCGATGCAGATTGACAACCCCGCACGCGGGTTCAGCTTCAAGCACCAGGGGCCGCTCGACATGCGTATGAACCCTAACAAAGGGGTGTCAGCCAGTGCCTTGATCAAAAAGCTCAACGAACAGGACCTCGCAGACCTATTGCGCGAAAACGCAGATGAGCCCAACGCCTCGCGACTGGCCAGCGCCTTGGCCCATCAGGCATTTGACACCACCGGAGAACTCGCCCGTGCCATTGCGCAGGCCCTGCCCCGATCCTACGATGCGGACCGTATCAAACTCAGCCAGCGTCTTGTTTTCCAGGCACTCCGCATCGCGGTCAACGATGAATTCAAAGTCCTCGACGGCTGGCTGCGCGAACTCCCCGACTGCTTGAGGCCGGGCGGACGCGTCGCGGTCCTGGCCTTCCACAGCGGCGAGGACCGACGGGTGAAAAACGCCTTCAAAGAGGGGCTCGCAAGCGGGGCCTATAGTGCCATCAGCGACAATGTCATTCGCGCCTCACACAGCGAGAAATACGACAATCCAAGGGCTAGCTCCGCCAAGCTGCGCTGGGCAGTAAAAACACCATAGCGCCAGACCCCAACATGGCGACGCTTTGTCGGCGCAATCTATTCCAGGTTCAGGAGCACCCCATGCCCGCGTTCCAAATAAATATTTACTTAACATATTGATTCGCATAACATCAATCCTTGCACGTTATCACAGAATGAATAAATACATGATTCTTGGACATCCAGGGCATGAGTTGAGAGCCTACCGCTGGATGGAAATACACCGACCCGAGGTCTTTGTGCTCACCAATGGCTCAGGGTCCTTGAGTGAAGGGCGTATCGAATCCACGGATAAGGTGGTTGTCAATGCCGATGCCAGCCAAGGAAGTTTCTTTGGCAAAATGCAAGACGGGGACTTCTATCATGATCTGTTAGCGATGGATGCCACTCGATTTACCGCAGCTTTGGTGGATATCTATCAATCAGTCTCCGCAGCTGGCCCTCGCGAGTTAACCATTGTTGGTGATTCAATCGAAGGTTATAACACCGCACATGACATGACACGCTACATGATCAACATTCTCTGTGCACGGCTGCGCGCGGAAGAATATGTTGTCGATAATTTTTCGTTTAACCTGGTGGACAACCCGGCTGAGACTGCATTACTCGCGAAGGATCATGATCAGATCATCCACTTGGATGATCATGATTTTCAAAGAAAGCTTGCGGCGGCACACAATTATCCCGAACTTGCCGAGGAGGTGGAAATGGCTATTGCACACGCTGGCGCCGATGCCTTTAAAACTGAGGTATTACTATATCAGAATGCCTCATCACCGGAAATCCCTGCACCCCAAGAACCTGTCTATTATGAAACCTATGGGCGCAAGCGTGTCGCAGAAGGTAAGTATGCAGACCTGATTCTATTTTCAACACACGTACTTCCATTCGCGAAAGCGTGCCGTGAACAATTCCATGCATCTTGCTAACAGACTGAGCCGCATGCGAATTTTGATTACCAATGGCGCCTTAAGCCGCCGCTCCGGCACAGAACGATATGCCGTTGAACTGGCCGAGGGCTTGCGCAAGCGCGGCCATGAGGTGCTGCTTTTCAGTCCATGCCTCGGCAATACAGCAGCAGAACTACAAGCTGACGGGTTTACGGTCACGGACGACCTTGCCTCCATTTTGGAAACTCCGGACATGATCCATGGTCAGCACGTCGTGGTGTCTTTGCGTGCAGCTTGCGCCTTTCCTGAAGCTCCGTTGTTATATGTTTGCCATGATGGCCTCAGTCGTGCAGACGAGCCAACACCTGGGTATATGACAGATGCCTACGCGGCCGTAGACCGGTTCACAGCCAGGAGAATCACCAATACCACGGGAGTGGGCAGAGAAGCCGTGCACCTGCTTGGAAATGTTGTTGATGTGGATCGATTCCAGCAACGCAGCACCTTTGCAGATACCCCACGCAAGGCGTTGATCTATTCCGGCTCGATCCGCACGGATGCACATTTCCAACTCATCCGGAAAGTATGCATAGAACTTGGTCTCGAATTACATGAAGCCGGTGAACGAGCCGATGGGTTTTTTGATCAACCGGAAGAACATTTACATGAGTATGATATTATTTTCTGCAAGGCTCGTTGTGCGATGGAGGCGATGGCTTCAGGTGCTTATGTCATTCTAATCGGCGACAATGGAATGGGTGAGGAAGTCGATTTGCAGAATATCGAGGAGTTACGTCACTTGAACTTTGGCCGTGAAGCACTCTGCCTTCCTCATTCCGAGGAATTTTTGCGCAAGCGCATCACCTCCTATGATGCCGGGATTTCCAAGCAGGTTTCCGACTGGGTAAGGCAAAACCTGACACCTGATGCATGGCTGGACAAAGTTGAGAGCACCTACCAAACCGTAGTGGCCAAACCATCAATTAGACTGGGCATTCGAAACTTCCCCGAAGGATCCCCGACTGAATTTCGAGGGTGGAAACTTCAATTCCATGGGAAATCGCATCAGATGGAATGTGTGAAAATGAAGGGCACCCAAGTCAAACTCTCAAAAATCCTCCGTGAATGCAACCGCATCTGGCATCAGATGAAATCCAGTATGGGAAAGATAAGTGAGCGTTCGAAGTAGGCGGTATCATCTGTCGCTCGTGATTTTCCCTACGATCTACGCAACTGGTTGAGCTACACCTTGAGTGAATAAAAAGAATCATGTAAATCACCATCGTTTTATGGATTGCAATCTACATGGTAGGTTGCTCCAGTCATGTATCCAACCCACGCAGCGAGTGCACAGCAGGTAAAGAGGTGTAAATATACCTGATCCTCTGTTTGCCGGGATAAACACAGTTGTTCGCAGCGGCTCCTTGTAGCATCAGTCAAGCTGGTGGGTTGATACAGAACTACAAAATATAACTCGCTCATCACAACATATCATCGCTAGGGTATGGACTGGTAAGGATACGCATTGACATGAAAATCCAGATTATATCGCTACTCCTGTTTGGTGTCCATCCGCTGACACAGGCGGAGACACTCAAGTGGAATGTCCGTGCCCAATACGGCATGACCGCCGGTGGTATCGGACAGGCGGTGAAGGATGCCAAAAGCCACTTCAACAAATCACCCAATGATGTGATTATGCTGGAGTTCGACAAAGGGACGTTTTCATTGGAAGACAACAGCGACAGCATGGGTACCATTGATCTGAGCGGGGTCAAGCCCGGCCCGGAAGGGCGCCTCGTTTTTCAGGGCAAGGGTATGGATGAAACCGTGTTGGTCTTCGGTGATAACAAACATGCCATTTTTGGACGGGACGTGTACCGCGTCACCTTCGCCGACATGCATATGACCCGAAAGAATTACACCGTCAGTCAAGGGCTCGTCATCGAAACCTCACCCGGAAAAGTGATGCTTGAGATCCAGAGGGGATTTCCAACCCCCGCGATGATCTTTAATCCCCAAAGCGATCAGGGACGTTATCTGAGGCGTTACACTAACAGCAGGAACGACCCCCATTTGATCGAGGCAGACAACCACCAGATTCCCTGGGTCCGCGCGAGGCATCTCCGGGGCCGGCTGTGGGAGATCGAGTTCAAGAGGAAGAGTCATGTGGCGAACTATCCCAAAGGCGCATTGATTGGCATCAAGTCAAAACACGGCGGGCAGACATACTGGCTTTCCAAGGGCTCGGATTTTATTTTCAATTCCGTCAAATGGACACAAAAGACGCGTGGCGTATTCCGAGGCGGCTTCCAGAAAGTGCAAATCCTGCATTGCGTGACAGACCGGTCGCCGCCGATCAACGGTCAGACGCCCTGTCTGGCGGCCCCCGGCGGTGGCCCACAGATCGGGCAACCAAACGATCCGACCTCATCAGGCCACCTTGTGAACCAATGCCGGTTTATCGCATCAGGGGATGATGCCGTCGCGTTCTTTAATTCCACCGGTATCATCCGCGGCTGCTATATCCGCGATGCCTTTTGTCGTGGTATCCTTGTTGCGAACGGACCCGCTACCGTGTTGGAAAAAAACACCCTCATCCGCTGTCCGGTGCAGAATAGCAAGGATCACCGTTTCCATGAAAAGGCGGTCTGGCTTAACAACAATGATAAGAGTCGCGGCAAATAGCTTGACCTCCATACCACTGCCATGACACCCATGATACAACAACCACTCATCCATTTTATGAAAATCCCCCTACTCACTACCGTCCTGCTCACCCTCTGTCCCCTCACCCAGGCTGGACCGGCAGGTGCAGTTGATTCCAAGGCGCTCGCTGAAGAGGTGGGCTCGCTGCGTAATGCCAAGGTTGCCATCAAGCTATCCGATCCAAAAACGCAACTGACCTTTTTCAGCAGCGGTATATCCAAACAAGATCATGAGGCGCTCAAACGTGTCGTGCCCAATCTCAGGATTGTGTCCGGACTATCCCCAAAAGAGGCGCTGGCCCGTGCCAGCGAGGCCCACGGAATTGACGCCGCTTATGCCAGCCCCGCGTTTTTTCAAAAAGCACCCAAGCTCGCCTGGGTCCAGGTCATGAGTGCCGGTGTCGACCGATACCTCGGCATCGACCCATTGATGAAAAACGACTCCATCGTACTCACGAACTGTCGTGGTGTTCACGGGCCAGCCATTGCCGACCACGCCATGGGCATGCTTCTAACAATCACTCGCAACCTGCGGGAGTATGGGAATCGCCAGGATGACGGCACCTGGTCGCGGGGCAACACCAAGACCCAATCTGTCGCCCTGCAGGGAAAGACCATGCTGGTCATTGGGCTCGGTGGCATTGGGACGGAAATCGCCCAGCGCGCACACGGATTCGGCATGCGGGTGATTGGCACACGTCGAAGCGATACACCGTCGCCCGGCTACATCGCCAAGGTTGGCAAACCTAACGACCTTCTCAAGATGCTGCCCGAGGCCGACGTCGTTGTTATTGCCGTGCCCCTCACACCTGAGACAAAACACATGATCAACAAGGCCGCCATAAGCGCGATGAAGCCCGGCAGTTACCTGGTCAACATCGCGCGTGGAAAAATTGTCGACACCGAAGCTTTGGTGGCGGCACTGAAATCAGGCAAGCTGGCCGGTGCCTGCCTGGACGTCACCGACCCCGAACCGTTGCCCGGCAATCACGCCCTCTGGACGATGCCCAACGTCGTTATCACCCCCCACGTGGCCGGACAATCCGAGATCACCAGCGAACGACGTAATGCCCTCCTACGCGAAAACCTCAGACGGTTCGCCGCCGGCGAGCCCCTGCTCAATGTGGTTGATAAAAGGCTGGGGTACTAAAGCCCAATAGTTCATAAAAAGCCCACCCCATGTAGCGGCATTCACAACTCACTGGATAAAACTCATTTTCCATTTTATTCCCACGATCTCTCCAACATAATGCACTCGACCACTCCACCGGGACAACACTTTTCTAACAGTCACATTTTTCTATTCAGCTTGTGTGCACTTCTCTGTCTGCCCGGCTGCCGAGAGTCGGAAGCTAAATTTACCGACACCTACTACGTGTCGACCGATGGTGACGATCAAAATCCGGGAACATCGCTGAAACAGCCCTTTGCCACCATCCAACGTGCGGTGGACATCATGGAGCCGGGTGAAACCTGCGTGATTCGCGGCGGTGTTTACCGTGAATCGGTATGCTTCAATGGCAAGTCCGGGGCGCCGGGCCAACCCATCACCTTGACCAGCTACAAAGATGAAAAGGTGATCCTGGACGGAACAGAAAAAATCGACGGCGCGTGGTCGGTGGATGTGGGCAATGTCTACAAAACCACCACGCAGCAGGATATCACCCAGCTGTTTGTCGATGGAAAACTGATGACCTTGGCGCGTTTCCCGAATGCCCTGGCATTTTCCGACGAGGTTTGGCACCGGACTGCCGCCCGCTGCCACCGGTCCCGGGAAACAAGGAATGAACGCGGCGGCGGTCACGTCGTTGACGGCGGTCATGGGGAAAAGGCGATTGCGCATGCGGGCTATTCTTTCAACGGCTGTGTGGCGCTGATGAACTTCGGCGCCCATGCAACCGGCACCCGTATCGTGGAGAATCACCAAGCAGGGTCAGCTGAGTTCGATTACCGCCCTGAGCTGATGAAGTTCAAAACCACCCTGGGGTATTTCTTCGAGGGTGGAGTCGGCAACGCGGAGCGCCGGATGCTCGACACGGCTCAAGAGTGGGCCTTCGATGAAACCAACCAAACACTCTACCTTTGGGCCGACAACGGAGAATCCCCTGAAGGCCGGGGAGTTTACGGAAAAACGAGGACCTTCGCCATCACCGGCGATGCGGCGAGCCAACACATCGTCGTCGATGGCTTGAACTTTTTTGCCACGACCTTCTCATTCAACAACTCCGACCATATCACGATCAAGAATTGCGACTTCAAATACTACGCCTGCTCGAAGCGTGCCCTGGGGGTCCTCGGGCCGTCGGAAACAGCGAGCTTCACTGGCACGGAAGACGATTTCTGCTCCCATATCACCGTTTACAACTGCACGTTCCGCTATGCCGATGCCAGCGCCATCACGGGCGATTTTGTGGAGGACATCCTGATCGAAAACAACCTGTTTACCTACATCGACTATGCCTGTGCCAACAACGACAACGGTATGGGAAAACCCTTTGATCCGAGCAGTACGTTGAATTTCGATAAAGTCGCGGATTTGACTTACCGTCGCAACACCCTTTCGGTTTGTGGCAATGCCCAGGGGTTTTCAGCGAACCGCTACCAAAAGCGGAACATCAAACGCTTCAGTGTATCCAACTACGACCCCACGGCGATTCGACCCATCGTGTGCGAGTGGAACTTTCACACCCGATGCGGCCTCCTGCACACGGACGGCTCATCCATGTATATCCCGGATGAACACATGATGGAATCAGTGGTTCGCTACAACTGGTTGATCAACAACGGACAAAGGGACCTTCGCTGGGACGGGGCGAACAAACCACTAACAGGCGTACACGGCAACCTCTATCGCAATGTGGCGATGAGCGGGAATCTCAAAAAAATGTCTCCCTCGGGAGGGAATGGTTTCCGGGTGAAGGGAAGTTATCACGAGGTCTACCACAACCTCGGTATCAACAGGGGCAGCGAGTTGAACATCGCCACCGAAAAGGGGGGTAACGCAGAGACCATCACCCGCAACAATGCCGCGAGCATGCTAACAGACCAGCCGGTGCCCGGGATCAGTTCCAATAACTACGGCGATAAACGGAAAAGTGAACGACGCTTGAAGGATATGCTTCGCGATCCGGTCAACTGGGATTTCCGACCTCGGGCCGATGCCGTGGAGCTGATCGACAAGGCCGTACCCGTGACCTGCTCGATCAAAGGTGTGTCAGTACCAGTCAACGCGGGCTTCACCGGTGGGGCACCGGACATCGGAACGTATGAGTATGGGGCGGACAGCTACTGGATTCCCGGTCGACAAGATGCCAAGGCTTCGATGCCAGTTCCTAAAATGGCGGCGGAGGGAGTCCCGGTCGATGCGGATCTCATGTATTTGAGTGGCTTGGGAGGTGTGCGTGCCAGAATCCATCTTGGAACCAAGCGGGAGAATCTTGTGTTAGTATCCACAAAAAACAACCCGCAGAACATCGTCAGCCTGACCGGTGAGCATGCCTTGCAGAAGGAGACCACCTACTTTTGGCGTGTGGACACGGAGCAGCCCGGGGGGGCTGTTGTCATGGGAGATGTCTGGTCGTTCACCACCGCCGCCGGTGGCCAGGCCCCGGCAGCCAAGGTGCCCGGCAAGCACAACGGGAAGAATAAGACCAGGGAATAGTGCAGCAACCAGGGCGGCGACAGGGCGGATTATTGGGAGGCTCCAATGTGATAACGGGCCATGAGATAGCGACTGATTACGTCAAGCTCTTGTTGGCTGAGGGGGCGGTCAAAAACCAGGAAGCGGGAAATTTCGCCGATAAACGATTCAAAACCGGGGTGATTGGTTGCGTCGCGCTCCTGGCCAATCGCCATCTTCGATGCATTGGCCTTCGGGTTTACCGGCATTTTTCCAGTGGCCACCGCTGTCGCTGAATCCACAAACAGATCCAAATCCACAACGCCTTTTCCCGATCCCATACGACCCATCACGAGATAATACCGGTGCAAGGTCAATGGCGTTGGAGCGATCACCTTCGGGTTCCTTTTATCCCATAACGCCTGTTTTCCTTCCTTCACTTTCGGCCAACATCGCGAACCCATCCAGACACGATGATCGTCGGCGATACATCCCCAGAAACCTTCGTAGTTTGGTCCATTTTTCAGATTGCCAAAAAATGAATGCACATCCTTCTTTCCCTTGACCTGCCTAGCAATCGACATCACAGAAATCCAGGTGTATCCATTTCCTGTTAGCAAAGGATCGAAAACATCCTCATCCATGTTGACCAGCTCCTGACGGTGAAAGGCGAGGGTGTGATGGCCGCCGATTTTCCGCACGTTTTTCAACAGGGAGGGTCGACCCGAGCCCGGCACCTTCCGGCCGGGATCGCGCTTCACAAAGACCCCGGCCGCATTCCCCTTGATCTGGTTATGCCACGCCTTGACCTTGTTTCCCTCTTCAACCTCCACGCCTTTATCGGCATCAAGATCGAGCAGCAATCCCTTGTTGACAGGCAAGCCTGTTTCCACGGACTGCCCGGTATTAATCGTCTTCGCCAAGATCCCCGTCGCCTCTGAACATTCCGCAAGGGATACCACGGAATGGCAGCCGATCCATATCATCATCATGCGTGATATCCGTTTCATTCTTTTCATCTATGCCGAGCTTTGTCTGTTCCAGGGGACACTGCCACACAACACTACAACCAACAAAGCGGTTGTTGCAACGAAGATCCGACCGAGGAAGCCACTTGGTGATGACCTCCGTCATTCACTGCGACCTGGATCGACAAGTATGAAGCTCACCCGCGCGTCCCCTGGAGCCCTAATCCCACCTTGACCCGGATACCAATCCCCCATAGGTTATGCTTGTCTTATCACCCTTTGATGCCTGCACCTGACAACCCAGTTTCCAGCTCTCCACATGAATACCGACACCCAGGACCCGGACCATACCCAGGACAACAGTGAATGGTTTGACTCAGCCCAGCTTTTGCTTTCCGAGAAACGCACAGCCCTCTCGGTACTGCGCACGGGCTCGGCCATTTTTGTTTTGCCGCTCTCTGTTTTGAGTCTTCTGATAGCGACCGCCAAGTCCTACCAGGACCAGAGTGTCATCCACCTTCTCTTGCCATTGCTCATCATTTGCGCGGCCTTGATTGTGTTGGCCATATTTTTAATTGCGCAAGCGATACGCCACCTCCGGCACTATGAGCAGTTGTTGTATGAACTGAAAAAATCCCATCCCGTTCTGGGTAAACTCATCGACTAAGCCCGCCATGCCGGACGCGAAGGAACATAGGACCTGTAGTGTTTGCGGAAAGGATTTCCAGCCCTCGGCAACCTTCCCGCTCGGTGCCGTGCGTCCCAAAGTCCTGGCGGAGATACAGCGGGAATTACCCGGACTCGACCGTCATGGATACATCTGCCGACAGGACCTCGCCCGGTTCCGTGCGGCCTATGTCCAGAACCTGTTAGTGAGCGAAAAGGGTGAGCTTACGGGACTGGAGGAAAGCGTCATCGAGAGCATGAGGGAGCATGACCTCATGTCCCCGGAGCTGCGCGCGGAGACCGAGACCGCATCCTCTCCAGGTGAACGCCTGGCTGACCGCGTCGCCTCCTTTGGCGGCAGCTGGACATTTCTACTCAGCTTCTTTGGGTTTCTATTGTTGTGGATAGGCTGTAACTCCATCGTGTTATTGATGAGGCCGTTCGATCCCTACCCTTTCATTTTTCTAAACCTGGTTCTCTCCTGCCTCGCTGCGGTCCAGGCACCGGTCATCATGATGAGCCAGAACCGCCAGGAGACGAAAGATCGCGTCCGCTCAGAACACGACTACCAGATCAACCTCAAAGCCGAGCTGGAAATCCGTCACCTCCATGAAAAAATGGATCACTTGTTGATGCAGCAATGGGAGCGACTTGTCGAGATCCAGCAAGTGCAGATCGAACTCCTCGAAGAGTTGGGTGAGCGGTCAAAACTCCGCCAGTCGGACGAAATGCCGTGATTTACGACAACCAACCAGCACAACCAGCCATGATTACCCACAAATTGCTTACCGAGGACGCAATCGCCGTCGTCGAACCCAGCGGTCCGCTATCAGAACAAGACTTCAAAGAACTGTCGAAATCCGTTGATGATTACCTTGCCGCTCACCCTTTCATGAAAGGGCTTCTCATCCATACCCGGCAGTTTCCTGGCTGGGAGGATTTCTCCGGACTGATCCACCATATTCAGTTTGTTAGAAACCATCACCGGAAAATCCGGAAAGTTGCTCTGGTCACCGACAGCAAGCTTGCCACCGCTGCTCCCAGGCTCGCAGCCCATTTTGTATCCGCTGAAGTTCGGTCATTTGAGTACAACGCATACGATGCCGCCCTTGCGTGGTTGTGCTCTGATGCCAATTAGTCGGTTATCTGGGCCTTGACAGCCTTGGGGTTTGCTGTAGCGAAGGATTCATGGTTGTCTAACACAACAGCATAGCCGGCAAATGGGTATCACCTTTAAACCTTCAGGTCTTCCAGTCGAAACCCTTCACGCGCTTCCTCCTTGATCATCGCCTGCGCCTCGGGGTTGTTGGTAATCTGCATTTTTCCAGCATCGTAATCCATCCCTTTACCGGTACGTATCGCCAATGTCCCGAGAGCGATCATCTCCGTCAAAGGGCCGGCATAGTCGAAATTTGAACCGGGTGCGGGACCCTCCCCCTTGATGGCACGGAGCCATTCTGCGATAGGTCCACCCTTGATGCGCGGGTAAACTTCCTTCGGGCGTGATTCCGGGTTGTTGCGGAAGGCCGTCCATTTTTCCTCGGGGAATAAGCGCGGGCTGTCAGGTCGCATACCGGGATGATAGACAATCCCATCTGAACCGATAATGATCAAGCCGCCTTCTTTGTGAAGCTTCGTTCCGACCATTGCTGCGGGTAGTTTGGGAACTTTGGGTCCTTCATACCAGGTCATGGGAATCACTTTCCCCGTTTTCTTCTGTTTACAATGATAGGTCACAACGGAGCCAGGCGGGGTATGCACTGGGTTGACATGGTCCACCTCGACATCCACTTTGTGGGCAATTTCAAGATCGAGCGCCCAGAATGGCGTGTCCAGTGTGTGACATCCGATATCACCCAGCCCTCCCATACCAAACCTCCACCAACCGCGCCAATACAAGCGATGAAAGACATCTTTTGCATGCGCTGTCGGCTCCTTGACACATCCCTGCCATAAATCCCAGTCCAGGTAACCGGGTACCGGGGTTGCTTTGGGATATTGTTTTTGTTCAGGGCTGAATGCGTAACATTGATAGGGGCGGTCAGTCCAGGCGATCACCTCTTTCACCTCCCCGATCAGGCCGGCCTCTATCCATTCGCGGACCAGACGAATACCTGTAAAGGTATGCCCCTGATTACCCATTTGCGTGACGAGCTTGCGCTTTCTGGCTTCGGCCACCATTTGCCTGATCTGCCAGATATTGTGTGCCATGGGTTTCTGCACATAGACGTGTTTATTGGCAAACATGGCCATCATCGACGCGGGGAAATGCGTGTGGTCTGGCGTAGATACCGTGACCGCATCGATCCCATCCTTCATCTCCCGCAGCATGATCCTGTAGTCTTTGTACAGCTTGGCACTGGGATAGAGTTGTGCAGCCGACTTGAGAGAACGGTCATCCACATCACACAAGGCGACAACGGTTTCATTTTTCACACCCCGGATATCACCACCGCCCATACCACCGACACCAATACACGCGACGCGTATTTTTTTTCCTGGATTTTGAGCAAAGCCCACGTTTGAAAAGGCGAATGTTCCTGCCGTGAAGGCACTACCTTGAATAAATTTTCTACGGTTCATTTTTGTTTGATGGCTTAGTTTTTGTGAGGGCAAGAGTAAACTCTCATTCTGAATTGTCACCCGTTTAGTGACAACGGCTTGATTGATCCCTTCTGCAAGAAGCATACGGCAGCCATTTCCTCTTCTTTCTCTACGGCTTGAGCAAGCCGGTCATGGAGGTAGCAGGTTGACACGATTACCTTCCATCCAGCTTGATCCGGCTACTGTTTCGTGGCAGTGTACTTACCCTCGATGTCCAGGCTGCCATCCTTGTTGATGCGGTGGCTGTAGATACCGCCTACCACGACTTCTCGGGGTGAAATGACTTTAAAGGGTTTGGTCCATTGCCGATTCCCTCCCGAGGTCAGGGTGCAGGTTCCATTTTCCTTGAACTCGCGGGTGTGCGGGCCGTATTTCCAGATCCCGAGAATGGCGTGGCCCTTGACCGGAACGGGCTTGGGTTTCGGGGGGGCGATGTAGTCCTCCTTGGTGCGGGTTTGGAGGGCGCGGAGCTGTGACCAGTCGCGGTTTTTGGTATCGAAGTTGAGGATGCGGATTTCCTCAGGCTTGAGTGTCAGCGTGATGGTGTCGCCGTGGCGGTAGCTTTTCTTCAGGCCTTTTAAACAATCCTCGATCGGAGAGCTGAGCAGGTAGGTGGATTTTTCTGATCCGGGCGTCAGGCCGAAACTGCGGTCGAGGGTGATGGTGTATTCTTTTTCCCCGGAGGAGGGGTTGTGGATGGAAATGTATCCACGTTCGGGAAGCCAGGCGGTGTAGCCGTAGACATCGTTTTTCTTCGGATCGCCACCGTGCATACGAGACCGCTTGAATGTGGGGAAAACGTCATGCACCCAGAGCAGGCCTTCGGCGAGCACATCCCAGTCGTATTCCTTGAGTATAAACGGTTTGATGTAGAGTTCCACAAAGCCAGTGCCACGTGACATGTTCATGTAGAGGTAACGGCGGAAGGTGTCCTTGGTTTCCTTGCTGCTGGTTTTTTTGGGCTCGTGGTTGAAGATGGAATGCAGCGGAAACTGGGTGTGTTCCTTCACAGCGATATCGTGATAAACACCATCGCGGTAGGTGAGTTCCTGGGTGCGGTTAGAGCCTCCTGCGGCATCGCCGGCGTTGATCATCCAGACCGCATCAATGTGCTGCAGCCAGAAGGGAGAGAGCCAGGCGCCGTTGGAAATAACGATGTAAACGTCGGGGTTGGCTTTGTGCATGGCGGCAAAGATCTTCATCAGTCGCTCGCTGCCGTCGGTGAGATACTGGATTTTTTGTGCATCGTATTTCGGCTCGTTGAGTTCTTGTTCCGAACCCTTGAATCCGGGGATATCGAAGTTGCGGGTGTTGAGGTGGCCGAACACGCCGTCGAGCTTGAAGTAGGTGACACCTTGTTCTGTTAGCTCGACCATGCGTTCTTCAAGTTTCCGCATGTAAGCGGGGTGGGACATCGACATCCATGGATCAAGCGACCGGTGACCGGCGGCCTTGAGTTTGGGAATCGCCCGTTGCCCACCAAAAATACAGCCCGGGCTCAGCCAGAGGCCGAGATTGGATTTCGCGGCCTTGGTGGCGGCGAAGCTGTCCTTGAAAAGGGGATCGAACTTGCCGTTGACGGTCCATGCTTTTTTAGACCAATCATCGCCTGTGTTCTGCCAGCCGTCGTCGATGACGTAGGCTTTCAGCGGCGGCACTCCACGTTTTGTGTGAAGTTCGTTGCTGATGTGCTTAATGCTACTGGCCATTTTAGCGGCACTGACACCCTGACCGTAGTCGAACCATGAGTTATACTGGGTCTGTAAACGAAGCGGTCTAACACGGGTGCGATCGATGTAATCAAAAAACGCGTCTTTGATAAACTCCGGCTTGTCCGAAACACCTAACACAGAGGAGTGAGTGGTGTAAGTTTTTCCAGCCGCGAGCGTTTTACCAACCAAGTAGGAGCAGGTCAGCTTGCCGTCCTTGACCGTGTTGACCGAGGCGGGAAACTCGACACCCCAGAATGTGCCGGTGGTCTTGGTGTAGAGTGGCTGCCCGAGGCCGGGTCGCCACTTGGCGGCTCCCCTGGCAGTGATCTGGGAAAGGGTGTATGGCTGCCAGGCTTCGGCGAGGGTGAGTGACTCGAGATCGATTTTCTTGACCTTGAGGTCATTCGCCGGCGTCAGGGTGAGTGTTTTACGGGTGTAGAAATCCTGATCGTCGAGTGAGTATTCGAGTGTGGCCTTGATGGCAGGTTTGGCACAAGAAAGCTCAATTTTGAGTCTGGCAGATTGGGCTGACTCGGTCTCAGTGAATTTCTCAATGGTGAAATCCTTGGCTGTTAATCGGGTTCCATCGGCGAAGTGGATGACGAATGCGTAACCCGCAGTCGGAGTCAGTGACTTGCCGTCGAGCTTGTTATAGATCTCACTGGTACGGATTCCACCTGCCATGGAAATGACCCGCTTGAGATGTTTGTTTTCCAGCGTGATGGATTTTTCAGCAGCGAGAGTGAGTGTGGCTGCATTGAGGGTGGCGATGGCAGTTAGAGAGAGAATGAGGTATTTCATAAAGAGGCAGTAAGAGGATTATTTGATCACAGGTGCGGTTTGCTTAGGTGTGGTGACACCTGGCGGAAGCTCCAGGATTTTGATGTTACGGAAGTGGATTTCAGCTCCTTCGGACTCCAGGCAGATGTAGCCTTTTTTCTGGGTGGCCTTGCTGATGCCATTGACGAATTTTCCGTTCACCGAGAGCTTGATGACCCCGTCGATACAGACGACCTGATAGACGTTCCACTCGCCCCGTGGTTTGCAACGGTTTTCGATCGAGCTGCTTCTCACCCCGCGGGGGTTATCGGGGGTGGTGTGCAGTCCCATGATGCCCCAGACCTCGCCATGCACAAACTCAATGGGGCGTGGTTTGCCGCTTTTATCCGGATGAAGTTTCGGCCAATCGAGTTCTAACATTTGTACCTCGACCCCCTTGGGGTAGGGGCTGCCTTTCGCCGGTGTGGGGTCACTCCATACAAATACCCCGGAGTTACCGCCCGCCTCGGTGTGTTTCCACTCGATGTGCAGGATGTAGTTTTCATACTGCTGGTCCGTGCGCATGACCCCGATTGGTTTGCCCTTACAAATGAGGATGCCGTTTTGCACCTCCCATGTTTCAGGTGAGGTATTCACATCCACCCATCCGGTCAGGTCTTTGCCGTTGAAGAGGGGTTTCCATTGCGGCATGGCCTGCTGCGCCATGGTCGAAGCAAAAGTGAGAAGCAGAAGTGAGAGAGCCAGTCTGATCATGAATTGGGAATAATACGGTTTTATCCGAATTTTCTGTCACTGCCGCCTACTTTGGTGAAGATAACGTCAGTTAGCGAAAAAACATCAACGATTCATGAAAAATCAGTTTATCCCGACCAGGCCTCTACTTTTTGTTCTGCTTACCTTTTCGAGTTTGGTTTCAGCGGCAGATAAGAAACCGAATATTCTCATGTTTGCCATCGATGACCTTCGTCCTGAGCTTCATTGTTATGGGGCGAAGCATATTCATTCACCCCACATCGATAAGCTGGCGGACGAGGGGTTTCTTTTTAACCGGGCCTACTGTCAGGTGGCGGTCTGTGGCGCTTCACGGGCCAGCCTGCTGTCCGGGTCCCGACCCGAAACAAGTAAGGTGTGGAATTTTTTCACTCCGATGCGGGAAAAACAGCCCGATGTGCTGAGTATGCCGCAGCATTTTCGGCAGAATGGATACCGGACGGTTTCGCTGGGGAAAATCTACCACGCCCGGAATGACGATTTTCCACAAGGGTGGAGTGAGCAGCCGTGGAAGCCGAAAGCACCACAGTATTATACCCAGGAGTCGAAGGATGCGTTACAGAAACATCCGCACCAGAAAGGCCGGATGATGGGGCCGTCTGTGGAAAATGGGGGTGATGCACCGGACAATGTTTACGGCGATGGCAAGGTCGCGGATGAAGCTGTAGCCAGACTAACAGAATACTCAAAAACCCCGGACAAGCCGTTTTTTCTAGCCGTAGGATTTACAAAGCCCCACCTGCCGTTTGTCGCTCCCGGTAAATACTGGGATCTCTACAAGCGCGATGACATTGCCATACCTGCCCGGGAAAATGCGAAAAACAGCCCGAAGTATGCGCACTCAACGTGGGGGGAGCTTAAGGCGTATGTTGATATCGACGCCACGCAAGCCACTCTCGATGACGCCAAGACGCGCGAGCTGATCCACGGTTATTATGCGGCTGTGAGTTACATGGATCGCAATGTCGGGCACGTGCTCGGTGCTCTTGAGAAACTCGGACTCAAGGACAACACCATCGTCATTCTCTGGGGTGACCACGGCTGGTATCTCGGCGATTTTGGTGATTGGTGTAAACATACCAATGAGGAAATAGCGACGCGCGTGCCAATGATCGTCCGGGTGCCCGGAAAACAAGGCGGGCAGAAAATCGATGCGCTCTGTGAGTTTGTCGATATCTACCCCACACTCTGTGAACTGTCCGGTCTGCCAGTGCCGAAGCATTGTCAGGGGCATAGCTATCAACCACTGATCGACGATCCTACGATCGAGTGGAAACAGGCTGCCTTCAGTCAGTACGATAAGGGGCGATTCCGGGGGACGAGTGTTAGAACCAAAAACTGGCGTTACACCGAGTGGCGGGATCGGAAAACGAACAAGATCGATGCGGTGGAGCTTTATGATTTGAAAAACGATCCCGGGGCAACGGTAAGTGTGCACGGCAACCCCGAAAACGCGACCGTGCTAAAGCGGCATGCCGAACTCGCCAAGAAATCCGGCACGGGAGTGGCACCAGCTCTGAAGTAGAGTGCTAATCACGCACATGAAAAAAGCATCAAGCCACAAAAATCACAACTTGCACAGAGAGTCACTACCGATCCGTTGAGTCATACAGTGCGCGGTCATAGATGGTGCAAATACCCTTGGGCAAAATGGAGTGCGCGTGGCTTGACACCGCTTTTTTCTGAACCGGCTCGACGGTTCTGTCCCTCCGTAGCAGCACTTTCGCCACGCGAGTCAAGCCTCGCCAGCCCCAAAGCTGGGTCCAGCCGTCCGCCCTATATCAAGACCCACACAATCAAGGTTTATTCCCGCGCTCAGTACAACAACCTCTGTTTTGTGGTCTTTGTGCCTTCTGCTGCTAAATGAGGGATGGGGCAATGTGAGTGCCACTAGGGCGCGTGGCAAGTCAGGGCTTCAAGCTATTTTGCCGATTCCCTGGCTGATGCAAGCGTGCCGCTTTGTGGAACGCCTGGCCGGATCGGTTAGGTCTCGGCGTGGATGGCTTTTTGCATGTTAATCTCACTGGCCATGAAGGTGTGTATCTTGACAACATGCCACTTACTGATGCGCCGTTGGACCATCCATTTCGAGTAATCCGCGAGTACGGTGTGGTCAGCTGTCGCCAGTGGCGCAATCTGGATGGTTAGGAAAATGGCAAACAGTCTGGTCAGGACAAGGTGGCTGACCGCCGGTTACTTGCCCTTCAGCAGCTCGGCGACGTTAAATGTCTCTTCCGCCAAATCGGCGAGACCCGGCCGATTGACCAGGGTGATGGTTTTTCCGTCCTTGGACCACTTGGCGGACATGACATAACGGCCACCGAAGACGTAGTCGGTCCGCCTGCCTTTTTTCTGATATTCACCCGCGCCGATGTTTAACACATACTGGCGGATATCATCATCGGCAGCGCATTCCTTGACCAGCAGGATGTCTGCCACGGGGCTGAAGGACATCGGGTAGACACTTGCAATGCGGGCGACTTCCTTGCCATCCTTGTTTTTGATGATGGTTGCCCCCGGCCCCTCTCCTTTTTGGCCAATGAAGGTGGCTGTAAATCCGTTAGGCGAACGAAAGACCTGGTTTTCATCCTTGGCGTCTGCCAAGCAGAAACTCGGCAGCATCAGGATCATGAAGGCGTAAAAAGCGGGGCGCATGGTGGTTGTTTTCATAAGCTATATAGGTTATCGGCTAGCATTCACCAAAATAATGGCAAACATGTAAAGTGAAAAAGATACACAGGAGTATCGGCTTACAGCGTAATCATCTCCCCCGTGCGGAATGACTTGTCGGCGGCGGCGACGATCTTCATCGAGTGGATGGCATCGTCCATGTGGTTGGTGAGATCGACATCATTCTGAATCGCATTGAGGAAAAACAGTTGTTCGCGTTTGCAGAGTTCATCGTGGTCGGGCTCGTCGCCGGTTTCGGTCCACTCATCCTTTTTGACAAACTGGTTGTTATCGTCCAGTTCGGAGAAGTGCCGGCGCAATGTGTTGGTCTTGGTGTGGGCATCGACATCGGCGGAGGCCCCCTCGCCGGCGGCTTCTTTCGCCTCGATCGTGACACAGCCGTTAGGCCCAACGACGTCTTTGACAAAAAACGCGGTTTCGCTCATCATAGGCCCCCAGCCGGCTTCATACCAACCTACCGAGCCGTCCTCGAAGGTGACTTGCAGGTGGGAGTAGTTGATTTTCCCCTCGGGGAGCTCGTCTGTTAAGCGGGCACCCAGACCGGAGACGCGAATCGGCTTGGAGCGGGTCATCTGGCACATGACATCGACGTAGTGGACCCCGCAGTCGACGATTGGAGAGATCGAGCTCATCAGGGCCTTGTGGGTCTCCCAGTTGCCGCCAAACGACTGCTGGTTCAGGTTCATGCGCATGACCAGTGGCTTGCCGAGCTCATGGGACATCTCGATGAATTTCTGCCAGCTCGGGTGATGGCGAAGGATGTAGCCGATCACCAGCTTGCGGTTGTTAGCCTTGGCCGAGGCCACGAGTTTCTCGGCTTCTTCGACGGTTTCAGCCAGGGGTTTCTCGACAAACACATCACAGCCCGCTTCGAAACCCGCGATCGCGTAGGCCGCATGGGTGTCGGGGTAGGTTGAGATGGAAACGGCGTCGGGCTGGGTCTCTTTCAGAGCGGCATAGTAGTCGTCAAAAAGAGGGTAATCGACACCGAGTTCGGCGTTGAGTCTTTCGCCCGAGCCATCCGAGCGTGTGCAGATGCCCACGATTTCGAATTCTGGGATATTGTGATAGGCGAGGGCGTGTGAGCGCCCCATGTGGCCGGCGCCGGCGCAGAGGATCTTGATGGATGGTTGGGACATGGGTTGAATGGTGGTTAAAGAGCTGCCCCGAGGTTTTCGGGGCAGCTGGGTCATAAATGTTAAATGCTCTATCTAAAATGCTAAATTACAGCTTCCAAGGGCCGCGCATGGGCTGGTTGACCAACTTGTTCGCCTCATCGTCATCGATAAACTGGAGCTTGTCGGAGTCGAACTTCAGCGGCTTACCGAGGCGTAGGGCCACCTTGGCCATATTGATGAGGGTGCAGGAGCGGAAGCCGTTCTGCTCGTTGAGAGCGAACTTTTTGCGCTCGCGCACGGCCTGGTGGAAGTCTGTGATCATCGGTGGTGGTCCCGGCAGCTGCTTGAGCTTCTCGTTGAGATCCGGCACATCCTTGGTTCTGAAGTGGCGGTAAATGCTGCCCTTGGGACCCG
Organism: Akkermansiaceae bacterium; assembly: GCA_024233115.1. Lineage (NCBI taxonomy): Bacteria > Pseudomonadati > Verrucomicrobiota > Verrucomicrobiia > Verrucomicrobiales > Akkermansiaceae > Akkermansiaceae bacterium. The sequence continues at coordinate 170,974 of JACKQB010000004.1, forward strand.
TGATGATGGGCTCGTCAGGTTTGTTTTCGGCATTCATGATGATCTTGGTGCCATCGGCATAAGTCAACTCGATGCGACGCCATGGAAGCACGGCGTCGTGGTGTTGTTTCTGGGTATCGACTTCGACATGCACCGGACTCTCGTTGTCTTTGCCGAGAACAAACTGGCAGGGGTCGAGGTAGTGCTGGCCCATGTCGCCGAGGCCGCCGCCATCGTAGTCCCAGTAGCCGCGGAACGAGCCGTGGACACGGTGGGGATGGTAGGGTTTCACCGGTGCCGGCCCGAGCCAGGCGTTGTAGTTGAGTTGCTTGGGGACCGGTTGCTCGGTGAGGTCGGTGCGGCCCGACCACTGGCCAAGTTTCCAGTTACCGACGAATGCGGTGCCGAGGTTAAAGGTATAGGGGCCGTCACCGAGGAGTTTGTGGTGAACCACCTTCCATGCTTCCGAGGCGGGGCGGCTGAGGCCGTAGTAGCGGTCTTTGAAACGGAACCAGGTGTTGATGCGGAAGATCCGCTCGTGTTCGGCAACGGCTTTGACCATCGCCTGGCCTTCACCGATCGTCCGGGACATCGGCTTCTCACACCAGACGTCCTTGCCCGCCTTGACGGCGGCGATGGCTTGCAAGGCGTGCCAGTGGGGCGGGGTGGCCACATGTACGATATCGATGTCCTTGCGGGCAATCAGTTCACGGAAATCCTCGTAGCCGTCGACGTTCCCGGCACCGAGCTTGGCGGCTTCGGCTTTCCGGTCCCTGAGGTGATTGCTATCGACATCACAGAGCGCGAGCAGTTTACCCGGCATCCGCAAATGGGAGCGGGAGATACCCCCGCAGCCGATGATGCCTTTGGTCAGCTGGTTGCTCGGAGCCTTCGGGCCGCCCAGGGCGATGTGCGCGGGCAGAATCTGGACGGTTGCCATGGCAGCAAGCCCCTTGAGGGCCGACCTGCGGCTGTGAAGTGTCGGTGGTTTATCGTGCATGCGATTGGATACGGTGGGATTGGGGGTGATATTTCGGGTAATGGCGGGTTTAAATTCCTTGGATTAGACCGCGCTCTCGCCGTCGGGCGAGGCTGCTTCGGCTACGTCGCCGGCATCGACATTTTTATCGACCTTATCCCAGAACAGCAGGACAAACAACACCATGACGACCAGCGCAAAAGCTGCCGGTGCATACCAGAATTTGGCAAAATCCACTTTGTCGCCAGTGGTGCACGCCGCGGTCCACCGACCGAACAGCTGGGCGCCGATCCCGAGTCCGAGGCCCTGCGTGAGCATGACAATCAGCGACTGCGCCTGGCTGCGGATGGCGGCCGGCGCTTTTTTATCGGTGTAAATCATGCCCGTGACAAAGAAGAAGTCGTAACAGATTCCATGCAGCAGGATGCCGAGGAAAATGGGGAGTGTGAGCAAGACACCCTCCTGGCCGAAAGCGAATCCCCACAGCCCGTAGCGCGCCACCCAGGCACCCATCCCGATGGTGAGCATCCATTTGACACCGAGCCTGGCAAAGCAGAGGGGCATGATGAGCATAAAGAATATTTCGGACATCTGGCCGGTGCTCATGGCTCCGGTGGTGGACCCAAACAGCTGCACTCCCATATCGCCCACATAGCCGTAACCCTTGGCATAATATCCGGCGAGCGGGATACAGATGAGGAAACTGGCGAGGGCAAAGACGAGGAAGCTTTTGTTTTTCAACAGCCCCCAGGCATCGATACCGACGATTTCGCCCAGTTTGATTTTCTGGCCCTTGGCGGGAGGTGCCGTCTTAGGAAGGCTCAGGCAGTAGAGGCCGAGGATGCCTGAAGCGATGGCCGCAGCGGTGAAAATATGTGGTGAGTTATCGGAAAACCTGTCCGCATCCAGACCGATTGAGCGGCAGATCCACATGGCCCAGTTTCCCACAATCCAGCCGATGGTTCCCATGACGCGGACGACGGGAAACTGTTTTTCTCCATTTTCCAGGTGGCTGAACGACAGGCTGGCAGTCAACCCGAGCGTCGGCATAAAACAGAGCATGTAGGCTAACAGGCAGAGAATCATCGGGTGGCTGAACTGGCCGAGCAAGGAATCGGGCGCGCCTCCTTTTGCCAGGCTGGGAGCGATATAGAGCAGCACGGCACCCACCAGGAACAGGATGGAAAGGACTTTCTCGGTGTTGAGGAAGCGGTCGGCGACCAGCCCGAGGGTGAGCGGGGCGAGGATAGCGGCGATGGGGGCGACGGTATAGGCGGCGGCGTCATAGGAGCCACCATCCCCAAGGGCGGTCATACCGTTGTTGGCTAAAAAGCCCCACATGGCGACATACCATGCTCCCCAGATAAAGAACTGGAGGAACATCATGATCGAGAGGCGGACGATATTACTTTGGTTGTTCATAGCGTTGTGGATTGAGTGGTGCGGAATACATCGTTGGTGCCGCCCACTATTTCAGCTTTTCATCCAGTGGCAAGGATGCAATCCCGGTAGTGCGTGCGGTGTGACATTTCCTTTGCTCCTGAGGCTATCAATGAGGTGTCAGGCTGTCCACAGCCCGGGGCAGACAGGCAGCCCCTCGAATCCCTCGCGGATCTCCACTTCCGTGACTCGGCCGGGGTCCATTTCGTCGGTGCAGTTGACGTGGTCCGGGTAGATGGGAATGACGGCTCCACGCCGGACAAAAACGGGAAGGTGGAGTAAGGGGCTCTCCACTTTTTTCAGCCACCTGCCACCGGACAGAAGCTCGCCGGTCCAGAAGTTGATCCACTTTCCAGCGGGGAGGTAGAGGTCACGGACACCTTCATCATTCATGACGGGAGCCACGAGGAAATCCTCACCAAACAGATACTGGTCATCGAGGTGCCAGCATGTGGGATCGGTTTCGTCCGCCAGGATCATCGGGCGCAGCATGGGCAGTCCCAACGCAGCCGACTTCTCGACCTGTTGTTCAATATAGGGAATCAGCGCATAGCGGAGTTTCCACCAGTCGCGGACGAGGTCTGCGATGGCGGGATACTCGTAGGGCTCGCGCGGGCTGCATCCGTGGTAGCGCATGTGTGAAGTAAAAACGCCGAACTGGGTCCACCGTACATAGAGTGTGTCGCTCGGCCAGCTGTTCATGAAATCGGGCGAGCCGTGGAAACCGGGCACATCGTGGGACCAGCAGGTGAACCCGCTCAGCCCGAGGTGAAGTCCGCCGCGCAGGGCGCCGGCCATACCCTGCCACGAGCATTCGGCGTCACCACTCCAGTGCACCGGGTAACGCTGGCAGCCGGCCCAGCCGGCGCGCGCCCAGATCAGCGATCCGCCCTTGCCGTAAACATCCTCCGTGACCTCGAAGGCGGCCTTCTGATAGAGCAGGGCGTAGCGGTTGCGTAGCTTTGCAGGCGGCAGCCCATGGTATTGCGCATCCATGGGAATGTTCTCACCAAAATCCGTTTTGATGGCGGCGGCGCCCATATCCAACAAAGGCCGCAACAATCCGTCCTGATACCATGACGCGGCTTCCGGGTTACTGAAATCGATGGGGCCGACAATCCCCTGGCGGCTGAAATCAGAGCCCGCGTCCCCGCCGGCGTTGACCCGCGGCAGGTAGCCATTTTCCCGGGCGGTGCCGGCCACGTCACTTTTTTCGGAAATATCAGGAGTCTGCCACAGGGTGATGCGATACCCCTGCTCCCTCATACCGGCCATCCACTTCGCGGGTTCGGGAAAGCGGTCGGGGCTAAACCTCCACTCACAGATCCAGTCGCGGGGAAACCATCCGGTGTCGACGTGCAGGACATCGCAGGGGAAGTCGCTGTCGCGCAGCCTGCGGCCGATATTTTCAACCTCTTGCGCGGAGTGGTAGGTCATCCGGCTCATCCAGATGCCGTAGCTCCAGCGGGGGAGGCTTGGTGCGAATCCGGTCAGCCGACAGTAGTTGTGCAATACCGTGGGGACATCCCCGCCGCCGCATAAAAACAGGTCGAGCGAAGCGTCCTCCACCAGGCCTTGCGCCGCACGGGTGGATTGGCCGGCCAGGGAAAAATGCATCCGGCAACTGCTGTGGACAAACAGGCCGTAGGGTCGGCTTGAGAGGTAGAAGGGGATGTTCTTGTAGGTCCGCTGCGAATTCACGCCCAGCCCGTCGTCGTTTTCCAGGGTCAGGGTTCGGCCCGACAAATCCATTTTGGCAAACCGCTCCCCCGTCCCGGCGAAACATTCCCCGGCATCCGCCTTGAATGAAAACAGGGTGTGCTGGATTCCCCCCTCTTTTTCAAGGTAGCCAAGGGAAACGGAATCGATGACGCCGTGGGCAAAGCGGTCATACGAAGCCAGTGGAACGGATGTGCCGCCGTCGGGGAACCACTCGGCTTCCAGAAGTTTTTCGCCAGCCGGCAACAAATCGCTCCATGGCCGGGTGGCAATGGGTGCGGTGTTGAAGCGGGCCCGTTTCACGCCCTGCGAATCATACAACTCAATGCATGTGCCACTCGTCTCGGCCGACAATGGCAGCAACTCCGGGATCGTCTCCGGAGTCAGCATGTCGGTCGTTTCCTCCTCGCGGCCCGCAGGATCGAAGCTAATGCGGATGATATCCTTCCCGTAGGTGCGGACACGCAGGGTTCTGGTGACGGGAGGCACGGCTGCGTCCCGGACCAGCCCCTTCGCTCCCGTGTAAGCGGCAAACGGAATCCGGAGCAAGGCCTCGCCATCGACGATATCAACGGCAACCGGCGGCAGGGGTATACGCAGGTGGAATCCCTCCGGAACGTGTGTAAACGATTTGCCCATGGATGTTTAACAGGCACCAGTGATAAAAAAACCGGTGGGACAAAGGGCTGTCCCACCGGGTGAAACGCCGCTTTGGCGTTGTGAGTTGATGCATGCCTTTACCTTCTACGACGGAGGGTCAGTGCCAAGCCGGCAAGGCCGAGAAGTGCCGCTGAGGACGGCTCGGGAACGATGTCCATGGCTTCGTGCAGGGTGGTGGCGATGCGGATTTCGTCGAGCGTGTAATCGGAATTGCCGCCGCCGTAGTCATGGAGCAGTAGACGGAGTTGCTCGCTGCCATCAAGGGTTGGCGCCGCCCCTGCCAGTGTAAGCACGGAGGTGGAAGTAAGGCAGTTGGCATCGAGATCGGCGGTGTTGACGATACCGTCTGCCGCGATGATGTCGTATTGGCTCGAGTCGATCAGCCAGAGCTGGGCCGTGCCGCCTGATGCAGTGCCAAGTCCCGTGTATTTCTGCACATACATGTAAGTGGTGGCAGTAACGGGGTTGGCACCTGCCGAGGTACTCTGGTCAGCAAAGAACACATGGGGGCGGTCCGGGCTTGCGTTACGCTGTTCATCGAAATACTCAGTACGGGTGGCACCGAATTCTTTGACACTGCCATTGATATAGACTCCACCGTTCAATCTGACTCCACTTGGACCCTGCAGCAGGAAGGTAAGGTAGAGATCACCGGAACTGGCGGAGACGTTCATGGCGCGCGATGCGTATGCGAGATGGTCGTAATTGGAAGATCCAAACGAGTTGATGTAATGGAACTTGTTACCTGTGGTGACAAGGCTTCCAAAGTTCGCCGAACCGGATGTGATCTCAGTGGTGCCCAGGGCGTTCTCAGACCAGGTCGAGCTACCGTCGAATCCAGATTCGCTGCCGCCTTTACCGGCGATGGGTTGATTCGCGGTGTAGTCAAACGGCTCGTACAACAGCACGGCTGCTTGGGCAGATAGACTAAAAAGCCCCAGCGTGAGGGAAATGAGGTGGATATGTATTTTTTTCATGGTGTTTGTTTGTGGCTGGCCGTGATTGCATGAATCACATCGATAATGTAGAGAGTCGTAACTAATCCCAGCAGATTCACGCAACGTTGCCAAGCATCATTTTTGACATTCGCAACACGCATTCCACGGTCTTTTTCCAGGAGCCATTACTCCCGCCACCCCGGAGCCGCGCTCGATTACCTGCCTTTACCAATCAATTCCAACGCTTCCCTGTCTTGATACTTGCTGGCAAGGGTGTACAATTTTTCCTTCATCAGCTTTACCTTTTCCTTGTAGTCAGGATGATGATAAAGATTGTGCATATCGCCCTGGTCTTTGGTCAGGTCAAAATACTCCCAAAACGCCGTAGCCTGGTCGAGCTTGGGGTAAAAGACCAACTTCGCATACGGCGTTCTGATCCCGATCATTTCCGGGGGGGATTCGCGAGGCAGCAAACCATAGTAATGGTAGTATAACTCGTTGTCCCACTTTGCATCGGGATTCATCAGCAAGGGTTTGATCGACTTCCCCTGCATTTCCGCCGGAACGGTCACCCCGGCAAAATCGAGCAGGGTGGGAGCCACATCGACCATGCTCACAATGTGGGAGTCCACCTGCCCTCCACGGACCTTGGGGGAGCGCACAATCAAGGGCAGGCGAATGGATTCCTCATACATCCACATTTTGTTAAAATAACCATGCTCGCCGGTGAAATACCCGTTGTCGGTTGTGTAGATCACCACCGTATTCTTTGCCAAGCCGCTCTCGTCCAGATAGTCCATCACACGTCCAATATTTTCATCCAGACTCACCACCATGCGTGCATAACGACGCATAAAATCCTGGTATAAAATCCTGACATCGTGATCGTAATCACCGTTGCACTGCTTCCTGGGCGCACCGCCGAAAATCACCTTCTGCTGGATCATGTTATTGTTGTGCAAGTCCTTGCAATGCGCCGGCGCGCGCCCTTCAAACTGATCATGCAAATTCCCGGGCTCAGGAAAAACCCTGTCCTTGAATAAATCCTGATGTTTCTTGTTAGGCACAAACGGCGCGTGTGGTGCACGATACTGCAGCAGCATACAGAAGGGTTTCTTCGTGTCCCTTTTCCTTATCCAGTCCAACGCCGGATCCGTTGTCGCATCGGTAAAGTACCCGTCGGTCTGGAGCTTGCCATCCCGGTCCTTTCCCGTCCATGGCTGATCGGGAATCGTAAAGCGGCACTTGAAAGAGTCGCCGAAAAATGGTGTCACAGCAAAATAATCAAACCCGGTGGGTCGCGAGCCCAAATGCCACTTGCCAATCACCGCCGTCTGATACCCGGCTCCTTGCAAGAGTTTTGGGAAGGTGACCTGCTTGCCGTCAAACTTTTCGCTCAGCCTGCCGTAGTTGATGATCAGCCTTTTTACGCTGCTCAGGTGACTGTACTTGCCGGTCAGTAAATTTGCCCGTGCCGGCGAACACACCGAGTTGTTACTGAAGGCCTGCGTGAACTTCACCCCTTGCTCCGCCAAGCGGTCGATATGCGGTGTCTTGACAATCTTGCCGCCATAACAACTTGTCGCGTTCCTGCCATGGTCGTCCGACATGATAAAGAGAATGTTCATCCTCTGCGGCGACGCTTCCTGCGCGTGCGTCCCCGCCATGCCGGCATACTGTAGTGCTGCAACGACAAAGCAGCCTAGCACCAGCTTTCCGGACCGGTTTGTGAAGTGATGCGATGGTTGTGTAAACATCATGACGCGGCTGATCCTGGAAAAACGATCCGCGTGGCAACGGACCCGCGGGTCCTGCGGCCTAGCGCTCGTTCATGGGGGGAACCGGCATCGTTTCCTGCGGCCCCACATACTTGGTGAGCGGACGGTAGAGGCGGTTGTCGCGGAGCTGCTCAAGGATCTGTGCGGCCCAGCCGGCGGAGCGGGCAATCGCGAAGATCGGGGTGAACAGATCGGTCGGGATACCCAGTGAGTAATAAACGGTGGCCGAGTAGAAATCGACGTTGGCGTTGAGGCCTTTTTTCTCAAGCATGATCTCGGCGATGCGGTTGGACATGTTGATCCACTTGGGCTCGCCGAGGTCCGCGGTAAGCTCCAGAGCCATCTTCTTGAGGTGCGGGGCACGTGGGTCGAGCACTTTGTAAACGCGGTGGCCGATCCCCATGATCTTCTTCTTGTTAGCCAGGCAATCCTCGACGTAGGCATCGACCTTGTCCTCGCTGCCGATTTTTTCCAGCATGTGGATCACGCCTTCGTTGGCACCACCGTGAAGCGGCCCCTTGAGGGTGCCGATGGCGGAGGTCATACCGGAATAGATGTCGCTGAGGGTAGCTACGGTCACACGGGCGGAGAATGTGGAGGCATTCATTCCGTGGTCGGCGTGGATGATGTAAGCGACGTCGAGCGTCTTGGTGGCTGCTGCCGTAGGCTCCTCACCGTTGACTAGATAGAGGAAGTGGGCGGCGCCGGAGAGATCGGTGCGGATGGGTGGCAGGTCGAGCCCCATGCGTGCACGGTGGAAGTAGGCGACGATCACCGGCACGCGGGCCATGATCGAAATCGCGGCTTCGTGTAGTGCCTCGTGGTCGGGCTCGCCGATCTTGGCGCGTTTATCGTAAAGTCCGAGCATGGAAACCCCGGTGCGGAGCACGTCCATCGGGGAGGCATCGTGGGGGGCGTTCTTCAGAAAGTCGATCACCTGTGGCGGCAGCTCGCGGTTATGGCGGAGTTTTTGCTGGAAGTTCTTGAGTTCCTTGGAATTGGGCAGGCGGCCGTTCATCAGGAGGTAGTTCACCTCGCCGAAACAGCAGTTGGCGACGAGGTCGTCGATATCGTAGCCGAGGTAGGAGAGTTTTCCCTCGGCACCCCGCACGTCACTCAGGGCTGATTCATTGGCGATGACTCCTTCGAGTCCTTTGGCATAGTCACTCATGTTAAATTATCCTTGTTGTATGTTTGAAATGATATCGGCGTTTGCGGCAGGCTGCTTGATACACGGGAATGACATGCAAGGCATGTCAACTGGTGGCTGACCCATACTGGCCTCTTACGCAAAAAGTGAGAGGCACAATCGCGTGGAGAGGATAAGCCCTAAACCTAATAAGGTGCAAGAATGAATCACTTAAGATTTATGTGACGATGACCAAGCTGAATAATCCATCCCGGGGAAGTGGCCCGATCAGTGACCAACACATGCATGGCGGCAAATGATTTTCATGCCCTGCCCCCGTATTCCTCCTTGCCGACACCACTTCCTCCTGCATCATGCCGCCACCCCGATGGAACTTCTCGACATCTCAGCCATTCTCCTGACGCTCGCGGCGCTTTTTTCCTATGCCAACCATCGTTGGATCAAGCTGCCGACCACCATCGGCATCATGCTGATCAGCCTGGTGATGAGCCTGGTATTGATCGGCATCGGGCGGTTTTCTCCGGGGCTTACCGAAACGGTGCACGATTTCGTAGAAAACATCGATTTCAACAAAGCCCTGATGAACGGGATGCTGAGTTACCTGCTCTTTGCCGGTGCTCTGCATGTGAATTTAAACGAACTTAAAAAACAGGGGCGTATCGTCAGCATCATGGCCAGCGCCGGCGTTGTGCTGTCGACCTTCCTGATCGGCGCGGCATCGTATTACCTGTTTCAAATCTTTGGTATCAACCTGCCGTGGATCTGGTGTCTCGTCTTTGGAGCGTTGATTTCCCCGACCGATCCCGTGGCGGTGTTAGGGATTCTCAAAACCGCCGGAGCACCCAAATCCCTGGAAACCAAGATCACCGGCGAGTCCTTGTTCAATGATGGTGTGGGTGTGGTTGTCTATCTCGCGCTGCTTGGCATTGCAGGTGTCGGAGCGCATGGCGATGGTGGACATGCGGTTCCGGACATCGCCCTGCTGTTTATCAAGGAAGCCGGCGGCGGCATCCTGATCGGTGGTTTATTAGGATACATCAGTTACCAGCTGCTCAAATCGATCGACCACTACCATGTCGAGATCCTGATCACCCTCGCCCTTGTCACAGCCGGTTACCGGTTTGCCATGTGGCTTCACATGAGCGGCCCGCTGGCGATGGTCGTCGCGGGACTGATGATCGGAAACCATGGTCGTGAAGACGCGATGAGCGAGAGAACACGGCTGCAAGTCGACACCTTCTGGGAACTCATAGATGAAATACTCAACGCGCTCCTATTTCTACTCATTGGCCTGGAGGTCTTCATCCTCGACTTTTCCCCGACGGTGCTGATGGCGGGTCTGGTGCTGATTCCGGTCACGCTGTTAGCCCGCTACATCGCCGTCGCCATCCCGGTAAACATCCTGAAACGCTGGAGGCTCTTTACTCCGGGGGTGATCAACATCCTCACATGGGGTGGTATCCGTGGCGGTATCTCCGTGGCCCTGGCCCTGGCCATTCCCACGAGTATGGGCGAGACTCGAGATGTCATTCTGCTCGTCACCTATGTCATCGTCATTTTCTCGATATCCGTGCAGGGACTAAGCCTCAAGCCGCTGGTAGCCGACGCCTTGAAAAAAGCGCAGCAGCCATAGCCGGGGCACTTTGGGGTCGACATGCCTCCTACCTGTTGGATTGATGGATTTCCAATCGATCACCGCCTGTATGCCCGCCAAAAAGAAAACCTCTAACAAACCCCTCACCGGCAAGGAGCTGGTCAAGGAGGTGTGCCGTCGTATCCGGGTGGCACGGAGCTACTGGGATGCGCACAACAACCGCGCCTGCCGCGGCGAACGGCAGAAGGCACTGGCCCTCTACGAGACCCTCACCCCGGAACAGCGGGAGAAGGTGCCGCAGACACTCCGCGTGTGGCTTCGCTACCGCAGCGAGAAATACTTTGGCGAGCACCGCACCAAACCGGGGTCGGAGAGAAAGTAGGACAGCTTGGCAAGCTGTCGGCAACCCGGGTCCCCGTTCACATATCCTGCCGACAGCTTGCAAAGCTGTCCTACCATCAGTGCAAGCGATCCAGTCGCACCGGCATTCCACCCGCAAGTCTCGACTCCTCGGCGGCAAATCCGATCAGGTGTCCTTCAATCGAGTTTTCAATCAGTGAGCTGTCCGGCCCTTGACCACGGAAAATGGCATCCATGGCATTGACCAGTCCATAATCACCGCCGCCATGACCTTGGTAGCCATCGTCCTTGGGCACCTCGAGGGTGATAAACTCAGTTTTGCTGCTTGCGTGGTTCCGGATGGTGATATCCGCCCCGGAGAATTTTTTGAATGCGTCCCCACCGCGCAGGGTGGCTTGGGTGCCGTAGATTTCAATGGATCGACCACAATCAAAGGCCGTCATCGTCAGGCTGGCGGTTCCTCCGTTTTCAAATTCCATATTCACCACCTGGTGATCGACGGCATCGTTGTCACACTTCCATGCGCACCGCCCCCACTGCGATGTCTTCAGCCACTCTAACACATCCTCATCGCTGCGCTCAGTCGGGTGCGGGTAGACCATATCCAGCCAGCGTGCGTGTTTGCCGAGGTAAAGATGACTGTCGTACATGCAGTTACCACCTTGCGGGGCAGCATGGGGACAAGCGGACGTACACCGGTCGGTGGCTCCCTCAGGGGCGTGTGCCTCGGTAAAGTGGGACAGCCTCCCAAACGAGCTGACCGCCGTGCATCGGCTCGCCATCAGCCAGGAGATGTAATCCGTGTCGTGGCTGCACTTGGCAACGATCATCGGGGTGCTGGCCGAGGTGTTTCCCCAGTGTCCGCGCACGAAGGAGTGCGCCTGATGCCAGGCCTCGACCCCCTCCGTGGCCTGGATGGAAATGACGTCACCGAGTTGGCCGGAACGAACGATGCTGTGTACCTTGGAATAAAAATCGGTGTAGCGCAGGACGAAGCAGAGCAGGATCCTCCGGTTGTGTTTCCTCGCCAGCCTGGCAAGCTCCAGCGTCTCATCCAGCGTCTGGGCCGCTGGTTTTTCCAGCAGCAGATGGTAGCCTTTTTCAAGGGCCCTCCTGGCAGGCTCAAAGTGGTAGTTGTCCTGGGTGCCGATGATGAGGACATCGGCGAGCCGATCCTGCGCAAGCAGCTCGTCCGCGGAATTGAAAGCCAGGAAATCCGGGTTGTCGGATATCCTGGCCATCGCCTCGCGCCGTTCGGGCACGGGGTCGGCACCGGCGGTCACCCGGTATCGCGTATGGCCAAATGACATCGCGATTTTACAGTAGGTGCGTGATCGTGCTCCACAGCCGACGGCGGCGATAGTTAGTGGCTGGCTGGATTCCAACATGAGATCCGGATACTTCACAATGCAAGGGCGCTTGGAAAGTGAGAAAATTCCTACCTTGTCGTTATAATTCCAACAGGTGGCCCCGACAGGGAAGTCCATGCCCAGGGGGGATGGAAGGATATTCCACGGGCATCAAGCAGGGTCGGGAAACACTTCCGTGTGCTCAATGATCACCACATCCGCAGCAAGCGGTTTTTTCTGCCAGACGTTGTGCGATTTTTCCGGCAGTGGGGGTGATTGACAAGCCACCCAGATTGGTGCACCGCAGTTCACGGGGAATTTGCCGGGCAACCTTGTTCATCGCAACCACGACCTCGTCAAAGGGGATGAGGTGCTGGTAGCCGGCAAGCGCCATGTTCGCGCAGGAAAGCGCGTTGGTGGCAGCCATAACGTTTTTGCCGAGACAAGGGGCCTCCACCCGGTTGGCGATAGGATCGCAGACCATGCCAAAGCAGTTTTGCAGCGCGCTTGAGGCAGCGGCTAGTTGATGCGCCGTGCTACCACCTGCCAGATGAACGATCGCAGCCGCAGCCATCGCCGAGCCAGATCCACACTCAGCCATGCAGCCGCCTTCCTCAGCAGCAAAACTGGCATCACGGGTGATAAAGACCCCGATGAGGCCAGCTACCAGCAGGGCCCGTGCACGATCATCTTCATCGGCACCCATAGCATCCGCGATGGCCAGAACTGCACCTGGCATCGCGCCACATGAACCAGCTGTGGGCGCAGCCACGATGATGCCCATGGATGATTTCATCTCCATCAATGCAGAGACGTAACGGATGATCCGGTTGTTGATGTCGGCGGGAATGAGTCGGCCATCGTTTTCCGCTTGGGAAAATCCGGGGCTTTGCGCGGGCAGGATACGGTCTTCATACTCGGTGCCTTTTAACCCGTCTGCCACGGCATCCGCCATGATCTTTGCCAGCACTTTCATCCGCTCCATCACTTCATCCACAGTAATACCACCACGTGCTGCTTCGTACTGGGCGGCACTTTCCCAGAGAGGACGGTTAGAAAACCCGGGGTGTTGTTCCATTTCCCCACAGCAGGCAAAAGGAACAGTTAGATCTTTCCTGGAAAGAATGGGCAGGACGGCATGCAAAACGCGGTGACGACGGGACCCGAGTGTTTGGCCTAGTTTTTGCACATCCTCATCAGCGGGTATTTCACGGGAGTCAAATCTCAACAAACCACCTCGATTACGGCCAGGCAGCCAGTTGATGTCCTCAGCTTTGATGAATATGTTGGAATCTTTATCCCCGGATAGGTCAGGTTGGTCTTCGAGCCAAAAAAGTGTCGTGTGAAGATCGCCAACACCACCAAGTGGGATACCATCGATGGCTTGAAGCTCGATCATTCCACCACCCGTGGAAATCGCATCGAAGTGATACGAGGCACCGCTTTCACCGATCATCTCAAGGCGATAAAAATTCGGGTGGGGTGCATCGTAGGACACGTAGTTCACCACCACTTCAACCCCGGCTTCTTCAAGCGCCTGCGGATACGTTGGCAATCGCTCATCGTGTGGCTCCCATCCGAGGATGCCGCTGTAGAGACCTAGATCCGTGCCTTGATCTTTATGGGTAGTAACGAGTGAACCATTGGGGTCATAATTCGCGATCAATTTGCAAACACGCTCACCAACGATGTTGCGGGCGATACGCCCGATCCGATTGGCCGCCGCACTGTGTGAGCTACTCGGTCCACGCATCACGGGGCCAAGCACATCGTTGAAAATACTGGGTGGCAAGCTCATGAACTTACTATGGCAGATAACAAGCGACCCGAAAGAAACTAATAAACAAAAACTGGCAAAATCGCTATCTTTGCTGCATCTTGTCGCCTCGACCATTCCGATGTAGATTCGACCCCCAATGAGTAATTTAACACCTTAAGATCAGCGACTCATAGGCTGTATAATGACCCAAGTCACCCCCATGTATTTCTCATCCGCCATAACCGCATCCGTTCTCGCCTTTTTTGCCTCCATGCACTCGTTGCATGCAGCACCGGCCGCCAGTGAATTACTGCAACAGCACAGTGCTGCCATGGTCACCAAGACCCAACTGACCGGGCCAGGGGCGGAAGCTTTTTCCAAAGAACTGCTCGGCTCCGAAGTTTGGCAACATGAACTGTTCGACTCGGGACCTGTCGATCAGCCAGAGCAGGTCATCCAGCTGCTTTTTGAAATCTGGAAAACAGACCAATCCCTCGGCTCCCGCCCGGTCGACCGGGGTATGGCGACCGCCTGCGCCCTCGAAGGCCCTCGCCGTGAGTGGGGTACCGCCGAGATGCTGCCACGTTACCAGTTTTTCCAAAGCAAATGGAAATACGGCCTGCTCAACAACTTGTATGGGAACCTCAGCGTCTACGAAAGACGTTACCTTGCCCGTGGTGTGCAACATGGTGGACTGAACTCAATCCCATCGATGGAGTATCAAAACCAGGAAATCTGCCTGCCTGCGGAGAAATACACCGGTGCCTGCTGGTATGCACGGTGGATCCTTCACAACCCCTTTGGCGATTCCATCCATGGCCCGCAGTACTACGCTCCTTTCCACGATAGCTGGGACAACTACGCCGAGGTCATACGCAATGTCGGTGGCGTCTGTGGCTCGCTTTCCAATTTCGGCGCAGCCGCAGCCATCGCCAATGGCATTCCCGCCCTCACCATGGGCGAGCCCGGCCACTGCGCCTACGCCGTCATGACCCAACCCGATAACTGGCAGCCGGCCTATAGCCTCTCCTGGCAACGTGGCACCCACACCTCTTTCCACGGCTCATCCTGGGGGTGGCATGTCTATAATGCCAAGGGTCAGAGGTATCCATCCGACAGCAAGGCATCGGGTGACCTGCGCCGACTCGCCGAGTATTATCTCGCCAAGAAAAACTTCACCAAAGCCATCGAGACCATCCGCACGGCACGCACACGCTACCCTCTCGATTGGGAAAACTGGTCGCAGTCGGTTCATATCCTGAACACCGGCCATGCCGCGCCATCACAATGGCAAGACCTACACCAGGACACACTCAAGATCCTCGCTCCAGTCAGCGGTGAAATAGCCTACCACCTGCTGAAGTCATACGTTTATCCGAAAGTTCTCCCGAGCGGAAATGACAAACTGCCACAGCGCAAGGCTATTCTGTTAGCTTTCCAGCGGTCTGTTGCCGACTGGGGCCTGGCCCGCTGGGATTACCAGGATGCCCTACAACACCAGCTCAAACTTCTCGGTGACGATCCGGTGGCCCGGGACGCATTCATGGCCAGCGCCTTTGCCATCCATGCTGAAAAAAATGTCTTCACCCCCGACATCCTCGCCGCACAGCTCAACAGTGTCGGCACTGATGAAAAGCGACTCCACGCCTTTATCTCATCCATCGGCCGGAGCCTCTCCAAGGGCAAGGACGGCAGTTTCAATGGCGTCATCAACACCCTCGCCCGATCGGTTCTACCCGATGCCGCCAAGCGGGGCGACAAGGCTACCTTTCAATACATCGGAAAGCTCACCGCAAAGATCCACGGGGAGTGTGATGTCAAACCGGAAAAATTCCCCGGCATCCTGCTTAGCTCGGGAGGTACCTTCGGCATCCAGAAACCCGGGAACCGCTGGGACGATCCCTCGCGGCACTGGGGTGTCATCGAGGAGCACGGCGGCGATTTCCACACAGACTCAACACCCGCCACCGCTACGGTTCAGCTAGGAAATTACGGGCATCTTTCCGGTGTGGTCATCGTCACCCGCAACGGGAATTTTGGCCGGCTCGTCAACGCCAAGCTCCAGTCATCCATCGATGGCAAGGAATGGACCGACCTACACACGTTCAAGCAACATGGCAGGGTCCACCGTATTGATTTGCGGGAAAAGAACATCAACGCTGGCTACGTTCGCGTCATTCACGAAGGCCAACCGTCACTCCACTTCAACAAGTTCCTTGTTTACGGAGCGAAAAAGAATTAGCATCCAGGATTTATCATTTCAACACATGCGCACACTTTTTATTTCCATCGCACTCGTTGTGTCAGTTATGGCAGCAACCGCTGCGCCTGACGTAGCTCCACATTTTGTTGACGCGGCAGCCCAGGCGAAGGCGAAGAACCTGCCCTACGCCGTCTACGTCCACGGCAGTTCATGGCACCGGGCCAGCCAGATTTTTGCCGAACAGGTCTGGCAATCCACGGACTTCCATCAGGCACTGCAAAACCCGGTTGTCCTAACAAATATCCACATCAAACAGCACCTCGATAAAGAGGCCGCGGAGAAGGAAGCCGCGTCATACAAGGGCTGGGATGCCAATACAGTCCGGTCGTACCCCGCCGTCCAGATATACGGACCCGATGGCCACCTGTTAAAATCCTACTTCGGCCGTGAGCTTAGAATCCTGACCACCCCCTCCGCCCTGGCAAGCCACATTGATCACATTACCAACCTTTCCAACAAGCGCACATCGTTGCTCACTCGGATTGCCGAAGCCCGCCAAAACAAGGATACCCCAAAAGAAATCAACCTACTCACACAGCTGGTAGAACTACCGCTGAACAACGAACCCAAAATCATCGACGCATTGAAACAGGCCGACCCCGAAGACACCTCCGGCTGGCAAGCCCGGCTATCGTTTCAAAACTGGGAGTTTGTCCGCCACATCACGGGTCTGATCAATGACCAGAAAGCCGGGGAAGCGCTCCAACTGATCGATGCCATGCTCGATAGCAAGCGGCACCCCCCTTCCCAGCTGTGCCTTATTCTCGGCGCCAAAGGAAAAACGCTCGTAGCCCTGGAAAGACTCCCCGAAGCATGGCAGGCGTTTCAGCAGGCTTATCAAATCGACCCGGAAAGCCCGGATAGCAAAGCCATACTCCGCTACGGTATCCGCGTCGCTGGCATACCACTGCGCGAAGCGGTGCCAACGGATTCGCTCCTCTTTGGCAAGGACCCCGGTGACAATCTCACACGTGACCACGCCGACTTCACCATGTCCTCCGCAGCCAGTGACGACACCAAGAACCACGCATCACTCTTCAAAGGGCCCTATGCAACAAGCGGTTTCGCATTTCATACCGATGCCGAAAAAGACGCTCACATCATCGTCGACCTCAAAGCCGCCTGCACGGTCAAGGCGTTGAGGATCACCAACCGCAATAGCAACATCGAGCGCGCCGCGACGCTTACTGTCTGGGTTTCCACTGACCAAAAAATCTGGCAAAAAATCTGGTCGGCCCGGAAGGCTGAGACCGCCTGGGATATCATCCTTGATAACCCGGTCACCACCCACTATGTCAAGGTAGGCTTGGACTCTCCGACACCCGAACACCTGCACCTCCAGGCAGTGGATATCTACGGCCAGCGACCATGACAGTATCCCCACAATTTCATCATGAAAATCAAACATTACTTCCTAATCATCCCGTTCTCCCTGGCTGCCGCCACTTTTCTTCATGCGGAAACAAGCACCCTTGTGCACTCACCGGATAAAAACACCCGCGTCAAACTTGAGCTCAAAGAGGGCATCCCCCACTGGTCGGTCAACATGGGCTCTCAGCCTGTCATCCAGTCCTCACGCCTCGGGCTTCAAGCGAAACCCACTCGCTACGGCCCCCTGCAACAGCTCGGCCTGGACCGCAGTACGCATGACGAAACCTGGAAACCCGTCTGGGGCAAGGCGTCGTCGATCCGGAACCATTACCAGGAAGCCGTCTGGAAACTGCAGGAAACCAACGGCGAAAAGAGAACCTTCAACATCGTCCTGCGCGTGTTCGATCATGCTGTGGCGGTGCGCTATCAGTTCCCGGGAAAAGGCAAACAAACCTTCGACGCCGACCTCACGGAGTTCAGATTCCCCGCCGACTTCACATGCTGGAGCGCCAACGGCGAAAACGCCAACCACGGCCCGGTTTCCCTCAGCAAATACAGAGGCTCGCAACTTCCGCTGACCGTTAGAATCGCCGACGAGTGCTACACCTCCATCCTCGAGGCCCATATCAGCGACTACGCCGGCATTTCACTCAAGCGCATCGGCCCCACCGCCTTTCAGGCCAACATGCCCGCATCCACCGTGGATCTGCCGTCGGAAACCTCCTGGCGGGTCTTGTTGTTAGGAAAAACACCCGGAGACCTGCTGGTCAACCACACCATGGTCAACCTCAATCCCCCCTGCGCCATCGAGGACACCTCCTGGATCAAACCCGGCATCGCCATGTGGGACTGGCGCGCCTGGGGCGCCGTCGCCGACGATGGCTTTGTGTACGACCTCGGCATGGAGTCATGGAAACGCCACATCGACTTCGCCTCCAAACACAAACTCGGCTACCTTCTGCTCGACGCCGGTTGGTATGGCCTCGAGTTCGACCCCAATGAGGACCCCACCACCAGCCGCGACCACCTCATCATCCAACCCCACCCGGACAAGCCAGAACTTGTTAGAAAACCGGCGCCCAAGGACTGGAAACACCCCATCGACGTGCCCGCCCTGATCCAGTACGCCAAGAAAAAGAACGTCGGCATCATTCTCTATCTCAACGACGCCGCGCAGAAAAAACACGACCTTGAGAAAACCCTCGCCACCTACCAGCAGTGGGGTGCCGCGGGCATCAAGTACGGATTCATGCGCGCCGCCCCCCAGGACAAGGTGCGCAAGACCCGCCGCATCGTCGAGCTCTGCGCAAAGCACAAGCTGCTCTGCGATTTCCACGACGGCCCGGTCGCCCCCTCCGGCGACCGCCGCACCTACCCGAACTACGTGACCCGCGAGTTCTGCCACTCGCAGTCGGACGCCCTGCGCACCTTCACCCCGCAGACTTTCTGCACCACCGTCTTCACCAACATGCTCGCCGGCCCCCTCGACATGTGCAACGGCCTCTACAGCCTCAACAACGCCAAAAAGGACCGGCCCAAGATCTTCGCCGAGGTTTACTCCACCGTCACCGCGGAAACAGCCCGGGTGCTGATCACCTACTCCGGGCTCAGCCTGATCCCCGACATCCCGGAAGCCTACGAGGCCAAGGCCGATCTCTTTGAATTCATCGCCAAACTCCCCATGACCTGGGACGAGACCCGCATCCTCCACGGCGACATCGGCCATTTGATCACCACTGCACGACGCAGCGGCGACGACTGGTTTGTCGCCTCCTGCTGCGATGAAAAAGGCAGGCAGCTCCCCATCCAGCTCGACTTCCTCAAGGACGGCGTCAGCTACACCGCCACCCTCTACGAGGACGGCCCAGACGCCCACTACAAAACCAACCGGGAGTCGTACAAGGTTCGGAAAATCAGCGTCAAAAAAGGCGACACCATCAACGCCAAACTCGCCCCCGGCGGTGGCCACTGCATCCGGCTGACTGAATCGAAATAGAAATCGGCCCAATAAAAAACCGCCTCCCAAAAGTGGATGGCGGTTTTTGAAAATTAGAGAGCAGCCTACTTACGACGACGCAAGATAAGGGCGAGTCCACCAAGTCCCAGAAGAGCCGCGGAGCTTGGCTCCGGGACTGCTGTGATGGAGACACCATCAATAAGGGCTGTGTTCGGATTTGCACCGGAGGGGTTAGCTGAGACATTCGTAAAGCGTAATGCTAAATCATTAGCGCCATTGGCACTTGTATAAGTGAGGACTTTTGACTCTGCAGCCAATGCATTACCGGCGGCAAGGTAGGCGTAATCAATGGTTGTGCTAGCCAACTCAACATTCAGCGTGGCATCCCAAAGGGAAACCTCAATGCTAATGTTGCGGGCGGCAGTGGAGTAAGAGGAATGTGCACGGTATCCACCGAGGAAATCCACCTGAACTCCTGTTTGTTCTCCAACCAGGCCAATCGTCTGTTGGTAGTAGTTGCCGGATACTTGCTTGAGCGCAGCAACTCTACCAGTCCCGTAAGTGAAATTATTATTGGATCCGCCACCTCCAGTCATGGCCTCGCCATAGTTTCCATTGGTATTGGTTGAAGCAAGACTGGAAAACCAACCGTCGGGAGAGGTGCCAAATTCACTGTTCCAGTTGCTGGTATCGGAGCTAAAGTCTCCATTTGTAAGACTGAGGGCGGCATTACTCGCAACAGCGAGTCCCAGTGATAGCGCAAGCGCGCAAGTTGTTGTTTTCATATGGATTCTGTATTTGATTTGAGGAGATGGCGATAAAGCGGAACTGAGGGTTCTTTGTTTAAATTCCATCATCCTTATTGGGTGCTTGTGCGGGCGGAGTGTCTTTATACGTAGAAATAGGTACATAGACATAGACAACTCCCTCATCCGTATTATCCCAGCCTTCCTGTTTTCGCAATTTTTTTTGAAGATTTACGCATACAGCCATGTATAATGCATCCATGAAACTAACCATCAGCTGCCTCATCGCCACCATCTCCGTTTTTTCCGCCCAAGCGAATGAGGGACCCGTCTCACTTTTCAATGGAAAAGACCTCACCGGATGGAAGGGCGCTGGCTACGAGGTCAGGGACGGTGCCATCATCTGCACCCCCAAAGGCCGCAACCTGACGACCGGGAAGGTCTACACCAACTACATCTTTGAATTTGAATTCAAACTCCCCCCCGGCGGCAACAACGGCATCGGTATCCACTACCCCGGATCAGGCAACCCCGCCTACACCGGTATGGAAGTCCAGGTGCTCGACAACACCCACCCGAAGTATGCCAAACTCATGGACTACCAGTTCCACGGTGGTCTCTATACATTAAAGGCGGCGAAAAAAGGCCACCTCAAACCCGTCGGCGAGTGGAACAAGGAGAAAATCACGGTCAACGGCAGTCAGGTCACCGTCGAGCTCAACGGCACCGTGATCAATCAAGCCAATCTTGATGACCTCGCCAAACAATACCCGAAACACACAGGGGTCAAACGCCGCTCCGGCCATATCTGCTTCTGCGGCCACGGCGATCCCGTGCAGTTCCGGGGTATGAAAATCACCGAGCTTCCGGCTGGAGCGACCAAGGATGCAGGAGCCCACAACACCCCCCCGGAAGGATTCACCGCCCTGTTCAACGGCAAGGACCTCAACGGCTGGTTCGGCCATGGCACCAAGGATCCACGCACGCTGTGGAAAATGAAACCCGAGGAACTGGAGGCGCACAAACAGAAAACCCGGATGGACATCAACAAACACTGGAGTGTTGAGAACGGCGAACTCGTCAATGACGGCCACGGCCTCTATCTGACCACCAACAAGGACTACGCCGATTTCGAGCTCTTGCTTGAATACAAGACCGTCCCCAAGGCCGACAGTGGCATCTACCTGCGCGGCGTGCCACAGGTCCAGATCTGGGATACCACCAAGGAGGGTGGCAAATGGCAACACGGTGCCGACAAGGGCTCCGGTGGCCTGTGGAACAATAGCGCCGGTGCGCCAGGCAAAAACCCTTCCAAACTCATGGATAAACCCTTTGGCGAATGGAACAGCATGCGTATCATCATGGTTGGCAACAAGGTGACCGTCCACCTCAACGGGGAAAAGGTCGTGGACGCCGCCGTCATGGAAAACTACTTCGACCGCAAGAAACCCATCTTCGAGAAAGGCCCCATCCAGTTGCAGACCCACGGTGGCGAGATCCGCTGGCGCAATCTTTATATCAAGGAACTCTAGCAGGGGGGGCATAACCACAAATCCCCTTCCCACACGTGGGCAACCATGGTTTAATACCGCCGTTCCATGCCCGACTGCGAAATCAAACCACCCGGCACCTCCCCCATCCAGTTTTCTGTGATGTTGAAGAACCGCGCGGGTTCGCTGAGTTCGCTGGTCCGCCTGCTGAGATCCGAAAACATCGAGGTCATCGGACTCAGCATCCAGGACTCCAGGGATGCTGCCATGACCCGCCTCGTGGTGTCTGACCCGGATACCACGATGCGTATCTTCATGGAAAAAGGCATCCCGCACATGACTTCCGAGATCGTTGTCATCGGACTCACAGAAACAGGCGGTGGCCTTGCCCAGGCGCTCGACGTCCTCAGGGCAGCGGAAACCAACGTCGACTTTGCCTACTCGCTCATGCCCCACCCCGAGGGAAAAACCCTCATGGCACTGCACCTCGAGGATACCCAGTTCGGTATGTCCGTCCTCCACAACGCCGGTTTCAAGGTCTACTACGAGGAGGACCTGATCCGCTAACCCTGACTCCCGACCCCTGACCCCTGAACATGTCCGAATCCTTCTACCAGCAGACCAACCAGTCGCCGGATAAACAATTCGACCAGTCACTCCGCCCACCGGGGTTCGAGGACTTCCATGGTCAGGAAAAGGTCACCGAGCGACTCATGCTGATGGTCGAGGCCGCCAGGATGCGTGACGATGTCCTCGAACACATCCTGCTATCCGGCCCCCCCGGCCTCGGCAAGACCACGCTGGCCAACATCGTCTCCAACGCCACCGGCACCAACCTGCACACCACCTCCGGCCCGCAGATTGAAAAGGCGGGCGACCTCGCCGGCATCCTGACCAATATCCAGAAAGGCGACATCCTCTTTATCGATGAGATCCACCGACTGCACCCGGCGATCGAGGAGTACCTCTACCCCGCGATGGAGGACTACCGGCTCGATATCATCATCGACTCCGGCCCGTCCGCTCGCTCGATCCAGCTCAACCTTCCCAAATTCACCCTCATAGGCGCTACCACGCGCTCGGGTATGCTGACCTCACCATTGCGGTCGCGCTTCGGCCTGGTCAACCGGCTCGACTACTACACCGCCGCGCAACTAGCCCACATCATCCTGCGTTCCGCAAAGTTGTTAGGCGTTGAAATCCAGCAAGACGGCGCCATGGAAATCGCCAGCCGGTCGCGCGGCACCCCCCGTATTGCCAACAACCTGCTCCGCTGGGTCCGCGACTTCGCCCAGGTGCGCGCCGACGGTACCATCACCCCGGCCATTGCCCACGATGCGCTGGCGATGATCGAAATCGACAGTGACGGTCTGGATGAGATGGACAAACGCATCCTTGAAGCCGCGATTTATAAATTCAACGGCGGCCCGGTTGGCCTCTCCACCCTCGCCGTTGCCATCGGTGAAGACGCCTCCACCTTGGAAGAAGTCCACGAGCCTTTCCTCATCATGCAAGGATTCCTCAAACGCACCCCACGGGGCCGCGTCGCCCTGCCCGCCGCCTACACCAAGATCGGAGCAACACCAGATCCACAACAACCGGGACTGCTGTGAAGTTTCAAACTCCAAATACCCAAAAAGCGAAAGGCTTGCGCCTTTTGTATGTCTCACTCAGCTTACCCACTACTCGACGCCTGCTAACCACCAAAGCGCTTCCCACCGCAGCTTGGTATTTGGAGTTTGGTATTTGAAACTTACCCCCCATGCCCACCGATCTAGACAACCTAATCACCCGCTGCCGCGCCGAGGGACTACGGCGCACCAAGGCGCTTGAGGAACTCTTATTAACCTTGTTAGAGGGCGACCGGCCGATGACCCTGGCGGAACTCGCCGAGTCACCACGCCTCGCTAACCAGTGCGATAAAGCGACTGTCTTTCGTCTTCTCCAGCGCCTTGCCGACAAGGCGATCCTGCGTCGGCTCGGCCTGCACGAGCGGGCCGCCTATTTCGCCCTGCTGCTCCCCGGCCAGCATCGTGACTACCTGATTTGCACCGAATGCGGCTCCATAGAACCCATCAATGCGCCCTGCCCGGTGCACGAGCTGGAAAAGGAAATCCGGTTCACCACGGGTTATAAAAACCTCTACCACGAACTCGAGTTCTTCGGGTCGTGCCCAAGGTGCTCTAAGTAGTGCTTGGAACCAGGAGACCTTGGTGGACGGGCTGTGGCGAACCGGTTTACGCAGTCTATTTCTTAAACGCGTAGCCTTTTTTCTCCGCCTGGGCACGGACCGTTTTGGCCACGACCTCGTCGAGTGTTTGCACCCCGCTTTTTTCAGCCAGTTCCTTGCGTTTTTCCGCGACGTAGGCACTGCGTTTCTGGTTGAGATCAAGGATCCTGGCCTGGATGTCGGCACGCTCCCTGGCCGTTTTTCCGATGTGGGCCTTGCGTTCCTCGAGGGTCATTTTCTGCATCTCCTTCGGCAGGTCCTTGTCCTTGACCTTGGCGATATCGAACTTCTTGTCTTTGCAGGCGTCAACAAGATCCCAGTTGCCGTTGTAGTAGTTGGCACTGCCCTTGGAAATGGCACGCTGGACAGCAGCCCCGCTGGAGGACTTTTCGGCGGCGTTTTTATCCTGTGCGACCTGGTCATGCTGCTTGGCAGCACCGATGCGACCGTAGGCGAGGTAGGTTTTGTTCAGCTCGGTATTGAGCCTGACGATCTCGGCATCCTGGGGTGCCTCGATGTGGACGACAGCGCGGTTGTGGTCGATGGTCAGATACTTGCCATCTGCCAGCATGGCTCCGTTTTTCCAACCTCCGGAAATCCCGGCCTGCTCGCTGCCGCAGTGGATCGTATTGACGATAACACCGGCGGCGATCGCAGCTTTGACCGATTCATCTGCTTTCACGGGTCCCTGGGTGAAGGCTTCGTTGCCGGCGATGAAAATCGCTTTATACACCTTGTTAGACGGGTCCCATTTGAGGTCCTGGGTGGCGCGACGGATGACCGCACCGCAATATTCCTCACCGCCGTTGGTCTGGAGGGAGAATAGTTGTTTGCTGATTTCATCGAGGTCGCGGGTGAGTGGCTGGATTTGTCTGATCCAGTGTTCCTCTTTGCTGAGGCTGTCTTTGCCATACTCGTAGAGCGCGACTTCGACGTAGGGCACCTGTCCGTTCTGCCGGGCATCGATGAAGGTGTTGACGATTTTCCAGAGCTGGGTTTTGGTCTGTTCGATCAGGCCGGACATACTGCTGCTGGTGTCGAGCAGGATGGCGATCTGGACTTTCGCCTGGTCGGGTTTCTTGGCTTCGGGTTTCTCAGCCATGGCGGGCTGGAGTGTGAGGGCTGCCAGGGTGATGGCAGTGGCGATGGTGTTTCGGGTTTTCATGGTTTTTATTTGCTTGGGTTGTTGTTGCTTGGGTTGTCGACAGCTTGCAAAGCTGTCCTACTTTCCTGACTGGATGAGGTAGGATTGGTTGTCGATGACGACGCGGATGTTTTCGCCCAGGGCGAGACAGCTTTGGCGGTTGTCGGCGATGAGACGGGTGGCTATTTTCTGGAATTCGGGACTGGAGACATTGATGTTCCGGGTTGGGGTGGAGCCGATCTCCTTACCGGCCAGACTGGCATCCACCCACTCGTTGCCTTGGCGGTAGAATGCTTTGTCGGCGACCTGGCAGACCTGTTTGACCTCGGCTTGTTTGAGACCATCGTCGAGGTATCGGTTACCGGGATTCAACTGGGTGGCGGACTTGGTGCGCTGGATGTTGTAATCCTGGTTCACGGAGGCGGCGCCGGATCGTTTCTGGACGGCTTTGTGATGAATCTCCGCAGAAGCGCGGCTCACCGCATCGCGGTGCATGTTGTTGCTAAACATCATGCCGTCGGTGGCCAGAAAGGCGGTGTATTCGGTGAGGATACCGTACTCGGTGGAGAGACGGACAATTTCATCGACCAGTTCCTTGACCTTGGGGTCCTGCATGTTGACCGGCTTGCCATTTTCAGCCCCCAGATCGCGTAGAGCCTCGGTGAGGACGGCAATTTTCCGGGTCGCCCAGAGTCGTGGCACATGGGAGTTTCCCAGTCGGGCTTTTTTCAATGACAGGTCAAACTTGAAGGTGCGTGGCCCCTCCTGATCGTTTCCTGTTAGTTTAAAATGGAGTTGGCCATTCTGGTGATAGCGACCTAACACAACGACCTGTTCCCCATCAAACATATCGGGCAGGCGTGCGGGAAGGACATCACTGACCAGACCAGGGGTGACCTTTCCGTTTTCGTCAGTGGATACCAGTCCGGGGTCACTGAGCACCGGACCAGACAGGCGGCGAAAGACAGCGGCCACCTTGACCTCCACATCCTCTTTCGGTAATACGTAGGTGGCGCGGGCACGGGAGTCATCAGCCAGGCGTGAGAGCAAGGGAGTATTGACATCAACCCCCACCCCAAAGGTGAAGATACGGCGATGATGCCGGTTCGCCCTGGCAATGGCCTCGCGGATCCTTCCTTCGTGGGTCTGGCCGATTGTTGGCACACCATCGGTTAGAAAAAGAATAATCGGCAGCATGCCCTGGGTTGCTTGTTGCTGGGTAGCCACCTGGAGGGCATCGTGGATATTGGTACCACCGCTGACACGCACGCTGGAGATGTATTTTCTGGCAGCCAGCAGGCTGTCCCGCGTTTTGATCACGGGCTTCTCCGCAAAGACCTCGACCGATTCATTGTAGACAATGATGTTAAATGCCTCCCCATCGTTGAGTCCTTCAATGACCTGGGTGGCGGCCTTCAGGGCTTGCTCCATTTTTTCTCCCGCCATGCTTCCCGACTTGTCGATGACCAGGGTGACTTCACGTAACACGGGCTGTTTTTTCTCGACGGCAGGTGGAGAAAGCAGAAGCAGGAAATAGCCGCCATGTTTATCCTTTTCCTTACCGGGATAGGCCATGATGGAGGCGCTGGCTTGCTTGTTCTTGCGCTGCGTCGCAGATAGGCGGAATGAACCCGGCTGCATCTTCCCCTGGTTGGTCAGCTTGATCCGGTTAGGGCCCACCCGACTTTCCCCGGTATGATGCGTGGGTGAGTAGACACCGGCGAGACCACCTTTGACGGTCCAGTCGACAGCGACGTTCCATGGCACGTGATACTCGGGCGACTCGGTTCGGAGCAGCGTGTAATCGATCCGGTTGCCGTCGACCTCAAGCATTTCCTCGTAGACAAGGCGCACCCGGCAAGTCCCATGGGCAGTCACGGGGAAGACACTCGATTTAACCAGACCGCTGGCCGCGAATTCCAGCAGGGCAGGGTCGAGTGAGCGGCGGACGATTTCATCGTAAATTTTGCGTGCCTCGTCGCGGGGAACGAGTTTGGCGGGGAACTTACCCTGGGCACCCTCGAGTCCGAACTCGCGTATTACGGCATGGACCGAAACCGGGATGATGACGACGGACTCCTGCTGCCGGTTTCCCGGATTGTGCAGGGACATGGTCATGGTCGTGGTAGCCATCCTGCCAACGATCCTCGCCGATACGTCCACGGAACTTACCTGCACTGGTGCGGGATGGTGGGGCCTGGGACGGACATGCGGCAAAATCGGAGGGTGCCAGTGGCGATGCGCTGGATGTTTTTCTTCATGGGCAAACAACTGCCGTGGACTCAAGGTACCGGCAATTACGGTGCCACCAAATATTTGAACTATTTTTCTGCGATTCATGGGATCATCTTTCGTTGATGATCGTAGAATAGGCGCATTTTCCCCGCCTGTGTGTAAATGCTCTGTAAATTATACAGCCGGGGAGCCAGAACCAGGCTGCTTACATCATGGCGAAGATCTCTGCCGGTGTTTTCCCCTGCTCACGCAGGGTGCGGAGACTGAGGGAGTCGTCACGCTTGGCGAGGCGTTTTCCTTGATCATCGAGGATGAGCCGGTGGTGGTGGTAGGTGGGAATCGGCAGGCCTAACAATTTTTGCAACAACCGGTGCACATGGGTCGATGCAAGCAGATCCTCGCCACGGGTGACATCGGTGATTTTCTGAAAAGCATCATCGATCACAACCGCGAGATGGTAGGAGGTGGCGATGTCTTTTCGGGCAAGCACCACATCGCCTAACAAAAAAGGATCCACCTCCACCCGGCCTTTGATTTCGTCTTCAAAGCCCAGTGGCCCGGCGAGTCTGGCTGCGGAGCAGGTATCGAGTCGCCAACAGTGCCCCAGCCCGGCCGCGATCCGGTCAGCGCGTTCCATGGCTGACAATGACCGGCAGGTCCCAGGGTACAAGGTGCCTTCCGGACCATGGGGCGCGTTTCCCATCGATTCAATTTCCTGCTGGATCTCACGGCGGGTGCAGAAACAGGGATAGACCACCTCGAGCGACTTGAGTTTTTCCAAGGCTTCCAGATACGCAGGGAGTCGGTCGCTTTGACGGATCGGCGTTCCGTCCCATTGCAACCCGAGCCATGACAAGTCCCGCTCGATGGCGAGGTAGTAGTGATCCCTCACCCGCGTCACGTCGATATCCTCGAACCGGAGTAGAAAACGTCCCCCGTTTTCCATGGCACAATCGTACGCATAGGCCGCCGCATAAGCATGCCCCAAATGAAGCATCCCTGTCGGTGATGGCGCAAAGCGAGTGACCATGGTTTGTCTTTTAAACCCGAGGAAACAAACGCCAAACACCAAATGGCCGGACTTAACAAAAAAATGTTAACGCAAAATACTTGCAATAGTTTCTATCTTGCGTTAACGCTCCTTCCGCCATGAAAAAGATCTCTCTGCTCCTCGGAATTTCCATACTTGCGCTGGTTACGACAGCAACGGAAGCTGCGCGGTTGAAAGTAGCCAGTTTGCACCCCCTGATCACGGATGTTGCCCGTCAGGTGGCGGGGCAGCACGCCGAGGTGGTGCAGCTGATCGCTCCCCATGAGGACCCGCATCATTTCAAGCCCACGCCGAAGGCCCTGCTCAGGGCGAAGGGGGCGAGCCTCTATCTGGCGAGTGGCAAAAACCTGGAAACCTATCTGGACAAACTCAGGAGCACCCTGGGCAGCAGCGCCAAGGTGGTTGAGGTGGGAAGGACTATTCCGTCGCAGAAAATCAGTGGTCGCGACAGTCAGTATGTGTGTTGTCCGCAGCACGCGCACGGTGCGATCGACCCCCACTGGTGGCACCGCGTCAGCAACATGCAGAAGGCCGCCCGTGTCATTGCCAAGGAGTATGCCGAGGCCGACCCCGCGAACGCGGACGCCTACAAGGCCAATGCCGCCGCCTACTCAAAACGCCTGTCTGCCCTGCACTCCTGGATCAAGCGTGAGGTCAGTCGCATCCCGCGTCAAAACCGCATCCTCAGCACGGCGCACGCCGCGTTTGGATATTTTTGCAAGGAATACGGGTTCAAGGCTCTGCCGGTGAAAGGCCTCACCGCCCAGCAAAAGACCAGTGCCAGCTATCAAGCGCTGGCGATCAGCGAGCTGCGCAAAAACCATGTCAAAGCCATCTTCCCGGAGCAGCGGGCGAACCCCAAGTCGCTGCAGATCATCGCCAGGGAAGCCGGTGTCCGCATCGGAGGCACGCTGGCGGCTGACGGATCGACAAACTACGAGAAGATGATGAGGGACAACGTCAGTAAAATCGTCTCGGCACTCGCTCGCTAACACCCGGCGGTCACTGCCACGTAGCCCGATTTTTTTTCTAACGCATGAAAGGCCAGCCACCGATCCAAGCCCTGCTGTTGCTCGTCGTTCTGGCGATTGTCGGATTTGCCGGCAGTCTCTACATCGACACCGGCGCGCCCGCCACCCCGGCTGCCCCACAACAGGCAAACGACGATGGCGAGCACACGGTGGAGGCCGAGATCGAGTTTACGTTTTCAACGCCACCGCAGTCCTACACCCTCAAGCGGCCATCGGAGAGCGGCGGGGAGGACGTGGTGCTTCTCAGCGTTGCCTCGCCTGCGGAAAACCCGGACTACCGCGACGTAAAACTCGTCGCCCACCGGGATGTCACCTACTGGCTCGATGTCGTCTGGCCCGACGATGCCGTGGACGGCAGCCACCACTTCGTGCAGGTGAGCATTTCCCCGGACCATGGAGAAGGCCAGAAGTATTCCTTTTTCAGCAGCTCCAGGGAAATGAACGAAACCTTCGAATACAACACGGGAGGACATCATGAGTAAGTGCACCCATACCCACAACCGAGGTCAGACTCACGAGTTGATCATCCGCGACCTGGAAGTCGCCTACCGCGATGTCAGTGTCCTGGAAAACATCAACCTTCAGGTCCGCTGCGGTAACAGCCTGGCATTGGTCGGGCCTAACGGCGCGGGCAAAAGCACGCTGCTCAAAGCCATCGCGGGACTGGTCAAGCGCAAGACCGGAAGCGTCTCCTGGTGCGGCGAGGACAACGTCCAGTGCCGTGGCGGCGAGTTCGCCTACCTTCCCCAGCACGAGGAAGTCAACTGGGACTTCCCGGTCACCGTCCGTGGCGTTGTGGAAATGGGGCGCTACTCCCAGCTCGGCGCGTGGGGGAAGTTCACTAAAAAAGATGAGCTCGCGGTCGAGCAAGCACTCCATCTGATGGAAATGGACGGCGAGCTCGCCAACCGCCAGATCAGTGAGCTATCAGGAGGCCAGAAACAACGCGCGTTCATCGCCCGGGCGGTGGCGCAGGAGGCGCATGTCCTGTTGTTAGACGAGCCGTTTACGGGGCTTGATCGTGACCATACGGCGAACCTGACCCGTCTGCTGCGCAAGCTTGCCATGGAACACCGGTTGGTGATCGCCTCCCACCACGACATCAACACGCTGGCGGATATCTTTGATCACGTGTTGTTACTCAACCGCAACATTGTGGCCTACGGGGAGTGCCAGACCGTGCTCACCGAGGAAAACCTCAACCTCACCTTCAAAACAGCGGACAATGAATGAACTTCTGCAAATGCTCGATATGCCGTTTTTTCGCCGCGCCCTGGTGGCGGCGGCGCTGATCGGATTTACCAACGGCTTTGTCAGTGGCTTTGTCCTGTTGCGGAAAAGCTCGCTGACCTTGAGCGCGCTTTGCCACACCCTGCTGCCGGGCATCGTTATTGTGGTGCTCATCACCGGCGCGCTGACCCAGGCGGGTGCGTTTACGGGAGCCTTGCTCGCCGCCCTGATTGTCGGGCTCGGCTCGATCTCGGTGACCCGCAACACCCGGCTGCCCCAGAGCACCGCGCTGGCGATATTCTTTACCACCGCCTTCGCGCTGGGAATCGTTCTCATCCAGTACACCCACACGGTGCAGAATCTCGAGGACTGGCTGTTTGGAAACATCCTTTCTGTGAGTGACTCCGACTTGCAGGTGTTCTTTGGCATCTCCTGTTTCATCCTTCTGAGCGCGACCCTTTTCATGCGACCGCTCCTGCTGACCTTGTTTGAACCGAATGTCGCTGCCGTGCAGGGGGTGGGTGTGCGCTGGATGAATTACCTGCTCTACGCGCTGATGATTTTCGCCCTGATGGCAAGTTTCCAAGCGGTCGGCCCGATCCTCTCGATCGGTCTGCTCGTCGTCCCGGGTGCCATCGTCTCACTCTTCACCAACCAGACGCGGTGGTTGTTCTGGGGCGGAGGCATCGTCGGCTGCCTGAGCTCCATGCTGGCTGTGGTGATTTCCGTCCCCCTCAACATCCCGACCGGCCCGGCCATCGTCCTGGTGCTGGGTATCATCTTCCTCATCGCCTATTTCGTAAACCCCAACTACGGGCCGTTGAAACGCCTGCAAACGAACAACAAAAACAACAAAAGTAAGAATGTACCATAAAAACACCCAATACCTAGTCGTTTCCTCGTTGCTTGGGGTCATGCCTCTCACCCTAACAGCAGAAGCAAATCCGGACACAGAAGCCACGGTGCCGCCGGTCAAAGAAGAAGCATCGATCCGGCTGGAGCCTACCTTGCATCTGCGGCTGACTCACGGAAACACCTCGCTTCCCGCTGATGAAGTCGCCTTTGCAGGTCATGATCCCTCGGAGGACGGCTTCAATTTCCAGGGCTTTGAAATCGGCGGCAACATCTACCTCGGCGAATACGTCAGCGGCTTTACCACGGTGAATATTTTCAAAACAGACGGGGAAGAATTCGACGCGGAATTTGAGGAAGGCTTTCTCAAACTGCACAACCTGCCCGGAGGCTTCGAGGTCCGTGGGGGCCGCATGCTGGCACGTTTCGGCGACCAGAACGCGCACCATTTACACGCTTGGGATTTTGCCAACTCAAATATCGCCAACGTCAGATACCTCGGTGACGACGGCTTCGCCTATGACGGCGGTGAACTGACCTGGATCGCGCCCACGCCGTGGACAGATTCTCTCAGCGTCGGATTTGGCTCACCGGTCGCCCATGAACATGAAGGTCATGACGAGGGGCACGTAGGTCACGACCATCACGAGGAGGCGGAAATGGCTCGTCCCGTCGGGGATGTCATCGTGGTTCGCTATCAGGCGAAGTTCGGGCCAAACGATTTCCACCGCTTTAAGGTGGGCGGCAGTTTCCTAACAGGAGATAATGGATTCGACATGACCACTGATATCTACGGGGCTGATTTCACCTACACCTGGCGTGAAAACGGACTTGAACCCGGTGGTCGCCAGTTCCGCTGGCGCAGCGAGTGGATCATGCGCGATGTCGAGAACGACGAAGGTGGCTTCGAGGACAACGGCTACAACACCGCCCTGCTCTGGGAATTCATCGAGAACTGGGAAGCCGGGTTACGCTACGAGTATCTTGAGGGTGTCGAGGACCCCGAGTTGTTAGAAAGAAAACGCACCTCACTGTCCATCGCCAGAAGGTTTGACCTCGGTAATGATCTCACGGGCCTCGTGCGTCTCCAGTACGACCACGATGACATCAAGGGACACGGCGACGAAGACAGTATCTGGCTGCAGTTTGGCTTCGACTGGGGCCCGGGCGAAGTACGCTAGAATTCCATCTGCTCGATTTAGGGTTGGTCAGTGCCAATCTTAACGACTAATGTGTCGGGACGCGGTCATCCGCCATGTCCCGATATTTTTTCCAGCCCTATGCCGTCGCTTTATTCTCACATCCCCGCCTGCATGATCCTATGCGCCCTCTTTTCACCGGCCACGGGGAATGAAAGCGCCCCTGCGGACATTCCCTTTGGGGGTGTCGACTGCGATCACGATACGGGGCCTTCCTTGCTGATCGAGCCACGCGCGCACTTGCGGGCCGTCCTGGGAGATACGGATCTCGAGGACGCTGGCCTCGCCCACGGCGGACACGATCCCGTCCATTCCGGATTCAGCGTGCCCAGTCTCTCACTGGGTGCCGACATTCTTTATGGCGAGCACATCGCCGGTTTTACTGAAGGTATTATTTCGTGGAACGATGTTGACGGCTGGGATGCGGAGCTTGAAGAGTTTTATGCCAGGTTTTTAAACCTTCCCGGTGGCTTCGAGATGAAGGCAGGTCGGCTGTTGGCCACCGTCGGCACTCAAAACAACATCCATAACCATGCCTGGAAATTTGTCGATGCCAACCTCGGCAATGTGCGTTTCCTCGGTGACGATGGCCTGGTCATCGAGGGTGTGGAAATCACGTGGATGGCACCAAGCCATTGGAACGACCGATTGACGCTGTCGTTTGGTAATGCTGTTAGCCATGATCACGAGGAAGCGGAACACGCCGGCGGTGCACACGATCACAGCGAGGAAGCTGGGCAAGCCCTTTGGGATAGGAACGTTCTCTCCGTGCATTACCAGGCAATCGTCTGGCCCAGTGATACCTGTCAGTTTATTTACGGCGCTAGTTATTTGCAGGGAGAAAATTTCATGGCGAAAACCGGCCGACTCTTCGGGGTCGATCTCACCTACACCTGGCTGCAGGACGAGGACCATGGCAAACAATTCACCTGGAGAAACGAGGCCATGCTGCGTAGGATTGGCACCGACGAAGGAAAATTCGAGGAGCTCGCCGTCACTTCAGCGGCTCTCTACAAGTTGAACCCCAAGTGGGAAATTGGTCTGCGCTATGATTATCTGGAGGGTGTCGATGATCCTGAACTTCCCGAACGCCACCGGGTCTCCCCCTCCCTTGCGTGTTATTTTTCCCTCGGAAAAATCGAGTCTGTCGCGCGACTGCAATACAACTTCGATCACTCTGATGAACGTGGCGGGGACCACAGCGTCTGGCTCCAGTTTGGATTCGAATGGGGAGCAGGTGGTGACGCGCATGTGCATTGACACCCTTCTGAAGGTTGAATTTTGAATGATGAATGTTGAAATCATTGGCCACGTTCGCACCTGTTATGGGGAAAAGTTTGGTGTCCCCCGACAGCCGGGACTCGTCGACGAAGCCTGGGGCGAGCTGGTTTTCGAGCCGGAGTTCCGGTCAGCTGATGCCGTCAAAGGACTTGAAGGGTTTTCCCATGTCTGGCTGGTGTTTGTTTTTCATCAGGCGATTCGAGATGACTGGAAACCAACTGTCAGGCCGCCGCGACTCGGGGGAAACAAGAAAGTGGGTGTCTTCGCCAGCAGGTCTCCTTTCCGGCCGAATCCAATCGGGCTGTCATGCGTGAGGCTGGTAGGCATCGATCCGGATCACCCGGATGGCCCGGTCCTCAATTTGCGTGGCGTGGACCTGGTCGATGGCACACCCATTCTCGATATCAAACCCTACATCCCCTTCTCCGATTCGTTGCCTGATGCCCTGGCAGGCTTCGCTCAGGAGCCGCCGGCCCTGATGGCCGTCGAATGGCAGGATGGAGTCGGCGACTCCCTGGACACAGGAACAAAACACCTGATCGAAAAGACCCTGGCCAATGACCCCCGCCCCGCCTACCAGCATGACACGACTGACCGTGAATACGGTTGTCTGGTCGATGGCTGGAACATCCGGTGGCTGATCCGGTCGGGCAAGGTGTCGATCGTTTCATGTTTATCGGATTAATCCGGTCGGACCGAACCATTGCGTGACACAATGCTCACCTTTTTTGCATCGCACGTTGAAGGAATTGCGCATAGTGTCACAGTGAACTGATGATGAAATACAGCACACTGGTTTTTGATTTTGATGGCACCATCGCCGACACCTTGGACGAGGGCTTGAAGATCTACAACCAGATGGCTGAAACGCATGGTCTGAAACCCATTGATGAGGACGAGGTTCATATTCTCCGTCACATGAAGCTCAATGACTTTCTTGACCATCTCGGGGTCCCCAGACTCCTCGTCCCCAAGCTCCTGTACAAGGGCACCCAGATGCTCAAGTCCCGGATTAGCCGATTACCTCTGATCGAGGGCATCGCCGACGCCCTCCCCCGCTTGCGCCAGAAGACCGAGCACTTCGGTATCCTGACATCCAACTCCACTGAAAACGTCCACCTCTTTCTTCAACACCATGGCTTGGAGGATATCTTTACCTTTGTTTCCTCCACCTCCAAACTAACCGGTAAATCAAAACACCTCCGCTCGATCTGCAGGACCTTTTCCATCAAGCCCGGAGATATGATCTACATCGGGGATGAGCTGCGCGATGTCAAAGCGGCTAAAAAGGCACAGATCCCAGTCGCGGCTGTCGGCTGGGGGTTTAACTCAGCCGCCGCCTTGGCGGAATCCAGACCCGATTACCTGTTCCACCATCCCTCCGAGCTACACTCACTCGTCAGCTAACAAGTCGGACTCCACTACTTTCCAAGTAACATCTTTGTTCCGAAAACCAGCAGAACCACCCCAAACATACGTGTCAGGTGTTGATTGCTCAGCTTGTGCATCAGGTCGGTGCCAAACCACGCAGCCAGTGCTGCAGCCACGGCAGTAAATGCCACCACCCGCCAATCAATCAGCGACTCCCCTTTTCTCAGTGAGGTGTTCAGTGTCGAAACAAGCGCCACGATAATGATCACGGCCAGTGAGGTTGCCACCGCTTCTTTCTGCTTAAACCCGAGAACCGTCACAAAGGCAGGCACCATGACGATGCCGCCGCCAACCCCGCACAGAGCACCTAACAATCCTGCTACTATCCCGGTGACTATGGCTATGGCGAGGGTTTTCATCGCTTGGACGGAAAGGATTCAGGCAGCACAGATGGTGGCGATGAGCCGGTGCAACACCGTGCGATGGTCAAGGGCGGTGCTGACCAGGCATTTGTCGGCGTCAAGGCAGGCCTTCATCGCCTCACCCAGACGCTGCACGCCGAAGGCACCGGCGTTCTGACTCGCTAGAAATAACGGGTAGGCATTCACCCCACCGTCTTTTTTTTGTGGCAGCCATGCCCGTTCGTTTTCAGGCAACTTGTTCAGTGCACTGGAAAACTGGTTGTAATTTCCGTTAGGGATACTCCTCCCGTGGCTCGCTGCCGCCGACATATAGAGGTTACGCACCGTCGGGATGATCGACGCCCGCAGGATTCCGATGGCCGACTCCTTGCGGGCGAGTTGTTGGTCGATCAGTTCAAAGGCACGGGCGGCGTTCTTCTTTTGCAAGGCGTTCCCTATTTCGAACACCACGCCGGCATGGCTGAGTGGCACAATCTCACGGACATCATCCTCCGTGACTTCGCGTCGATCATCCAGATGGATATCGAGTTTTTCCAATTCATTGTCGATCTGGCGGGTGTCGACGCCTACCAGCATGATAAACAGGTGCAAGGCATCACCGGTCAATGTCAGGCCAAGATTCCGGGCCTTGGTTTTCACCACCGGCATGATCTTCTCCTGCCAGCCATCGCGGCTAATGTCCGGCTTATCAAAGGTTTTGACATCGGCCACCTTGTTAAGGAATTTATAGAGTCTCCGGCCCTTATGGATGGCCGTGCTGCTGATCAGAAAATGCACATCACCCGGCAGTCCGTCTTCAAGGCAGGCGATCAACGCCTCGGTCCCCTCCTTCGCACGCTCCGCCTCGCTGGTGCGGTCGCTGCCGAGAAAGTTGGCATTTTTCAGCCACACCGTTTTACCCCCTCCGAAAAACGGCAAGGTCTGCAATGACTCTATCACTTTGCCACAGACCGCATACGCATCCTCGGCATTACCCACCACCCCGTCGATCGTTTCCTGGGAAAAATCATCGCCGCCCTCCGGTTTCAGCTTAGTAAAAAGGCCAAGCGCCTGCTCGGACACAGTGCCCTCATCGGAACCAAAGATAACATGGATTTGACTCACGCGGTTATGATGCGAGAGGAAAGAGGTAAGAAGCAAGGGTTAAAAATCTGATTACCCCAGTATGTGGTGAAGTCGGAAAAACGGCAGGTCACAACGCTCCACCACCTGCCCACTGAACGGCCCACCAGCGACTCACTTCGTACCATCGAACCGGTAATGGCCGATCACTTGATACTCGAGCAACTTGTCCTCCCACTCGGGTCCTCCACCAATATTGTGGACAATCCATTTTTCATCCCTGTGCGAACCCGGTCCGGGAACCACCACTCCAATATGGGTGGCGCCGTGTGGCAAT
The DNA here is from genome assembly GCA_024233115.1 of Akkermansiaceae bacterium. Classification (NCBI taxonomy): domain Bacteria; kingdom Pseudomonadati; phylum Verrucomicrobiota; class Verrucomicrobiia; order Verrucomicrobiales; family Akkermansiaceae; species Akkermansiaceae bacterium. The sequence continues at coordinate 207,951 of JACKQB010000004.1, forward strand.
CGCCATGCGACGATGTCACCAAAGGAAAAATCCTCGGCTGTCGACCCCTCCTCCGGAAGTTCTATTTCCTTTCCGAAACGACTGAAGAAGCGTTGCAAATTGGGCACCCGGCGGTGGTCGATATTGGTGTCCGGCCCCTTCAAGCTCCAGAGTTGTGGGTAAATCCTGAAATTCCGCTCCATGTCCTCGTGGACGAGCTTCTGCAGGTCGATCCCGAGGGCTCGGTAACTGCGGACCACCACATCGGTGCATACCCCCTTGCCTGCCGGCACATCGCCGTTGGGGTAGGGAATCTTATAATAGGAATCGTCGTAGGTGACTTCCTCACGGGTGCGCTCCAGTGCCGCCGCGGCAAGCTGGTTGCCAAAGCCGTCCCCCTGGCCGAGCCAAGCAACGGTTTCCTCGACCTTGAGCTCGGTAACCTTATTATCCTGAGCGAGTAGCTGGGAAATAAACGGCTTGGCGACGATACCCACTCCCACCACCACAAAGAGGATCATCAACCATCCACCCCCCCATGACTTGCGTACGGGTTTTTTCGGGCGTGGTCCGATATATTCGATGGTGTCCATGGTTATTGGTCTCTGGAAAGTCTAGGTTTTATCGTGGTTGCGCACTTATTGTGAGCGAGTTATTCACAACATAAATAAACCCAAAACGCCAGAATTTTTCATCGAAGTGTGATAAAATGTCACATTTAAGCAAAATATGCGCAATATAGCCTCCAAAATTGCAAATATCCCCACAATTTGCCTGATTTTTAGCTTTGGCAAATTGTCATTACAGCCTCACAATTGGTGCACGCATGCTGATCGAACACAAAAGCGCCCCTCTTCAGTGGGGGGCTCTCGACCTCGCCCTCTTCGGACTCGAAAACGACTGGTTTGGCCACAAGCTCGATGTGCCCGCCGCGTTTGGCCTGGCCATCGACCACGCCAGTTTCTGGTTTGTCGCCACACGCCGAAAGCCGGCCAGCCTCCACCCCCAGGCCCGACCCGGCATCTTCACCCCGGAACTCTGGAAATATGACGTCGCCGAGTTTTTCCTCAGTCATCCGACATCAGGCCGTTACCTCGAATTCAATCTCGCTCCCAACGGTGCCTGGTGGAGTGCCGAGTTCACCGCCCCACGGGTGCGCGCTGACAAGCAGGATGTCGAGGTTCCCGGAGTGCAAACATTCTCTGATCTCGCTCCCGACGGCACTTGGGTGGCCGCCGCATCCATCCCGCTGGATGTGCTCAAGGCACGCCTGGACTTCGGTCCGGAAACACGGATGAATGTCACCTTCATCGTCGATTCCCCCGACCAGAAATTCCTCACCGCTACACCAGCCGACGGGGGGGCACCCGACTTCCATCGTCCCGATCTGTTTCAACAGGTCCGTATCCACGAAGGCGGTCTTACTTTCCACCAGCCTCAATGATTTTCTAACACTATGCAACAATCACCACGCAATATCGCCGTCGTCGGTCTGGGCCGGATGGGCGCCAACATGGCACGGCGCCTGCACGACTGCGGCCACCGTATCACCTCGGTCTATGACATCCGCCGGGAAACCGCCCAGGCGCTTGCCGGGGAGCTGGGATGCCATGCGGCATCATCTCTAGCAGAAACAACACGCGATGCCGATCTTGTGCTCACGGTTGTCACCGATGACGATGCCATGCGTGGTATATTTTTCAATGAACCCGACAACTTGTTAGTGCACGCAAGCGGCCGGATATTCATCAATTGCGCAACCGTATCACCGGAGGTGCATATGGAGATTGAAAACGCAGCCAACACCCTGGGCGCCAGCTCACTGGAAGCCTGTATGGCCTCAAGCATCAGCCAGGCCCGCGACGGTAGCCTTTACCTGATGATCGGCGGTGATGAAGCGGTATTCAACGGCTGTAAAGATGTGCTGGACCAGCTTTCCAGCAAGCTGCGCTACATCGGTCCGGCCGGCCAGGCGGCCAAGGTCAAAGCTCTCGTCAACATGGTGATGAATATCAACACCGCCGCCCTCGCCGAAGGCCTGGGACTTGGCGATGCCCTCGGCCTGGACACCAGGATGCTCTGTGAGGTCTTCTCCCAGACAGGGGCAAACTCCCGCGTCCTCGAAACCGATGGCGACGACATGATCAACCGCGACCACCAGTGCTGGTTCTCCGCCGCCCACGCCGCCAAGGACAGCGGTATTGCCAACGCTCTCGGAGCCAGGGAAGGACTCGACCTGCCCCTGTCCCTCGCGACCCAGCACCAATACCAGCGCATGATCGAGCTCGGGCTCGGTGAGCTCGATAAATCGGGCATCGCCGAACTCACCTTCAAGGGGCGCACAAGTTCTTGATCACCACAACCTCGACATCACTCATTTCTTATGCTGACGATTCGCAATGCACAAGGGGAACGACTCGATACCGCCTACCACGAAGGCAGCCGCGATGACGTGCTGGTTATTCTCGGCCATGGTGTCACGGGCAACAAAGACCGGCCCCTGCTGTTCTGGTTGGCCCGTGCCCTGGCTGACCGCGGCTATCCGGGCCTGCGTGTCTCATGGTCCGGCAACGGTGACTCGGAAGGCTCGTTTGCCGATTCCAATATCACCAAGGAAATAGGTGACCTCACCGCCGTAATCGACCAACTCGGCGACGGCAGGAAAATCGTCTACATCGGTCACAGCATGGGCGCAGCCGTCGGCGCGCTCACAGCGGCACGCGACGAGCGTATCACCCTACTCGTTTCCCTCGCAGGCATGGTTTATACCAGGGAATTCTGTGAGCGAGAGTTTGGTGACGTCACCCCCGACGCAGACTTCATGTGGGAAGACGACTTCCCCCTGTCCCAAAGCTACGTCGACGACCTGCACCACATCAACAATACCCTCGATGCGGCCCGAAGCCTGCGCTTGCCCTGGCTGCTCGTCCACGGCAGCGACGACGATGTCGTCCTGCCACGCGATAGCCAGGATCTCCACGATGCCCTCCGTGGTCCGGCCAGACTGGTAGCGGTCCCGGGTGCCGACCACTCGTTCGAGGGGCACTACGACACGGTTATCACCGAGACCATCGACTGGCTGGAAAAACATCTCTAAGCCCATCCTTCGGTGTTGATTCCCCCGCCCACCAGCGTCTAGGATCTGCAGGCAATGAAATCCAACCCACAGGACCGGCTCGAGTTGGCACTCCTGGCATCCAACGAAGGTGTCTGGGACTGGTATGTGGGAGAAGAGGATATTTACTACTCGGACCGGGTGCTCGGTTTTCTGGGGTACTCCGCAGACCAAGCACCTAACATCATCACTCACGCCAAGCAGTACTTCCACGAGGAAGAACTACCGGAGCTACGGGCCACCTTCAAAAAAACGCTGGCTCAAGGGGGTGAGGATACTCTGGCCCTCGACTGCCGCTACAATCATCCCGACGGCACCTGGCACTGGCTCCGGATCAGAGGGATTTGTGTCCGGGGTGAGGATGGTGAGGCACAGCGGATCGTGGGCTCCATCATCGATATCTCCCAGAGAAAATATGCTGAGATCAATCTTGAGGAAGAACGATACAAACTCCGCCAACTCATAGAAAACATACCAGTCAACGTCTACTACAAGGACAAGGAATCCAACTTCGTCCTGACCAACAGCTCGCTGGCCAAGAGGCTGGGTGCCAAATCCGCGGAGGACATGATTGGAAAATCGGACCGGGACTACTTTGACAAGGCCCACGCCGACCTCGCACGGGCCAACGAACTGGAGGTCATGGAAACCCGCGTCCCCTTGATCAACGCCCTGCAGGAGGAAACCTACGAAGGAAAAGAAACCACCTGGGCTGAGGCAACCAAGCTGCCATGGCTCGATCGCAAAGGCCAGCTGTGCGGCACCTTTGGCATCAGCCATGACATCACCGACCTGGTCAAGGTGCAACGCCAGCTCACCGCCACCGCGGAAGAGCTGCATCAACGCAATGTCGCTTTCGAAGAAGAGCTCCAGCTCGCCCGGGAGATCCAGCAGGCCCTGCTTCCCCAGAGCCTTGACGGCCTGGTTCTGCGCAGTCATGACCGGGAAGTCACCTTCGGCTGCCGGTACTCGCCCGCCTCCGCGATGGCAGGCGACTTCTTCGAGGTCATGCCCATTTCCCAACACTGTATCGGCATCTTTCTCTGCGATGTCATGGGTCATGGTGTTAGAGCCTCGCTGGTCGTTTCCATGCTCCGCGGGCTGATGGAAAAGGAACGTGATTCCGCCACCAGTCCCGAGTGGTTTCTCTACGGTATCAACGAGGGCCTGGTCTCCATCTTCGAACGCGCCGGGGTCACGCTCTTCGCCACCGCGATCTACTGCGTGGTCAACCTCAAGGAGGGAACGCTTCGTTTCTCCTGCGCCGGCCACCCGTCACCCATATCCGTCAGGCGCGGCAAGGGAAAACAAATCCAACCCGCGCACAAAAAACCCAATCCGGCCCTGGGACTGATTTCACAGGCACCCTACACCGCGGAAACCGTTTCCCTCAACAGCATCGACCGGCTTCTCATCTTCACCGACGGCCTCCATGAAGTCGAAGACTCCTCGGGTGAACAACTGGGGATTCCACATGTTGTCGCCACCATGGAAAAATGCATCAACGACGATCTCGAAACGTGCCTGGACAGCCTCATCGACCAGGCACGCCGACATGCCGCCGAGGCCAAGTTCGACGATGACGTTTGCCTCTTTGCCATGGACGTCGGCTCTGGCTTGTAGTTCCAGTGCATGGCGCCAACAGCCGGCTCACAGCTCTTCCAGGCTTACCCCGTCCACAGCTGATGTAGAAAAGACATGCGGTTCTATTCCGGTCGCTTCGAAGTAACGTCTGCCCATCTCCTCCATCACGGCGTTCGCCTGGTCAGCACGCGCCAAGGTGACCGTCGAGCCGCCAAATCCGCCACCGGTCATCCTGCTGCCTAACACACCACCTTCCTCACCTATGGACCAGGCCGCTTCCACCATGATATCAAGCTCCCTGCATGACACCTCGAAATCATCACGTAACGACCTGTGACTCGCCGCCATGAGTTCACCCACCTCATCGGTTTTACCACGGGCCAGTGCCATCGCCGCCTTCTGGGTGCGGTCGATCTCAGTAACCACGTGCCGCGCCCGCCGGAACACCACCTCGCTCATCTCCCCTCTAGCAGATTCAAGGTCATCTATACTCACCTCGCGCCAGGATTGCTTGCCAAGGATGGACAACGCTATCTCGGTCTGCTTCCTCCTATTGGCATAACTACCATCGCTGAGCTCATGCTGCACCTTGGTATCAGCAATAATCACATTCACAGTGTCATCGGCAAACGGAATCAACTGCACCTCCTCAGACCGGCAGTCAATCAACACCAGGTGGTCCTTTTTAGCAAAGACCGATGCAAACTGGTCCATGATACCACACGGCACACCGGCAAACCTCTGTTCAGCCGTCTGGCAGAGCAGCGCCTTGTTCTTCGGGTTGATGTCAATACCCAACATACCCTCGACCACGGTCGCGGCGGCCACTTCAAGCGCCGCGGAACTGGATAGGCCCGCTCCGAGCGGCACGGTCGAATGAATCAGGGCGTCAAAGCCGGGCAAGGGCCAGAAGTCCTTCTGCCGGAATCCATCCAGCACACCACGGAAATAGTTTGCCCAGGCCGGCACACCCGCCACGGGTGGCTCATCGAGCATCACGATCGCCGACTCGTTCGGGAACATCGTGGAGACCAGATTGGCCTGGGATGTGCCGTTAGGTGCCACGGCGATCATCACGTACCGGTTGATCGCCAGCGGTAGAACAAAACCATCACAATAATCGATATGCTCGCCAATCAGGTTAACCCGCGATGGGGAGGCCACCAGCCAGAACGGTATCATCCCGAAGTATTCCTCGAATTCCCTCAGCACGGTCTCTTTTTGATCCGCATAGGCTTTTTCGCTATCCGCTCCATCACCTGCACCATCCTCTTTGCGTTCAATCATATTCTTTCTTGCTTTTGCATACCGTCGCTTGACCTGCATCGACCAGTTCCGGTGCCTACTCCATAACTTATCCACCACCATCCGCCAGCCTCAAATGTCTTTCGTCGCTAAAAAAAAGCAACCCTCCATGATGAACATTGCCCCATCCGCACAGCACCCGTCGTGCCCGGCTCATTCTTGATTGAAACTTAGGAAATATAAAGTAGTATGCCTTTATGAAAATTTTCCTCTGTCTCGCCACGCTGACCGCCAGCCCGTTCCTGATCGTCTCGTGCAGTGACAAAAAAGAAAAGGCGGCACAGGAACTGGAGACATCCGGCTATCAGGCGACACCGGCGGATTTCCTCCGCGCTGCGGAAAATGGCGACATCCGCGCTCTCGAACTCTTTGTCAAACAAGGCATGGACCTGGGCAGTAAAGACGACAACGGCTGGACCGCACTCCACCTCGCCGCCCGTAGCCAGCGACAGGAATCCGTCGCTTTCCTGTTAGAAAAAGGCATGGACATCGAAACCCCCGGCCTCGACGGGGTCACACCCATGATGCTTGCCGCACGCGAGGGCAATCACACCATGGTCCGCTACCTGCTCAAACAAGGAGCCAAAACCGAGATCAAGGATCAGAAAAACCGCTCCGCCCTGATCCTCGCCATCGATGGCGGCCACGCCGACTGTGTTGAGGAAATCGCCCCCTACTCGCGTAGCCAGCTCGATACCGCCCTGCTCTACGCCGCCGCCCAGGGAAAACACCAGGTCATCGAGACCCTCACCAGCTTCGGCGCCTCGGTCTACGTGCGCCACGAAGGCGGGATGACTCCATTGATGCTCGCCGCGGAAAACGGCCACACCGAGACCGTCCGCGCACTCCTCGAAAGCGGAGCCAACCGCTTTGCCGTCAATGAACACGGCTGGACCGCCGCCCAGGTCGCGGAGGCATCCAACCACACCAGCATCGCCAACCTGCTCAACCAGAACCCGGACGCCACCGAACTCACCATCACCGAACCCAGCGAGGAGGAGGGGGTCGACTGGACACCGCCTGTCATCGCCGCCGCCGACATGCCACAGACGGAACCCTCCCCCGATGGCCCCAGCACCGAAAACACACCACCCGCCACCCCACCGCATACTCCCTCAGTGACTCCAGACACGCCAGGCGTGACACCTGACACTCCGGCAGTGACCAGCAACCCGCCGTCCAATTCACCGTCCAAGCCCTCGCCCACCCCCCCCGCTAAAAAACACCTGCCGTTTATCGCCGGAAAAACCATCGCCAGCAAGGGAACCACCCCCGACGACGTTGCCCGTGACCTTGCCATGCTCGACTACCAGGAAAAACCACTCCCTCTGATGGTTGAAAAAACCAACGCCGTCCAGTCGGGTGGCAGCGAAGCCCAGGTCCGGATGCTGTATGGGAAACAACAACAGGTCACCGTCAGGGAAGGCGACACCATCCCCGCCACCCGCTTCAAGGTCATCAGCATCCGCCGCATGCTGAACCACAGCAAGATCACCGATGGCAAACCGGCCGACGTCTCGGTGGTGGAGATCGAGGATACCGGCACCGGCAAACGCCGCAAAATGACCGCCCGCATCCCGGCCACCGCCGCCGAACCGTGGGCGGTGCTCCACAGCAAAACCAGCGGCCAGGCCTACGCCGCCCGCACCGGCCAACACTTCCGCACCGCCGATGGCCAGAGCTACACCATCAGCGACGTCCGCCCCAACCAGATCGTGCTCACCCACGATGATACCGGTGAGGCGACGACAATTCCGTTAGGGCGATAACCCGGCGTTATCCCCCAAGCTCTTTCCCGCCCGCAAACCAGCCACCCAACCGAACCAGAGAAAGGCATAAATCCAAGGCGGATCAGCAATCAATGATCTGTGACCAAAGCCGAAACCGTCATAAAACCTCCAGCAACAACAGAAATCCCGAAGATCTCGCGAAAACCTAACTATTATTTAGTTTGACCCCCCCCAACAGAACTTACTACCATCACAGCAAATAGATCGGGTAAACACTCTCTGCTCAATCACCCTAAACGGTCAAGCATCTGTAAGCTCCTATTACCCGAGTCAACGAATAACAATGTTCGGTCAAGAATATACCGATGATCTCGCGAAAAACAGCGCTTACGATTGCCGACGCATACGTGAAGAAGTTCTCTGGTGGTGGAGGGCAATACTCGAGCGCGAAGGTGTATGCGACAAATCTTTACGACTTCCTTTACGGGAACGACTTTCAGTCCTGGTTCTGTAATGCGATCCGGACTCTAAACTACCCAAGGAATCTCAAGGATTGGATCCTTCGGCTACACACCGGCGAGTCCCAGGTCAATGCGACGAAGAATTGGACCTGGGAGCAACGTCAAGCCCTTGGCCAGCGCTATCTTCATGACATCGCTGAAGCGTTTTTACATTGGTATTACACTGAGGCCGAAGATTACTACAAGCGGTCTTATGAGAAGATCGTGACATCAATGAAGAGGGCGCTTGAGCTTGACGGCTATGTCTACCGCGATGGCACGCTTCTTTTCCCCGAAGAGGATGTTCTCGACGTTGAAGAGGAAGTAGGAGTCCTCAATCGTCTCCACAAGGATCTGAATCTAGGTAATCGAGAAGTTGCTTTTGAAGCTCTTAGGCTCTCCGAAGATCACTACCGTGCCGGACGTTGGTCGGATTGCATAGCTAATAGCCGGAAGTTTCTTGAATCGGTATTGCAGGAGATCGCCTCAAACCATTCACGGTTGAGTTCTGGCGAGGATCTAGCAGGTCGCACTTATTCTCGCCCAGTTGCGGTTCGCGATTATCTTGAGCGCGAAGACTTGCTTGAGAAGCGCGAGCGCGAGGCTATCGACAAGATTTATGGATTGCTCAGCCACACGGGAAGTCACCCCTACATGGCGGAGTCGGATCAGGCACGCCTCCTGAGGCAACTCAGCCTCACGACTGCCCAGTTTGCGATGCTCAGGTTCGAGGGCTTCAGTAACTCAAAAACCAAGGCCTAATCGGGTCCCCGTGACTGACTAGCGTCAGCCACGAGTCCCACACCACCGGACATACGGCTTTGCCTTCGGCTATGCGGAAGTGGCTGCGCCGGAGGGATCGTGCATTGTATTCGGCGGTTCCAATCAGACTTCCTGAACGCTTCTTTGTTCAGGGTAATGAAGAGCGACCCATATCTCCTTCATGTTAGGGACTCCTTGCTCATCTAACCAACGGTTATTAAGCAGCAGCCTTACAAGTGAGTTGTTACTCATTCTCCAGCCTGGCCTCCATAGCTTCAGCGACGGAGGGTAGCCTTTGCTACTCCTGCGCGCCATATGAACCCGCTCCGGGAACACTCCCAATGCGAGAGCGTTTACAGAAGGTCTGTCCCGTAGTAGCGTTCAATGGCGGATTGAGCTGTTCGCGTCCACCGGCAAGAACCGCTATGGCGACGGCGGCTGCGACGTGGTAGACTTGGAGTTTGTCGTAGATGCGACAGTTTCATGGTAATTCGCCGGGCTAATCAAGCAGGGAAAAAGCTGCCCTGCTTGATTGCTCTGCCTTTTTGCTACGCATTTATTTCTGGCATTCTAGGCGACTCTAAGAAATCATCCCATCATGGCCAGCCCCGGAAAGATGTTCGCTGGAGTTGTCCCAGTAGCAGGGCAGATGTGCCGGTTGTTGATGTGTTTTGTTGGGGGGCTGGTTTTATTCGGGAGCGTTGTGCAGGCGTACGAGGGCTACTCCGACCCGCTCCGGCCTCCGCCAGCGGATGAGGTGTCCATGGTGTCGGAGATTCCGTTCTATAAAATTGGCGCGCGATTAAAGCGGATTGAGGAGCTGATTGAGCAGGAAAAACAGGCACTGGATGCATTGGCGCCGCTGCAACCTGCGAAGCAGTTCGATGCATTCGGTTATCACAGTGATTACATCCCGGCGGTTGAAGGGGTGCCGGAGGAGCCGTTGTGGACCCTGGATTTTGTTCCTGGGGCTTTTCCTACCAGGGCCTTTGTTATGGTGCCTGCTCTCGATCAACGATCATCAGACCTTCGGGGTTATGCATTTCCGAAACGTTTTCGAATCTGTTCGGTCGATGACGGGGGAAAGCGAGGCAAGGTTCATGTCGATTGGACGAAGCAGGATTTTCCTGACCCCGGCATGCGCCCGGTTTATTTTGCTTTTCCTCCGGAAGCGGAGCCGATGGGAGTATTGCGACTGGAGGTTTTTGGTGGACATGAGGAAAATGGCCTCGAGTTTTTTTCACTGGGCAGGATACATCCGATCCGCCAGGGCGAAAAACAGAAGACCGTTGTCATGTCGGTTTCATCGAGCTTTGAGTCCGCACCTTACTGGAGTCAGAATTATCTGAGTTCTCCGCGACAGGTTCTTGGCATGCCGCTCTCGGCGCAGGGCGGCGTTGGCGGCAATCTGGTCATGGAGTTGCCGGCAGCGAGGTTGAAGAAGCCATTGCTGATCAGGGTGGAATTGAACAAAACGGAGCAACTAGGCTGGGTCAACCTGTTTCCCGGGCAGAGTCCTGACAGGATCGATGTTCCGGGGTATGGCTTTCCGAAAGAGATGAAAATCCATCGCATTGTCCGAAAGAGTCCGCAGGGCAAGGAGCAGCGGTTTCTCCTGGTGGATCGTGACATGCTGAAGAATCCCGGCAACAACATGCTGCGGATAGCCGGTGGTGGCAGTCTGATTGATGCCCTGGAGATCGAGTGTAACGATTTTCCGGTGTATCAGGGGCAGGCGGTGCTGTCTCTTGGTGAAATTGAGATCATCAAGTCAGGGCGCAATTTGTCGAGAGGCCGGCGTGTAACACTTCGGGGTATTGGGCTGAAAGAGAGATCTGCATTGGGGGCGCTGGTTGATGGAAAGGTTGGGGGGCGGGATATTTTGCATGTTTCAAGATGGCTGCGGCAACTTGCGGCGGGCAAACCACATGAGGTCCGGCTTGAGGGGCTGGAAGCCGAGCGACTGCGGTTGACAGAGCGGTGGCAGCTCATGCGTGAACGGGCGCTGGTCGCGCTGGGGCTGCTGGTTTTGGCGGGAGGACTGGCGGTTATTGTTTTCATGCGCCGCAGTAGAAAACGGGCACAGGTCAGATTACGCCGACAGATTCATTCTGATCTGCATGATGATGTGGGCAGCAGTCTCGGCAGTATTTCGCTGATTGCCGAGCAGCTGCGGCATGCCGATGTGAATGAGGAGGTTCGGGAGGATCTTTCCGATCTGGCGCTGATCTCCCGCGAGGCCTGGGCTTCCCTTCGTGAAGTTGTGTGGGTCATCGACAAGGACACGGTCCGCCTGCCTGTGCTGATTCATAAGCTGACGGAGCGAGCCCAACGTGTGCTGGTCGGGGTGGATGTGTCCGTTGAAGTTCCGCAGGATTGTCCGGATCGTGTCGTGTCGCTGACCTTCAAACGCCATATGATCATGTTCTTCAAGGAAGTCGTGCACAATTGCGCCCGCCATGCGCACGCCACCCAGGTCTGGTTGGATTTCCGGATTGTCGCGCAACAGCTGCAGGTGTCTGTCTGCGACAATGGCTGCGGTTTTGATTTGGCGGCAGCATCAACAGGGCAGGGGCTGGAAAGCATCAGAAACCGTGCGCAGGAAATGGGTGGCGACCTTGATCTGGACGCGTCCCCCGGCGAGGGCACCCGGGTGGTTCTGAGGGTTCCCTTAAAGGCATTGTTGAATCAAACAGATCACTCCTATAAAACATCGAACTGACATGACGAATATGAACATTTGGTTAGTTGAAGACGATTCCGGCTATCGTCGGACTTTGCAGCGCCTTTTGAACCGGGAGGAAAAGATGGCTTGTGGTCAGGTCTTTTCGTCATGCAACACCCTCTTTGAAGCCCTTGCGACTGAGTCGCATCCGGATCTGGTCATGATGGATCTCGGCTTGCCGGGGATGGGTGGTGTAGAAGGTATCCAAAAACTGGCGGAGCTAGCGCCGGATGTGGCCGTGGTGGTTTTGACGGTTTTTTCAGAAAAGGAAAAGGTGCTCGACGCCTTGGATGCGGGGGCTGCCGGGTATCTTTTGAAATCGGCGACGCCCAAGGAAATCATCCGTGGCTTGAAAGATGTCTTCGAGGGCGGGGCAGCGTTGAGCCCCGCCGTTGCGAAAACGGTAATCCGTGAAATGCACATATCCAAACCAACGGAGCAATTTGGTTTGTCGCAGAGGGAAATGGAGGTGATCAAGCTTTTGGCCGAGGGGCTTGCGGTCAAGCAAATCGCTGACGAGCTGGGTGTCAGCTACTTCACGGTCAATTTTCATGTCAAAAATCTCTATAAAAAACTGCACGTCCAATCACAGTCCGGTGCAGTGGCCAAGGCGTTCCGCTCCGGGCTGCTTGAGTAGGCAGATGGTCAACAGGCTGACCTACTAATATTAGCAGGTAGCCGCCAAGGGAGGATTTCGCTATTCTCAACAACAATCGGCCATCCCAACTGAACCGAGATGGGTTGGTTGATTCCATTAACACTTAACACAATACTCATATGAAAACCCACCTAGTCACCATCAGCAGCGTTGCTGCAATCATCGCTTGTTCGCCCGTTCAAGCCGCTCTAGTCGATTTCACAGCTGGAGGAACCTCAAACACCCTTCTTAGCTGGCGTAGAACAAATACTAACGGTGGAACTCCTACCATTGTTGTTGGTTCTACGAGCTTGTTGGAACGGACAAATGTTGCACTTGGCAATAACGTCACCGCAAATATCTCGGTTACCACCGGGAATTCGAATGCTTATGTGACCTCAGGCAACGCAGGCTTGGGACTCGGTACCAGCCTTCCCACTACTGCTCAACAGTTGGGTGAGAACCAGTTGTTGATTTTCACATTCTCAAACGTTCAACTTAATGGTGGAGCTCTACCAGGAGGAGTAACAGTCAATTTTGATCTAAATCATCTTCTCTGGACCGATGCGACTGGTCGGGGCTTTGTTTTTGACGGGAGTAACAATCGCCCCAGCTTTGCAGGCATTGGGGTTAATGGCGCTGCCGATAGTACCACCGACGGTTTTTTAGATGATTCCTCTACCAATGCCACTTTAGGATCCGTTTCTAGCCATGATCTTGCTTTCTCGACAAGTGAAACGGCAGACACTTATGAACTTGCACCAAGCCAAACGTACAACTTCACAACCGAATTTCAATTGAGAAACAGAATTCATCCAACTATTACCCCCATCGACGGCTCCGATACCTACTATGTTCAGGGTTTTGACATCACTGCGAACGTGGTTCCAGAACCGACGTCAACGGCACTGCTCGGTTTAGGAAGCGTTTTCTTAATGCTTCGTCGCCGCAAGTAATTCCTGCAAATCAGGCTCATCGCTTCGGCTCGGTGATCGCTGATGTGCACCTGGCGTTCACCAATTCAGGGACAGACCTGAATGGCACCCGCTTCAAGGTCATCAGCATCCGCCGCATGCTGAACCACAGCAAGATCACCGATGCTAAACCGGCCGACGTCTCGGTGGTGGAGATCGAGGATACCGGCACCGGCAAACGCCGCAAAATGACCGCCCGCATCCCGGCCACCGCCGCCGAACCGTGGGCGGTGCTCCACAGCAAAACCAGCGGCCAGAGCTACACCATCAGCGACGTCCGCCCCAACCAGATCGTGCTCACCCACGATGATACCGGTGAGGCGACGACAATTCCGTTAGGGCGATAACCTAACTATTATTTAGTTTGACCCACCCCAACAGAACTTACTACCCTCACAGCAAATAGATCGGGTAAACACTCTCTGCTTAATCATCCTAAACGGTCAAGCATCTGTAAGTTCCTATTACCCGAGTCAACGAATAGCAATGTTCTGCTAAAAATAAACAACATATAACTATGAGTAACTACATTGACGGATTTCTATTACCTCTATCTAAAGACAAGCTAAACGAATATTCCGCCATGGCTGACAAGGCTGGTGACATTTGGAAGGAATATGGTGCACTTGCTTACTGGGAGTGTGTTGCTGACGACCTAGAAGTTAAGGACATGATTTCATTCAAACAGTCAGCCAATGCTGGACCCGATGATACCGTTATCTTTGCTTGGGCAGTGTTCAAATCGCGTGAACATCGCGATGAAGTGAACGCCAAGATATTTGCAGATCCACGATTGCAAAATATGTGTGACCATGCAAACCCACCATTTGACCACCATAAAATGGCATATGGAGGATTTAGAACTCTAGTCAAAAAATAAAAATGCAGAACAAACCGCTGCATCCCGAAACTTCAAGCGCATCGAGTTCATCAGTTAGACCATTTAGACGGATCATTTGGCTAAATAACATGTAGTTTCCTGTAGCGAAGAGTCTACACCCTTCGTCAGTGAACGGATCATCGAAGCGCTCACCGACGAAGGATGAAAATCCTTCGCTACACGAGCTGCGCCCCTGCAGATACTCGCACGGTGTGGTCCGTTTACTAAAGGTCTGTCCCGTAGTAGCGGTCCCGTAGTAGCGTGAGCGGCGGCGCACCTGTATCCGCTACTAGCGGCGGCGGCGCAGAACCAGTGCCATACCCGCAAGACCAAGCAGCGCGGAGGATGATGGCTCGGGGACTGTGTCGATGGTGAAACTTCCCGTACCAACATAGTAACTCGTATCCATTCCCATCTGGAGGCCGTCCGCATTGTTTGCAACGTAGGCCGCTGTCAGCGTCGGATCGAGTGCGTAATCATTGATGAGTTTGGTTGCGCCATGCATGAGATCCACCGTGCCAGCACCGTAATCAACAACAAGGCTAACATAGTTGGTTCCGTTAGACGCGCTAACGAATCCCCCTTTGGTGGTGGATACAATACCGTTCTGAACAATTTCCCAGTCGAGGCCATTCTTTTGGATACCCAACAGCATGGTGGTGCCATCGGCAATACCAGACGACCACTTATAGTTGGCATCACCATCAATCCGAACTTTGATGTCGAGTGTGAGTGAGGTATTGGACGCATTCAGGACAGAAGACAGGTCCCTGGCAAGCGTTCTGACATGGGGGGTTCCAGCGACGTTAGAACCGTTGGTAAGGGTTGCAAAATAATAGCCGTCAAACGCACGAGTTTGCCAAGTGCCGTTACCTTCCCATCCAGCATCGGTGATGGCGGTGTTATTAATGCCTGCACCAAGATCATTCTGGATGTCATAGACATAACTGGCAGCGGATGCCGTGGACATGAATGCAGCCGAGAAAATCAGCGCGGGGAGAAGTGTGTGTGTTTTCATTGTTAAGTTGATGGTTCAATTTGTATTTTCGCACAGAGCCAGATACAATATCTCTGGCCTGAACTTGTGTCTATACCAGATCTCCGACTTCCCTGTCTATGTCTCACGGAGTCAAAAGTATGACGTATCGTCTCAATTTGCTCGACTCGGTGCGGGGAGCTGTTTACACGGAGTACCGTGAATAGTAGCTGCGCGGAAAGATCCCATGCGCTCTGGATATATGCACCTATCGCGTATGAGTCGGAGGTTCACCGTGGAATCTCTCGCTGTGCCAGCCAAACCGGTGCCAAGGTCACGGTGGTGTTGCCAAACACATTCCGCCATATTGATGTTTCCGGCGCGGTGGGGGTCATCAGCGCGTTAGAACCCCCGGGGCTTCTATCCGGACTCAATGCCTTTGTGCTGCAGTTGGGGGTGCCCGTCGTGGACCTCGGACTGAATGAACCCCAGCTATCACTTCCTAGGGTGCTGCTCGATTACAAGGCTGCGGGCAAGCTCGCCGCAGAGCAGTTCGTGGCACACGGTGTCCGCAATTTGCACTACATGGGATGGTGCGGTGGCCGATGGCATGATGATCTGCGTATCGACGGCTATCAGCAGGCCGCACGGGCAGCAGGTCTGAAGGTTCATGTCACCGCCTTCGCCGATGCCGGGTCGCCTGTTTCCGAACATATCGACCGGGCACTGGCGCAGATGGCGCTGCCAGCCGGAGTGTTCTGTTCCTACGACCGGGTGGCTGCGGATGTGCTCAGGGCGGTGAAAAAGCGCGGCCTGAGGGTGCCCCAGGACGTGGAGCTCATCGGAGGGCAGCACAGCGAGGTTGATTCTGCCTATACCGACCCGCCATTGACGAGCATTGACCTGAATCTGGAGCAGCAAGGATTCACTGCTGCCGAGCTCTTACATGCCCTGGTATGCAAACACCCCCATACACCCGACCGCGTGGTGGTCCCTGGCATCAGCCTGGTGGAGCGCCATACAACCTACCGCGAGCAACCCGAGATGAGGGAGGCATTGCAATACATTGAAAGAAACCTCGGTACCGATCTCTCCCTGGATGACGTGTGTCGGGCCGCTGCCGCCTCCCGGTCCACATTACAGCGGCGCTTCAAACAATACCTGGGTCACGGCGTCATGACCGAGGTGAAGCTCCGGAGAGTCGAGAAAGCCAAAAGACTTCTGCTCCAGACCACATGGAGCGCCACGGAAATAGCCGGCAAGGTGGGCTACGAGACGGCGGCGCATTTTTACCGCACCTTCAAGGAAGTAGAAGGCATCAGCACAGGCCAGTTCCGCAAACGGTCACGCGAACAACAGTCCTAGCCCGCCCCTGACGCAACACGCCCCTGGAGGAGGCTCGCTTTAGCTGGTTTTGCCAGCAGCCCGACAAGCTACTCAGTCCACTCAGCGAGAGCCTCGGCCAGGGCCGCTGATTTTTTAACATGGAGGTTTTCACCGACCTCGATGGTCGCCCGTTTGCCGGTGCCGCTCTGGAGGTGGATCTCGACAGGAGTGTCACCGGGGTGCTGCCTGAGCACATCCCTGATCGCCTGAAGGTCCTTGTCATGATGACGGGCCACCCAGAGCGTGATCTGGACCGCGCCGTTGTTCGTGTTTTTCCGGGGCTTGAGCTCCTTGATCTGGGAGCCTGTCAGCCTGAGGGTCTCGGTCCGGTCATCGACTTGCACACTTGCCTGGAGCCGGATCACATTCCCGGACATCAGCAGATTCGCCTCACGGGCCGGGCTATAACTCTCCGACCAGCACAAGACCTCACAGCTCCCGGTAAAATCCTCGATATGGAGCACACCGAAGGGTTTTCCATTGCGGGTCACCTTGTGTTCGACGTGTTTGATCATGCCGGCGAAGGGGTAACGGGCACGCTTGTCCTTGGTGTCAAGTTCGTCAAGCAGGCCGATTTTCTCAAACCGGTCCGAGTCGATCACGCCACGGTACTTGTCAAGCGGGTGGCCGCTGGTGTAGCACCCTAACAGTTCTTTTTCATTGGCGAGTCTTTCATCCTTGCTCCACTCCTCGATTTCCCCGTTAGCGGTCGACTGCTCGGGATCGGGCGCGCCGCCGGCAAAATCCATGGTATCAAACAAGGACACCTGGCCTTGCGCGCGGTCGCGCTGGGCGGAGCTGGCGGAAGCCACCACTTGTTCAACGCGGGCAAACATTCCGGCGCGGGTTTCGCCGGTCCAGTCGAGCGCCCCGGCCCTGATCAGGTTTTCGAGAATACGCTTGTTGACGCTACGGGAGTCGAGTCGATTGGAAAAGTCATCCAGGCTTGCAAACGGTCCGTTTTCATTGCGTTCGGCGACGGCGGTGGCCATGGCACCTTCACCGACGTTTTTGATCGCGGCCAGCCCGTAGCGGATCGCCATTTTCCCGGACGGGGTTTCCTCGGGTGCGAAACGGAGCTGGGATTTGTTAATGTCCGGCGGCAGGATCTCGATATCCATGCGGTGGCACTCCGATACGAAGATACCGAGTTTGTCGGTATTGTTCAGCTCGTTGGAGAGCAGGCCCGACATGAACTCGACCGGGTGGTTGGCCTTCAGGTAGGCGGTCCAGTAGGAAATGTGGCCGTAACAGGCGGAGTGGGATTTGTTAAACCCGTAGCCGGCGAACATCTCGATTTTATCGAAGAGTTTGTTGGCAAGCTCCGGCTCGATGTCATTGGTCTCCTTGGCTCCCTTGACGAAATTAACACGCTCTTTCGCCATCTTCCCCGGGTCTTTCTTACCCATCGCACGGCGCAACAGGTCGGCACCACCGAGTGTGTATCCAGCCAGCACCTTGGCGGCGTTCTGCACCTGCTCCTGATAGATCATCACGCCGTAGGTGTCGCTGCATATTTTTTCTAACAACGGATGCTCATACTGGATTTCACTCTTACCCTTTTTGACCTCGATCATTTGATCGATAAACTGCATGGCACCCGGTCGGTAGAGCGCGAGCAGGTCGATGATGTCGTCGATTTTATCGATGCCATACTTCCGGCAGGTTTCCACCATTCCGCCGGATTCCAGCTGGAACACCCCCATGGTTTCGCCGCGGTTCAGGAGTGCAAGCGTGGGTTTGTCTTCGAGGGAGACATTGTTGATATCAAAGTCGGGTGTGTGCTTCCTGATATGGTTGACCGCGTCCTGGATGACGGTCATGTTCTTCAGTCCGAGGAAGTCCATTTTCAACAGACCCAGCTCGGTGATGGCATTCATATCACACTGGGTGACCACCTCGCCCTCGTTTCCCCGGGTCAGGGCACAGTGGTCGTCGAGCGCACGGTCACCGATCACGACACCGGCGGCGTGGACACCGGTGTTCCGTTTCAGGCCTTCAAGTTTGAGGGCAAAGTTCCAGAGTTCCTGCCAGGTGGTGCTGTTCTGGATGATTTCGCGCAGCTCCTCTTTCTCATCGTACTCCTTCTGGAGTTTCACCTTGGGTTTGACCTCGATCATCTTGGCCAGCATATCGGCGTCACTGTAGCTGATACCCATGACGCGGGAGACATCGCGGATGACACTCTTGGCACCGAGGGTTCCGTAGGTGATGATGTGGGAAACGGAGCGCTCGCCGTATTTCCGGCGGACGTATTCGATGACCTCGGGTCGGCGGGTCTGGCAGAAATCGATATCGACGTCGGGGGGACTCACCCGCTCCGGGTTGAGGAATCGCTCGAAGAGCAGGCCGAAGCGCATCGGGCAGATATCGGTGATGCCCATGGTGTAGGCGACGAGTGAGCCGGCCGCCGAGCCACGGCCCGGCCCCACGGGGATGCCGTGGTCGCGTGCCCACTGGATGAAGTCGGCGGTGATCAGGAAGTAGGAGGCGAAACCGAGATCGTTGATGGTTTTGATCTCGTAGTTGAGCCGGTCATCCAGGGTTTTCTGCATCACCTCGACGCTGACTCCTTCGGTTTCCGCGAGTTTTTCCAGTTTTCCATCGGCATAGCGGTGCGCCAGCCCCTCGAAGCAGACCCGGCGGAAATACTCCTCCCGCGGCGAGCCGTCGGGTGAGTCAAACTGGGGGTATTTGTCCGAACTGGTCGGGTCCAATACCAGCTCGACATTACATTTTTCTGCAATCTCGAGGGTGTTGTCACACGCGCCTGGAAAATCAGCAAACAAGGCGCGCATTTCCTCAGCCGTTTTGAAGTAGTGGTCCTCGGGGTAGCGTTTCCTGTTTTCATCTAACAGAAGTCGTCCCTGGCCGATACAAATCAGCACATCCTGCGCCTCGGCATCCTCTTTGTGCAGGAAGTGGACGTCATTGGTGGCTACCATTTTCACGCCCAGCTCTTCGGAGAATGACTTTAACTGTGTGTTGATCTCCTGTTGGATTTCAAGGCTCTGGTCATTGAGTTCGAGGTAGAGGTCTTCGGCGCCGAAGATATCGCGCAAGCCGATGATCTCCTTGCGCGCACCATCCACATCATGGGCATGCAGCCACTCGTTGACCGCGCCGTTGACACAACCGCTCAGGCAGACCAGGCCTTCGGCAAACTTGGCGAGGTGTTCGCGGTCGACCCTTGGTTCGCCAAGGTAATCACCCTCGAGGTGGCCAATGGAGACGAGTTTGACGAGGTTTTCCCAGCCTGTCTTGTTTTTCGCCAGCAGTGTCAGGTGACTGGAGTTCTTCCTGCCGGGGACTTCTTTTTTATGATGGAGTGATGCCGGTGCCAGGTAGACTTCACAGCCCAGGATCGGTTTGACACCGGCATTGCGGGCATTCTGATAGAACTCGACGGCGGCGTATAGATTACCGTGATCGGTCATCGCGACCGCAGGCATACCGAGCTCCGCAGCACGGGCTACGAGCTCCTTGGTACGGACGGTGGAATCAAGGGTGGAGTATTCCGTGTGGACGTGAAGGTGGACAAATGACATCGGGCTGCGCCAGCATAGGGAGACGTGGCGCGGCTTGGCAATGCGTGAGTGAGATCCGGGGATATTATTTTCCGCCCCACGTAAATAAGGATTCTACGTAGGGATAGATCTAGAGTGGACTCGTAATGTAGACCACGGATTGCGCGGATCCCGCAGCTGCGGGACTGATTGCACATCCTCCGCATTCAGGATGGTGAATTCTCAACCTAAGCTCAGTTTAAAATCTGCGTAATCAGCGGTAGAATCAATTGTTTCTCAAAACCACTCTCCCATTATGAGCGCCGGATGATTACAAATCCTCCCGGTTCCGCTCGGGCGTACACCAGTCGGTGTTCCAGAAACGGTGCATTTCCTCGGCGCTGGGGATCTTGACAGGCCGCACGATGCGGAAGCCGACGTGTTGGCTATCGGTGTGATACCAGACACTTTTGGGGATCTGCGGGTCTTTGCTCTTCCAGCCTTTGTCCGACGGCATGCGTGCGGCACTCCGGGTGGTGGCCGGGGAATCGTCCCAGCTGCCACCGCGGACCACACGTGGATAGCGGGTGGTGGGCACGTTCCATGGGTTGATGGCGCCCTCTTTGATCTGCTGGTAAAAATCCGTGCTGTATTGATCGAGCACCCACTCGGCGACGTTGCCGTGCATATCGTGGAAACCCCACGGATTGGGCTCCTTGAGGCCCACTTCCTGGTAGGTGAAATTCGAGTTGTCCTCATACCAGGCGTAATCGCCCAGCTTCTCCTCATCGTCACCAAACGACCAGCGGGTGGTGGTGCCGGCGCGGCAGGCGTATTCCCATTCGGCTTCGGTGGGGAGCCGGTAAAAATGACCCGTTTGCGCGCTGAGCCACTGACAGAACATGCTGGCGGCGTGGTGGGTCATATCCATCGCTGGATGATCACCATCATTGACAAAGGCGTTATTCAAAAACATGTCATGGTACTGCGGAGTCGGCTGGCAGACGATGGTGGCGAGATCCTCCTTGCCGGTGGGGTTCATCAACGTGCCGTCCTTCTCGCGCGCCACGCCATTTTGATAGAACGGCGTATAGAACTTCCAGCTGATCTCGTGTTTGGACATCCAGAACGGCTCGATTTTGACCTTTTTCTGCGGCCCCTCGTCGGCGTTGCGCTCCTCCTCGTCCTCCGGTGAGCCGAGTAGGAACTCACCACCTGCCACCGGCAACATCGCGAGCTTGGCACCACCCGCCTTGGGAACAAGTTCGGTATAGGCGTCCAGGCTTGTTTGGGCTTGGGAGTTTTTGACAACCAATGCGTGCACCTTTTTGGTCACCTCGAAGTACTTCGGTGCCGGGATATCGACCGCGGCAGGTTTTGCCTCCTCGGCACACAGCGATGTGGCCATAAACGACAAGATCAGTCCGGCTGTCCTAACGGGCATGGTGGCTGCTGGTGAGTTGTGGGACATAGTGAAAATGAGTAGGTTCTTGCGGTAGGTTTGATGCACCGTAAATACCGTTGCGAGCTAGTATTCTTTCAGAAAATGGACGCCTAAACCGCTCAAAACCAGTGCATATTCCGCCATCGACCGGTGGAGGATTTTTTAAACAAAACATTAAACCTTAGCGATGTTTTAACCTTCCTAGATTGACAACGCAAGCTGAGTTGCTAGAATGTGCGCCCGGAATAGCGACCGGAAACAACCCAGACAGGATTGATGCAAAACCCCGAAATGATCACCTTTCATTGCCCGAGTTGCGGCATGAAACTCCAAGTCCCGGCCCAGATGGCGGGGGTAAGCGGACCCTGCCCGGAATGCTCCGCCACCATCACGGCACCTACCCCCGGTGCTCCGGCTGCCCCTGTCTCGACTTTTCCCACGGCACCCGTCCCCCAACATGCTCAGCAGCAGCCTGTTCCGCAAGGTATGCCACAGGGTGCAGCCGTGCAATCAGCCCAGGCCGCCCAGATGGCCCAGCCCAGCAGGCCCGCGGCACCCAATCCACTTCAGCCGAACTCGACCAACCAAGCCCGCGAGGCGATGGCAAGGCAACCTGATCGCCAGGCGGCCCATGCCCCACCAAGGGAGCGTATGATGCCCCGGGCGGAACAGCCCAGACCCAGGGCTCGCTGGATGCGGGTGATTTTCCCCCTGGCTTTCCTGATCGTTGCCACCGCCCTCGTCCTGGCTGTGCTCCAGGCCGTAGGGATCTTTAACGTATGGGACTTCAATAACAACAAAGGTGAACTCATCAGCACGAAACCCAACGGAGAGCGCCCGGGTGACACCGTAGGCGGAACCGGCCGGGCAGGAGAAACGAAGGATGGAAGTGGCGGCGGAAGCCGTGGCGGCAGTGCCGACAACCCGGCAGCTAAGACCGGCACAGGCGAAGGCGCCACCACACCATCCGTCCCGGTGATGAAGGATACCCACGAAGATGGAGAGTTTCCTGAGCTTCAACTTCCACCATCACCTACAGATGGCCCTGGCACAGACACCGGCAAAGGATCAACGGATACTACCGGAGGGGGTGCAGGTATCGACACCGCTTTGGACCCGCCCGGCGAGCCAGCTCCTCCCGCCAATCCATCCGACAGCCCACCGATCCCGTCCACAGCCGATACAACCCCTGCGGGCACCAACGAGGACAGCAACCCATCAAGCCCGCCCAAAGCGGGCTTTCTTGCCAACCAGAATCTCAAATTATTCCTGGATGCGACAACACTCGACGAGAGGATGGCGCTGATGTCCAAAAGCAAACACAGCCGTGAAACCCTGATGGCCAGCTGCCTCGCCGGCCCGCTCAAACCCGTCAAATCCATCCGCATGGTGGAAATGGTGCCCAGAATGGAAGATAACATGACCCAGTATCTCTATTTTGTCAGCTTTGAGGACCCGGATGAAGACCAGCAGCGACACCGCATTGTGATGCAAGTCGTTGAGCGCCCCGGCATCCATCCACCCAGGATCCATGGGGACGCCTTTATCGAGCACTACGAAAAAAAATTCACCAGGTATGCCAAGCACCCTAACAACGAGGTCACCACATTCCACTGTATCGCTGAAGCACGCACCGCCGACCTGGCCCGGGATATCCCCAAGGAGCTGAAAGCCAACATGGTCAGGCTCGTCATCAAGAGCCACCCGTCCGGTGCCTCCATCTTTGATGCCTACCTGAATAAAAACTCGCCCCTGATGGAAAAAATAGGGTCGCGCAAGGACTTTCCCTACACCGAGCCCCGCTTCTGCGTGCTGTCTTTCCGGTGGAACACCACCGACCCCAACCACCCATACATCGAGCTGAACGATATCATCAGCCAAGGGTGGGAACACTAGCGTCCTGCACGTTTTTGATGGACGCGATGAGCCCCCTCCGGATGCCGGGCGTCCCGGCCCGGTCTCATGGCGGCCCCCTGTGATCGTTGCACCCCGCACCCGCCATCATGCAGGCGGTAAAATCAGCGGTGTGTCTCAATTGACACGTATGAAGGAACGGCTGGCATGGCACATGCTTAGACCCGAGTTGATTGATCCGTCGACATCCCATGGATCCATTCACTCTTACTGAACGAACAAGCATCAGCCATGAAAGCCCACCCTAACTACAGAAAAGAAAAAACACCAGGTTTTGCGTTGCGAGAAATGATCACCTCACTCGTCATTATCATCCCCCTCGCCTCGATTGCCATTCCCACCTTTAACTACATCCAAAAAGCAAGCAGGGAAAACAAAACCCTCGTTCTTGTCAGGCTCATTTCCCATGGACTGGAGGATTACCGCCGTGATTACGGAACCTATCCTGTTGCTGACGGCAAGGCGGGCAGTAGTGGGGAACTCTACATCGCCCTCTACGGGGATGCGGACGGCGATGGCTATGTTGATAACGAAACGAATAACTACCTCCCGTCACTCAACCCTCATTCAGCTAAAAGCAAGACGCCAACCCGTGCATCCAACGAGGGTTACCTCATCACCGACAGCTGGAACAACGAGATTTACTATCGCAGCCCGGGATTAATCAACCCTCGTGACGACTTCGACCTTTGGTCACTGGGGGTCGATGCCAAAGGCGGGCCGGAATCAAACAACCGGAATGCCACGTCCAACGACATCTGCAACTGGTAGAAACCACCTGCCACCCCACACTGTCGGCTAACAGGAATCTAGGGCGCGGGAGGGGTTGCAGCCTCCTCCGCCTGCCTCTTGATACAGACAAACGCCATCTGTCGCTGGTAACGCGGGATCGATGAATCCGTTGACAGCTTGATCATACCGAAGGCAGGCAGGGACACATCCTTGGGGCTTACCACCAGCTCATACTCCCATCCATCGCGGATGGTTTTGAGTTCATAGGAAAAATTGTCGTTGGTGCCCGAGTGATTGAGGATACGGATCGGCTGGCTGTTGTTGACCTTGAGCTTCACCACTTTGGCCTGTTTGCCGCCATTCTGATCCCAGAACACAGTCTTCGGCGTCACCTCGAACAACACCGGGATCGTCAGCGCCACCGTCAGCACGGAGGATGGCGTTTCCTCCCCGTCTTCAGCCGTCCAGAGAAGCACGGTTTTCTCCACCAGGCCGGAGAAGGAGCCGAGTGCAAAATCGACTTTCAGCTCACCCTTCTCACCGGGTTTGTATTCCAGCTTGCCGCCCTTGACCTTGGCACTGAGACAGGAGCAGGCGGAGTCATAACGCGCGATGGTGATGGTGCGATCCGTTTTGTTTTCGAAGGTGTATGGCACGGTGACCTGTTTGGCATCCGGGGCTGCCGTGATCTCGATACGGGTTTTTTCGAATGTCAGTCCGGCGCGCGCAGGTTCCGCTGCCGGCGCCCCGGCCTTTTCACCACCGGCATCCGCCACCTCGGCCTGAAGCCGCTTGGTCTGGTCGACGGGCGGGGTGGCACGGACCTCCTGGTTTGAAATCAAGACAGAGCCAGCAATGAGGGTAACCAGCAGGACTGCGAGAGCTATGAGTGGGCGCATTATTCTTTCAGTGAGATTTGAATGAGTTCGACGGCGATGATCAGCGTGCCTCCACGCCATTTAGGGCCAAGGATCAACAGGGGGCGGCCCTTTTGCAGGACGGGATCGCTTTTCATCACTTTACGGCGGTGTTGCCAGAACTCAAGGTCGAGTCGCAGACCACCATCAGAGGAACGTCCGCGCGACTCAAAACTTAGTAATATTTCCTCCGATGGCTTCAGCGGCGTCAGCCAGTTTTCATAACTCCGGTAAACGGGTTGCGTATCGGTGCCGAGCTTGCGGTAGTGTTTGAAGCTCATTTTGTCCACACTCCGCAATCGGTTGGCGGTGGCATCGGCGACGGCCGGCAGCTTGTCACCCAAGGTTGCAGGATCGGCATCCGTGCCGATAAAAAGCGTGGCCCTGATCTTGCCGACCACCTCCTTCCCCCTGTCAACCCCTCCCTCATCGGCGCGGGCAGAAACGGCCAGTAGAGCAACGTGCAGACAGAGGACAGTGAGCAGGCCGGGTATCTTGTTCATCTTGGTTTACGCTTGGTTGGTCGGGGTGGAAAATCAGAAGACCATCTCGCTGTTCACCATCACAGCACCGGCTTGACCCGGTTTTCCCCGTGTGGGCTCACCCACCATTTCCAAGTCGTCGGGGATATCCTCGAGGCCCTCCAGGACGATGACAGTGGCGCCGGCATCGTCGGACTTGAACATATCGGCACTCACATCACCGTCCGGGGTATAGACCGTGGGTGCTGCGGCAACGGTGTAGACGGGAGAAGCCGGCGTAGGATTTTCACCCACTTGGGTGCCCACGTAAAAACAAAGCGCCATCGCGGCCGCCGTCACAGGAAGGGCAAGCCACCTGCCAAAGTTCTGCCAAACTCCGGCTTTCCGGGGCGCCACGGTAACAGGCGGCTCATCGTCAATGTGACGGAGAATCCTCTGGTTAAAAAAATCGGCGTAGGGTGGCTCGACGCTGGAGGGAATGCTCGCCTTGATACGGGCGCTGATCGCCTGGACGGCGTCGCGCTCGGCCAGGATTTCCGGGTGTTCCTGGGCCCATGCTTCGATCCGGGTGAGTTCATCACCTTCCAGCTCACCGTCCATCCAGAGGGTGAGTGTGGTTTCATCGGGTTGTTTTTTCATGGCATTCGTTGGTTTTTTGAGTTCTAAATTGGGAGTTTACCCCCGCTGGGGGCCAAGATAGGCCTGAAGATTTTTGCGTGCGTAGTGGAGTCGGCTCATCACGGTTCCGACCGAATTTTCGGTGATTTCCGCGATTTCCTTGTAGTCGAGCCCTTGCACCTCACGCAGCAGGATGACCTCGCGGTGCTCCTCGGATAGTTTGGCGATGGCCGCTGCAATCTGTTGCTGCAGCTCGCTCTGCTCGAGCGCTTCGTCCGGGCGAATGTTGTGGGGTGGTGCCGTCGCCGCCCCGGCGTCGATCCTGTTGGCGTCAAACACCTCGTCATTGAGCTCCCCGTCACCCTCGATCCTCCGTTTCCGGAGCCAGTCATAGACGACGTTGTGGCTGATACGAAACAGCCAGGTGGAAAAACGGGCACGCGCCTCGAAGCCGGGCAGGGCTTTCCACGCCTTGATAAAGGCCTCCTGGGAGAGGTCCCATGCGTCGGCGTCGTTTTTGACCATATTGAAGATCATGGCATAGATTTTTCCACGGTGTTTGGTGACCAGCCGGTCAAACGCACGGGTATCGCCTAGCTGGGCTTTTTTTACCCACTCGGCATCCTCGTTCGACGTTGATTCCGGTGCCACATCACTGTCACTGACGGGGCCTCCACCGGGGACTGGGTCCGGCGGCACGGGTCCTTTTAATGGGTTGGACGCAATGTGTCTGAAAATATTCATGGAAATGACAAAGATCGTCAGCTTGGCGATACCGCAAACCATGACGGGGAATCCGGGTCTTGGCAAGACGGTGTTTTTCCATCCTTCCCGTGCTTCTCCGACCCTATTTACACCCGATTATGCCCGGTTCTGAAAAAATGACATCATTGCACACTTTTCCTTTCGCATTTCCTCACGTCGGGTCTAGGATTTCCACCAGCGATGCAATGTGACTACTGCGACAGTAAGGCGACCGTCTTTTTCACCCAGATTATCGACGGCAACAGCAACAAAACATGCCTGTGTGAGGCCTGTGCCGCCAAACACGGTGTCACCGATCCGGAAGGTTTTTTGCTGGGTAACATGGATGCCTCCCACGACGACGCCAAGCCCGCCCCCAAGGCTCCCAAGTTTAACGTCCCGATGGGCAATGAAACCATTGAACTTCCCTTGACCTCCGCCCATCCCACCAACAAGGCGGTCTGCCCCGGGTGCGGGTTCGCCTTTGACGACCTGAAAAAGACTGGCCGGCTCGGCTGCAGCCAGTGTTACCAGTTTTTCCGTGATGCCATCAAAAACAACCTCGTCGGTATGCACAAGGGGACCTGCCACACAGGCCGGGTGCCCGAGGGCATGCTCGAGGCCTTCGAAAAACGCCAACGGCTCGAGCAACTCCAGCTTGAGATGAACGAGGCGATTGACGCCGAAGACTACGAAACAGCCGCCGCGCTACGCGATGAAATCCAAAACCTATCCAAAGAGACATCCCTGGCTCCCGAAGCCTGAACCCCGGTGCCCGTATTGAAATGATGCGATTCTCAACACTCCTGAAACATCCCGCCGACTGGATGACCGGCACGGACGCCGACAGCGCGATCGTACTCACCAGCCGTATCCGCTTGGCGCGTAATATCACCGGCGCCCCCTTCCCCGGCTGGGCGCGCAAGGAGGAGCGTATCGAGATCCTACCCATGCTGCGCGAAAAGATCGAGGCTCTCCCGGAGATGAAAGATGCCTTTTCCCACCAGCTCAGCGAGCTTTCATCCGTGCAGAAACAGGTGCTGGTCGAGCGCCACCTGATCAGCCGGGAGCAGGCCGCCCGCAGTGACGGCAGTGCCGCGGTGGTCAACCGTAACCAGACACTGAGTGTCATGATCAACGAGGAAGACCATCTCCGCCTGCAGTCCATCCACTCCGGACTGCACCTTCGCGAAGCCTACGAGCTTATTTCCCAGGTGGACACGCAGCTTGAAAAAACCCTGCCGTATGCCTTCGACCACGAACTTGGATACCTAACAGCCTGCCCCACCAATGTCGGGACCGGACTACGGGCATCCGCCATGCTTCATCTTCCCGGCCTTGTCATCAGCGACCATATCGGCCAGGTGATCCAGGCCGTCGGCAAGCTCGGCCTGGCCGTGCGCGGCATCTTTGGTGAGGGCACCGAGTCCCTCGGCCACCTGTTCCAGATTTCCAACCAGTCGACCCTGGGAGAATCGGAGGATGACATCATCAGCAGGCTGGAACGGGTCATCCAAAGGGTTCGCGACCAGGAACGCAATGCGCGCACCAAGCTTGTCGAGGATGACCCGCAGATGATCGCGGACAAGATCTCGCGCGCCTACGGTCTGTTGAAATTCGCCTACGTCATCGATTCCAAGGAAGCGCTGACGCACTTGTCATTGATCCGGCTGGGCAGCGACATGGGTTGTTTTCCAAAAGATGTCATCCAGCTATGTGACACGTTGCTCATGGACATCGAGCCCGCCCACCTGCAGAATCTGGCCAATCGAAAACTTTCGCCGGAGGAAAGGGATGCCATTCGTGCGGAAATTATCCGTAGCAGGTTGCAAAACCTTCCAACACCTGTTATTGGTTTCATCGATAGCCATTCTGATTTCATCAACACACAGCCCGACACGCCACCCAGTTCACCCCCATCCGCATAATTTGCCGTTTCACATCCTATGAATAATTTTACCCCAAGAGCCCAACAAGTGCTCGCCCTAGCCCGCAAAGAAGCCGACCGCTTCAATCACAACTATGTGGGAACCGAACACATTCTGCTAGGCCTCATCAAGCTGGGTCAGGGTGTTGCTGTCAGCGTGTTGCAAAACATGGGACTCGATCTCGAGACCGTCCGTATCGAGGTGGAAAAACAGGTCGGCTCCGGCCCCGAAAGCAAAATGACCGGCAACATCCCCTACACCCCGCGTGTGAAAAAAGTGCTGTCGCTTTCCAACAAGGAAGCTGAAAACCTCGACCACTCCTACGTCGGGACCGAACACCTTTTGTTAGGATTACTCCGCGAAGGCGAAGGTGTCGCTGCACGCGTACTCACCAGCCTCAATGTCGACATCAACCAGACCAGGCAGGAAATCCTTGCCGAGATCGACCCCAACTTCAATCCGGACGACCTCGCGGACGATTTTGATGAGTTCGAGGACGAGGATGAGGACATTGAAATGCCCAGTGCCGAGAGCGAGGGGAAAAGCAAGACACCCGCCCTGAAGGCCTTTGGCCGTGACCTCACCAAGTTGGCGAAACGCGACAAGCTCGATCCTGTGATCGGACGCGAATCCGAGATCGAACGCGTGATCCAGATTCTTTGCCGCCGCACCAAAAACAACCCGGTGCTCATCGGTGAAGCCGGTGTGGGTAAAACAGCCATCGTCGAGGGCCTCGCCCAGGAAATCGTCAATGGCAACGTGCCCGAACTACTGCGCGACCGCAAGGTGGTCACCCTCGACCTCGCCCTCATGGTCGCGGGCACCAAATACCGTGGCCAGTTCGAAGAGCGCATCAAAGCCGTCATGGACGAGATCCGCAAAGCGGAGAACATCATTCTCTTTATTGACGAACTCCACACCATCGTCGGCGCCGGCTCCGCCGAGGGCGCCATGGACGCGTCCAACATCATCAAGCCGGCCCTCTCCCGCTCCGAGCTCCAGTGCGTGGGTGCTACCACCATGAACGAATACCGCAAGTTCATCGAGAAGGACTCCGCACTTGAACGCCGATTCCAAAAAGTGAAGGTCGAAGAACCCTCCGAGGAGGACACCATCACCATCCTTGAAGGCCTCAAGTTCAAGTATGAGGAACACCACAAGGCCAAGTACACCCAGGAGGCACTTGTGGCCTCGGTGAAACTTTCCGCACGTTATCTCTCTGACCGGTTTTTACCCGACAAAGCGATCGATGTCATCGATGAGGCCGGCTCACGGGCACGCATCGGCCAGATGACCCGCCCCCCCAAAGTCAAAGACCTGGAGGCAAAAATCGAGCAGATCCAGGCCGATAAGGTCGCGGCCATCAATGATCAGAATTTTGAACAGGCCGCTTCCATGCGTGATGCGGAAAAACAGGCAAAGTCGGAACTTGAGAAAATCGTCTCCACATGGAAAGCGGAGAGCGAGGAAACCATCGTCGAAGTCGGCGAGGACGAAATCATGGCCGTCATCTCCAAATGGACCGGCGTACCGCTTCAACGTATGGAGCAGAAGGAGGCCGACAAGCTGCTGAAAATGGAAGACGAGCTCAAGAGCCACGTCATCGGTCAGGACACGGCGGTGGTGACCATCTCCAAAGCGCTGCGCCGCTCGCGCGCCGACTTGAAAGATCCGCGCCGACCGATTGGCTCATTCCTATTCCTCGGACCCACCGGTGTGGGTAAGACCTACCTCGCCCGCCACCTGGCCGAGTTCATGTTTGGTGATCCGGAGGCCCTGATCCAGATCGATATGTCCGAATACATGGAGAAGTTCTCCACCTCACGCCTGATCGGCTCGCCTCCGGGCTACGTCGGTTACGAGGAAGGCGGCCAGCTTTCCGAGGCCATCAGGCGCCGACCCTACTCGGTGGTCCTGTTTGACGAAATCGAAAAAGCCCACCCGGACGTGATGAACCTGCTGCTCCAGATCCTGGAAGAAGGCACGGTGACGGATTCGTTTGGACGTAAAATCGACTTCCGCAACACCATCATCATCCTCACCTCCAACGTCGGCGCCTCCAGCATCAAACGCCAGACATCCCTCGGCTTCGGTGCCATGCAGGAAGAGGAAGGCGATTTCGAAGGTATGAAGGCGAAGATCCTCGAGGAAGCCAAGAAGCAGTTCAAACCCGAGTTCCTGAACCGGCTTGATGACACCGTGGTCTTCCACATGTTGGAGAAAAAGGCGCTCAACGTCATCGTCGACCTCGAGTGTACCAAGCTCTTTAATCGTCTTCAGGATAAAGGGATCACCTTGAATATGGACAAAAACGCCCGCGAGCTGCTCATGGAAAAAGGCTACGATCCCAACTACGGAGCCCGCCCGATGCGCCGTGCCGTGGAACGCTACCTCGAAGACCCGCTCGCCGAGGCCCTGCTCCGCGCCGACATCAAGGAAGGCGACACGGTCAAGGTCAGCCGTAAGAAGGACGCCAAGAAACTCACCTTCACCCCGGTCCCGTCGAAGGGGAAAGACAAGGGCAAGGCAAAGGCTTGACCAGGCCGGACGCATTGCGAACTTGAACAGCCCCTCTCAACAACTACCCTGCGAATCATGGCATTGCAATTGACAGATGATCTGGTCTCCGTCGAGGACTACCTCGCAGGAGAGCTGGTCTCCGAGGTGAAGCATGAATACCTCGGAGGCATCGTGCATGCCATGGCAGGAGCAAAGATGGGGCATAACAGGGCCGTGACAAATGCCACGGCCTCTCTCCACGGCTCTCTCAAAGGCAAACCCTGCCAACCCTACAACAGCGACACCAAGGTCAGAATCCAGTTGCCAAACCAAATCCGCTTTTACTATCCCGACCTCCAGGTCATTTGTGAACCTGTCGACGAGGAAGCTTCGTTTACGGACTCACCTGTCGTTGTCGTTGAAGTATTCAGCCAATCGACACGGCGCATTGACGCCGGGGAAAAACGTGATGCCTACCTCACGATTCCCTCACTCAAAGTGCTGATCCTGGTCGACCCCACAAAGGTGAGCGTCAACGTCGACCGACGACACCCGAACGGCGGCTTCATGCAGGAAAATTATCGTAACCTCGCCGACACCGTCGACCTTCCGGAAATAGAGGCGCAGCTTCCGCTTGCCGACATCTATCAGGGCCTGTCCGCTGACTAGGATGGAACTGCGCAACGGGTTTCCCTGTCCGAGGCACCCGCCCGATATGGTGCCATGGCCACGAAGACCAGGAATCCGCGCACCGTTGACCACATCCGCTTTCCGACTTGTGCCCTATCACCATTTGTGCGCATTGTAGCCTGAACCCTGGCGTCTGAATGATGCACCAGGGTGCACCCTTGCATACCCTCGAAGTCATATTACAACCGCACAACAACCACCGTTATGGATATTAAAGAAGAAACCGCAAAGATCAGTGGCAATCCGCTGATTCGTTATGCCATCCTGTTTATCGGACTCTGCATCCTGTTCCTCAGTGAAGGTATACTCACCTGGAAAAGGACCGCCGAGCGCGATGCCGCAGGCAACGTCGACGCAATCCAGTTCAAAATTGGCAAACTCGAAAAGGATATCGCCGATAAAGACAGCTCGTCAGACGACAAAAAAGCCTGGCGTGAAGAAGTCAAGGACCTCAAGGAAAACGACCTTGATGAGGCTCGCATGGAGGCCGCCTCGGAAAGCGTGGATGCTAAAAATGGCATCTGGCTCTGGAGTATGGCCCGCCTGAAAGGACTCGCCATTGTCTCCATCGGCCTGCTGATCATCGCCGCCACGGGTGGAACCCACGAAAAAATAGGTGCCCTCGTCGCTCTCGGCCTCGTCGTGGCCCGACTATAGATCCGAGCCTCCATCAATCCATTCAAGCGGACAGCAGCCATGTTGTCCGCTTTTTTTATTACACTTTTTTATTACACCCGCCCCATCAGATCCGGTTCCTATCCCGGAATGCGGTCGGTGTGGTTCCCGCTTCACGTTTGAAGAATACGACAAATGCCCGGCGGTCTTTGAAACCAACCAGGGGAGCCAGTTGCGACATGGGTAAGTCGGTTGT
Source organism: Akkermansiaceae bacterium (assembly GCA_024233115.1). Taxonomy (NCBI): domain Bacteria; kingdom Pseudomonadati; phylum Verrucomicrobiota; class Verrucomicrobiia; order Verrucomicrobiales; family Akkermansiaceae; species Akkermansiaceae bacterium. The sequence continues at coordinate 240,849 of JACKQB010000004.1, forward strand.
TAGAAGTAACTCGCGCGCCCAGTCGAGTCGCACCTGACGGATCTCCTGGGCAGGCGAGTGTCCAGTCAGGGCAATAAAACGTTTTTCAAACGTGCTGCGGGAAACATTCATCTCGTTGACCAGCATATCCACGGTAATACCCTCGCGGGCCCGCGCACGGATGATGCTTCTGGCGCGGAGAATCTCCAGATCGCCCTCAGACTGTCCAAGGGTGGAGCCCCGCACCCGGACACCGCGCACCGGGACTTTTTCATGCTCCGTCAGCAAGGCTTCACCGTTCATCAGCTTCTCGAGTTTCTGAATACCACGCGCACCGGTTTCGATGTCACGCAGTACAATACTCGACAAGGGCGGATCACAAAGTTTGGCTTCAAATGAATCAAAACATGCCAGCACCCCCACTTCATCCGGTATCGAGTAGCCTTCGCGAACCAGGTAATCGACCACTAACCGGCCCCGGCGGTCGTGGCGGGTATAGATGCCGAGTGGTTTGTTCATCGTGTTAAGGGCCCTGACAAACTCGGGACAGATTTCATTCAACTCACCGACATTGGTGCAGTCGATGCCATCACGGATCGATACACTCATAAATTCTATCCCGCGGGCAGCGCAGAGGGGACGAATGAGGGGATCGAGTAACAGCTTTTGGTCAATCCCCTCGGTTTCCAGGTTGAGGATATTCCTGTACCCAAGCGCATCAAAGTGTTCGACCACGGTTTGCGCCAATGACCGGTAGTCGGTGCCGACGGATGCATGGATTCCATCCTCCGTTCCCACGAGGTTGACCACGGGGATTTCCACATCGCGCAGCCATAATTCCGCATTTTCATCGTAACAGGCGATGATGCCGTCAGGCTTCCACTCCTCGGTAAACAGATCGTCATAACCGGCCTCGTAGAGTAAAAAACTACGGAAAGCACAGCGGTCCCTCACCCCGGGAACAGACAGTAGGCCGTCTATCAACCGGAACGGCCGCTCGTAGTTGTTCTCCAACAAGATGGCTACATTTTTACGTCCTTCGCTCACGACACTGTCAATATCCTAGTTTACCGGACGATGCAACCACCAGAAAACAATATCACTTGATTGCCTCACCACAGTACACCCGAAAGCCGGGGGGCATGGAACAACATCCCCCTCCACACCTCCAGGTCCCGCGCCTGCGATCGACCAGCCCTGGCAACTACTGCTGGGCCTTGTCATTAATCGCTTCGCCGGCACTCTGCATGTCGCGGCCAAATCCAGCCATGGTGTTGCATGAACTCAGTGCCATGGCGGCAAGTCCGAGGAGGGCGAGGATGATTTTTACGGAGTTTTTCATGGTTTCAAATGAGGTTCTTCTATTGAGGTTTGGTTGTAACGCTATCAAGCCGTTGATAGTGGCGGTATATTAAAACCTCTCCCGGAGGTTGCCAATCATTTTTCATGCACAACTTGACGCAGGGTCCTGTGCCGTTCAGAAATGGGCATGATCAAATTCCTCCACACCCGTATCAGGGTCTCCCATCCCGAAGCCAGCATCGCTTTCTACCAGAAACTCGGTTTTGAGCTCGGCGAACAAAAAACATCGCCCCAGGGAAACCAACTGGCATTTCTCCACCTTCCCGGAAACGAGCACTTTCTCGAGCTGACCTACTCACCGGATTTTCAGGTCACGTTTCCAGAGGACCTGATGCACACCGCTGTCGGGGTCCCCGACATCATCGACTACTGCGATCAGCTTGAGCAGGACGGCATCGAAATCTGGCCGGGTGATTGGAGGGAAAAATTCTCCTCGGGCGACCGGAAAATGGCCTTCGTCACCGATCCCGATGGCTACGAGGTTGAGATTCTTGAGTGTTAGACCTGCTAACACCTGTCGCGGGTAATGCACTAACCCACCTCCACCTCACCATCATGGATAAGCTCGAGGAGGTGGGGGGATTTTTCCAAAAGCGGGTCATCCGCCAGCACCTTATCGGCCAGCGCGCGTGCTTCGCGGATGAGTTCTGTGTCGGCCAGAAAATCAATAAAGCGCAGGTCGGCCAAGCCGCTTTGGGCAGTACCGAGCACATCCCCCGGACCACGCAGACGGAGATCGGCTTCAGCGATTTTAAATCCGTCCGAGGTGTCTACCAGGACTTGCAGCTTTTCCATCGCGTCAGCTGACTTGCCATCGGTTGTCAGGATACAATAGCTTTTGTGTTCACCTCGACCGATGCGGCCCCTGAGTTGGTGCAGCTGGGCCAGGCCAAATCGTTCCGCATTGTGGATGACCATGATATTGGCATTGGGCACGTCCACCCCCACCTCGATGACAGTGGTGGCCACCAGCACATCCAGCTCGCCATCCCTGAATGCGGTCATCACGGCATCTTTTTCCTCAGGCGCAACTTTTCCGTGTAGGAGTCCCACCTTGAACCGGGATAATCGCTTCACCCACTTTTCATATTCCACCGTGGCCGCCTCGGCCTTGAGTTCATCGCTTTCCTCGACCAGTGGATACACGAGATAGGCCTGGCGTCCTGCGGCGAGCTGTTCCTGGATGAATTTGGTGATGTCGCTTACCTTGGGTTTCTTTCTAACCGCGGTGATGATCCCGCCCCTGCCCGCCGGTCGTTCATCGAGTATGGACACATCCAGATCACCATAGATGGTCAGTGTCAGTGTGCGCGGGATCGGCGTCGCCGTCATCACCAGGACATCCGGCATCACACCCTGGCCTATCAGCATGGCCCTTTGGCCGACCCCGAACTTATGTTGTTCATCAATCACCACGAGACCCAGGTCATTGAACTTCACACCCTCGTAAAGCAAGGCGTGGGTACCGATGATAATTTGTGTCTCACCGTCCAGCTCCAGATGGTTGTCTTCCTGGCGCGATCCTGTCCTCAAGGCTATTCTAACACCAAGCGGCTCAAGCCATTTTTTAAAGGTCAGGTAATGCTGTTCCGCAAGGATCTGGGTAGGTGCCATCAGCGCTGTCTGCACACCGGAATCCACCGCCAGCAGCATCGCACACATGGCGACAAAGGTTTTTCCCGAACCGACGTCACCTTGCAGCAAGCGACCCATGGGCCGGGGCAGGCGCATATCAGCGACCACCTCCTTGACACTGCGTTTTTGCGCCCCTGTTAGATCAAAGGGAAGACTGTGATAGAACTCGGTAAGAAGCTTGGTTTTTCTGCCTAGCACCCTGCCTTGCAGCTCGTGATACCGGGCCCGTTTCCAGACGACACTCAGCTGCAGGGAAAAGAATTCCTCAAGGGCGAAGTATCGACGTGCCGCCTCGGCCTGCTCCAGGCTTTCAGGAAAATGGACTTCTCGCATCGCCTCGTGACGCGGGTAGGTGGGGTCGACATCATAGACCGCCGCCAGGCTCGCCGCATCCACCATATCCAGCAACTTGTAGGCATACTCACGCTGGCGGCGTTGGGCGATACCACTGACACCTTTGTAAATGGGCACAATCCGCTCAAGATGGATCGACGCTTCGTCGTCATCCCCCACGATTTCAAAATCCGGATGGTCGATGATGATCCGTCCCTGATACTCTTTGGGTTTACCAAAAAGAACCACCTCATGGCCGGCGGCGAGCATGTTTTTCATCCATGGCATGTTGAACCAGCGGCAGGTTATCTTGTTAGACGCGAAGACACCCTCACCCGATTCGATCACAACCGCCTCGTAGAACTGTTTTCTCCCCCCGAAACGTTTTACCTGGGTATCAATGACCGTGCCCTTCAGGCAGCGTGAACCGCCGCCGGCTTGCACCGGAAAGGCATCAAACCTTCTCCGGTCCTCGTAACGCCTGGGCAGGCGATCGAGCAGGTCGCTGACCGTTGCCACCCCCGCCGAGCCATAGGCGAGCACGTCCTTGGCGGAGATCATTTCCACCGACGACAGGGCATCACTGGCCTTGAATCGACTCATCGTTTGTTGTCCGGTATCTAGGTATCCGTTTGGTCTTTCTGGTGAGGCCGCACATCCTGGATGACAATCTGCAGACTGGTCCTTCCCCGGAAAACGTTCCGGTTAATGGTAAAGACGATATCCCACGGCTCTTCCGGGTCGGGGAGCTCGCGCTGGCCGGCACCGAAAAACATGGCGTCGTGCCAGCACTCGCCCTGTTTCATGGAAATCTTCAAGTGATGGTTTTTCATCTCCCGCGGTGGCTCGGTCAGATAAACCTCCCGGCTCATAAACAGAGGCTCGGGGTTACAGGAGCCAAAGGGCTGAAGCAGCTCGTAGCTTTTCAAGAACTCCAGGGATAACTCGGGGAAGGTAATTTCGGCATCGATGTAGAGCCTCGGCAAACGGTCGTCCGCGCTCACGTTTTCCTCGACGTATCTTGCAAAGCCCTTGCGGAAGGCTTCGATGTTATTCTCGTCGACGCTGATCCCGGCGGCCATGGCATGGCCGCCGCCGGCAACCAGCAGATCGCGGTTGGCGTTGATTGCTTCCATCAGGGATACGCCGCCGATACTACGCCCGCTTCCCTTGCCCAGTCCCTGGTCATCGATGGCGATGATAAACGCCGGTTTGTGAAAGCGCCGCATCATCCTGGAAGCGACGATGCCCACCACCCCCGGGTGCCAGTCACGCGAGCCTAACGCAATCACGGGATCAGACGGATCGCACTCGGTTTTCAAACGATGGAGGGCATCCTTGTGGATACGCATTTCCTCTGCTTGCCGGTCCTTGTTATGGGCGTCCAGCAAATCTGCCAGACGTTCGGCTTCGCTAACATCATCCGTGGTCAAGGCTGCCAATGCGTCTTCAGGGCGATCCATTCTACCCGCAGCGTTGATCCTGGGGCCAATCCTAAAACCGACATCCGCACTGGTTATCTTCCCCTTCACCTGGGCGACCTGCATCAGTGCCTTGAGACCTGGGTTGCGGGTGTTTGCCATACGCTTCAGGCCATGCCTGACAAGGAGCCTGTTTTCCTCGACCAGCGGCACAATGTCCGAGACGGTGGCGAGGGCCACAAGGTCGAGATAATCCTTGAGGTCGAAACTCTCAAGCGGTCGTTGTTTGAGCAAGGCATGGGCCAGCTTGAACACCACCCCGGCGGCACAGAGATATTGAAATTCCTGGTCGGCCTCATCCACGCACTTGGGGTTGACCACGGCTATGCAGTCGGGTTTTCCCATCGGGGGCAGCTCGTGGTGATCCACGACAATCACATCCACGCCCTGGGCCTTTAATGCCGCGATTTCATCCAGTGAAGCTGTGCCACAATCCACGGTGATCAATAAATCCGGCTTTACCCCTTCCGCCATGCATCTCGCCAGCGCCGCATCGTTCAGGCCGTAGCCTTCCGGCCCCCTACGGGGAATAAAGCTCCTAACAGACACGCCATAGGTTCCGAGGATGGCGGTCATCAGGGTCACCGAGGTAATGCCGTCCACATCGTAGTCTCCATAGACACATACCTGCTCACCCAGGTCCACTGCCGAGAGGATACGCGCCACGGCCGCATCCATGTCGGGCAGGAGAAACGGGTCCTGAAGGTGCATCAACCGCGGATGGAGAAAGCGGTCCATGTGCGCGACATCCACCCCTCTCTGGAGCAGCATACGCACAAGGATCCCCGGCAAGGCGCTATCCACATCCGGCGGAACCTCCGGGATCTCTGCAACGATCCATTGTGATTGCTTCTGACTCATGCATGGTACGCTATGGATCTATGCAGCCCTTCACAAGGAAAGAAGATGAATTCGCCTGATAAGTTCAAAAATCCGCCACCGGGGGGGCAAACCCTGACCCTGACCCTGTGCGTCAGCCGGCCAGCTCGCGCAGCAGCAGGTGATCGGTCGCGGGTTTTTCTCCGCAGATACGCTCGACCAGTGTGTTCCAGACTTCCCGGCCCTTGAGTATATCCACCTCAATCCGGAGAAAATAAACCGGCACGTCCAGCTCGGTGGGTTTCAGAAAGCGCACGGCGTCCTTTTCCGTGGTAATGATCAGCTCAATATCGCGCTCAACACAGCGGCGCATGAAGCGGTCGATCTCTTTTTGATTAAACGGGTGGTGATCGGAGAACACACGGTGGAATTCCACCTGGGCACCGAGTTTTTCCAGGATTTTCTCAAAACTCCTTGGCACGGCGATACCACTTATCGCGGCCACATATTTATCAGCCAGGAAATCAAGCGGCATCCGCTCACCGGTGTACAAATTTTCCAAATGCTTCGGCCCATGGGTGCACTCGATGATTTCCGCATACTTGTTATAGCGACGCATTTTCTGGATCAGCTCTTCGTTCGAGCTGCCATCGCATTTGGTAATAAAGATGTAATCCGCGCGGATCAGGTTTTTCGCAGGTTCGCGCAAGGTCCCTCTCGGCAGCATCTGGCCGGTGCCAAACGGGGCACTCTGGTCGACCAGGATAACATCCGTCGAATGGGCGAGATCAAGGTACTGCAGGCCATCATCCAGGATCAGCGTATCCGCCTCCAGTTCGCCCACCGCAAAGCTGCCGCCCTTGACCCGGTTTTTATCCACCACCACGGACACACCGGGGAGGTTTTTGGCCAGCATCCACGGTTCGTCACCGGCATAGGAGACGGCGATCAATGGCTCGCCGCCGTCGCTGACCACCTTCGGCATTTCGTCGGCCGGTATCGCCCCCCCTCCCTCCCGACGGCTCCACGTCTGGGGTTTACTCATTTTTTTGCTCTTATAACCGCGGCTGAGGATGGCGGGTTTACGCCCCCGGTCGCGCAGCGTGCGGGCAAACAGCTCCACCACCGGGGTCTTGCCCGTGCCTCCCACAGTCAGGTTGCCGATGCTGACCACCTGGATCCCCAGATAATGCTGGGTCTTTTTCCCATTGCGGTATCTCCCCAGACGTTTGGCCACACCGAAACGGTAAAGACCCGACAAACTCCACAGGAAAATCCGCATGATCGTCGCACGGAACCCGCGGGCCCTCCCGAAAATAACTTCGGTGCCCCATTGTTCCAGCTCGTCCAGCGTTTCTCTCATCCCTGCACAGGCTTATACACTCTGCACTTGAAACTTGGAACTTGAAACTTAACACTTCTGCCATGACCAGACCCGACGGACGCCAGAACGATGAATTACGCCCTATCACTTTCGAACCCGGCATAGCGCCCCACGCCACCGGCTCCGTGCTGGTCTCATTTGGAAACACCCGCGTCATCTGCGCCGCCACCATCCAGGAGGATGTGCCACGCTGGATGAAGTATCAAAAAATAGGCGGCGGCTGGCTCACGGCGGAATACAATATGCTGCCCTACTCCACACTCGACAGAAAACAGCGGGATATATCCACGGGCCGACTCGATGGCCGGTCATCCGAGATCCAGCGGCTCATCGGCCGGTCACTGCGTGCCGTGGTTGACCTGAAGGCCCTCGGACCACGCACAGTTTGGCTCGATTGTGATGTCCTCCAGGCCGACGGCGGCACTCGCACCGCCTCCATCACAGGTGGCTGCGTCGCCATTGCCATTGCCCTGAACAAACTGATGGCTGCTGGGAAACTGAAGTCTTTCCCCATGAAAAAACTGGTCACCGGCATCAGCTCCGGCGTTTACCAGAACACCCCGGTCCTTGATCTCAACTACCCCGAGGACAAGGACGCCAGCGTCGACTTCAATGTGGTGATGACCGAGGACCTCGAATTCGTCGAACTCCAGGGAAGTGGCGAGGAAAGCACCTTCACCAGCGAACAAATGACCGCCATGCTGGATCTTGCCAAAAAGGGCGTGATCGAAATCACCGCACTGCAAAAGCAGGCTATACTTGACGCGGATCAGGCATCATCAACAGACCTTAAAGATCTCGCCGATTGTTTTAAACGCCCGTAGGTTATTTTCCCCATCCAAGCTTGTTTTTTGCCTTGCGGGAACGGCCAGACGTAGTAGCTTGCAGTGTCAGTTGTGCCTTCACGTACGTGGCGGCCTGGCTGAGTACAAAAACAAGTGTATAAAACACATACAAAACAAAAAATAAATACCATGAAAATAACAAGCAAAAATAGAGCATTAGGTTTCACCCTCGTGGAACTCCTCGTTGTTATCGCCATTATTGCTGCTCTCGCAGCCATGGCGACCCCCGTTATCATGAAGCAGAACAAAAAAGCTGCCATGACCGAAGCCACCAGTAACGCCAAGCAGATCTTCTACCTGCTCATCGAGTTTGACCAAGACTACGGTGAGTTTCCTGGAGACGATACCGCGGTAGACGAACTCGCCGGCTACACCGGCTCCAACTCCAACGACTACCTGGCCCAGTTCATCGCTGGCGGCTATACCAAGTCCGAGGAAATCTTCTACGCCAAGGGCGGTGCTTCCACAAACAAGAAGCCCGACAACGTGGTTACCAACAAAACCGACCAACTCGCAGAAGGTGAGTGCGGATTTGCATACATCAAGGGTATGTCCACCAGCGTGAACAGTGGACGCCCTGTCATCATGGCACCATTTGATACCGGCGAGGCATTCAAGCCAGACCCCTATGACGGCAAGGCCGTTGTGCTCCGTATCGATGGCGCTTGCAAACAACTCCTGCTTAACAAAAACGACAACAAAGCCAAGCTCGGCGGTGGCAAGACACTGTTCGACACGGGTAATGATACCGTTTGGGGAACCGATGGATACGTCAGCTCAGACCTAGTCGAAGCCAAGTAACCCCTGTTAAACAAACAAACTAACAATCAACCTGCCGGAGAGGGAAACCTCTCCGGCTTTTTCGTATCCGCCCTCTAACACATCAGATCCAGAATACGTCCACCACAAACCACACAATCATCATCACGCCCACCACCACCTTGACGATGAGGCCGGCCACCGTTCCCAGCACAGAGCCGACTCCCGATACGGTGGCGGGACGGACCTCTTTTTTTGCAAAGACAAACTCACATAAGGTCGAGCCAATCAGTGGGCCAAGGATCAGGCCAAAGGGCATGAAAAACATCCCGACAACCCCACCGATCAAGGCACCGGCCGCCCCCCATCGGGTCCCTCCAAACCAGCGGGTGCCAACCGCTCCGCTCATGAATTCGAAAACCTGGGAGAGCGTCAGCAATAAGCCAAGCACGACAAAGGTCCACCACTCCACCCCCGACTCATCCCGCAACATCAACCAGTGGGCCACAGCCGCGAAAAACAAGATCAGATGGCCGGGAAGAAAGGGAACCAAGGTGCCGATGAACCCGACGATCAACAAACACACCGTCACCACCCACGCCACAGCGGTGCCGATAGCGGGCAGGATATCAACCAAAAAACCAAGCATACGCCACCTGTAATCGACCCAGCCAAACACGCAAGCAAAGGCTGCATGTTTTTTCGCAAATACCGCCTCCCATTTACCCCACATTACCCTTTCCATCCGCTATGGGCAGTGCTTGTATGCAGTCATGAAAAAGGAATTGTTGGAAAACCCCGTTTTCCATATGGCAGCCAGCCAGTTCGACCGCACGGCGGACTTTCTCGATCTGGCCCCTCTGTTCGTAAACAGAGTAAATGGCCCGAGCGATTAATACACTCACGGTTCCCATTCAGCGGGGAAACGGCAATAACCGAGGCCTTTTCCAGCTATCGTGTTTAGCGGCGCTTGAACGGGTCATTACCACGGACAATGCAGCCAAACTCGAAAAAGAGTTTGAGCAAGTCGTGCATTTCTCCCAAGATGCAGACGCCTCCCATCGGCTTTAATCAAGTCACCAAAACCAGAGCTGTCCGTGGTCTCTTTCCTTGAAATATCCAACTCACAACCCATCATTTTACATATGCCTATCAGTACAACCTTTGCATCCTTTGGACAACCACCTGAAGTCATCGATCTTACAGAAACCCGTCGTCGTGAACTTCAAGCAGATGAAATACGGCTACGCATGCTGGTCTCGCCGATCAATCCGGCCGACATCAATTATATCCAGGGTGTTTACGGTCTCAAACCCGCGCTACCTGCTACCGCCGGTCTCGAAGGCTGCGGCATGGTCATCGAATCCCGGGCTGATGATTTTCAGGTAGGCGATCTTGTCATCACCATCCAACCCGTCGGAACATGGTCCGAAGAAGTCACCTGCACATCCAGGGATGTCTTGAAAATACCGCGCGAAACACCGGTCGAGCAGGCATCCATGCTCAAAGTCAACCCGCTCACAGCGTGGTGCATGCTCACACAGTTCGTCAATCTCCCCCAGGGATCATGGGTCATTCAGAATGCAGCCAACTCCGGTGTCGGCACCTGTGTGATCCAGATTGCCAGGCTTCTCGGGCTGCGTACCATCAACCTGGTGCGCCGCGAGCAACCTATCGCTGGTCTTCTCAAGCTGGGTGCCGATCATGTGTTGTTAGATAATCAGGAGTCGATCGATCAAATCAAGGATCTCACCGCCGGTGCCCCTCCCGTCCTGGCTCTTAACGCCGTTGGTGGCGACAGTGCCTTGCGGCTGATGGACGCGCTCGCCACCAAGGGTATCCACGTCACCTACGGAGCAATGAGCATGCGCAGCCTGAAGGTTCCTAACAAATTCCTCATTTTCAAACGCATCCAGCTACACGGATTCTGGGTCACCGAATGGATGAAGGAAAATGATTCCGATACCCTCAAACAATGCTATGCACAACTTGCCCGATGGATCATTGAAGGCAATCTAACACAGCCTGTCGATTCCACCTACCCACTTGCAGATATCACCGCTGCCGTTACCCGTGCGATGGAGAATAAGCGGAATGGCAAGGTGCTGGTCACGTGCAGTTCTTGAGAAAGAAATTATTTTTTCTGAATAAGTTTCATATTCCTGTCGTCGAAGTAAGCGAACACCAAAAACCACAATAATATGAAAACAATACTAGCAACACTTGTCACCATCATCGTCGGATTGGTAGCTCTTCCCGGCACAGCTGAAGCCCGTCCACACGACAACTGCAGCTCCAGCTACACCTACCTGAGCGGCAATACAGCATGCGGATGCCCCGTCTATACCAAGCGTGTCTTCGTAGGATACGATTGTTACCACCGTCCGATCTACCGCTACTACAGTGTTCCGGTCGTGCACCGCTGCAGAAGCCATTACCGGCCTACATACCATAACCACCCGGGACATGGTAGCCGCTATTACAATAACAGCCGCTACCCAAGCCACCGCGGACACAGCAGCCACATCAGCTTGCGCACACGCTATGGTAATGTGAGTATCTGCCGCTAATCACCATCATTCAAAAAACACCAACAAGGAGGGCCCGCATGGCTCTCCTTGTTTTTTTTGATAAAAGCGCTACCCTGGCTTCGCTCCCAGAGTAAGCACCCATGAACGCATTATCCATCAGTCTCCTATTGTCAGTTGTTTCCCTGCTTCCGATCCGGGCGGCATCCTCAGGCAGCGAACTGCTCGCAGCCCTGCAGGCACGGATTGATCGAGGAGGGGACTACGCCGATGTCTATGATGCCGTTGACGACCTTCCCGACTCTGAAGTCAAGGAACTCTACAAACAAGTCGAGCGTGCATGGCCAAGACTCCAGGAAAAATACATCTCCAATTTCCAACGCACCGCAAGAAGCTCCAGCGGCAAGGCGGGGGAACACAAAAGCCGGGTTCGCGATTTACGCAAGGAGCTTGCCGCCATGAAGTCACTCGGGGATGGCCCAATGAAGGATGCTCTCAAAAAACGCGGTATGCCCATCCTGGATGAACTACGTGATTTATTGCTGCCCAGCGCAAAAACAATCCTGGCAACAAGCGATGAAACCCTGAAAAAAGAACGGCGGGGCCTGCTAGCCATTGCGGGACTGCGGGACGCGCTGATCGAAGCCGCAATTATTCCAGGTAAAGAAAACTCGGTCTCCCAGGTTGAAACCCTGGAAAATTCCGTCACCCAGGCCCTCTCCGGCCTCGATCGCAAAGGACTCAAGCTCATGGAACAAAACCGCAAAACTGCGGAAAAAGCCAAGGTCCCGGAGGCGGAAAGGCTCGGTGTGGCCGATGCCAACCTGATGCGTCTGCTCGCAGGCTACAACGCTCTGGAAATCGACCCCAAACTCTGCGCCGCCGGTCGTGACCACTCCAAGGACATGGCAACCCTCGGTTTTTTTGCCCACGAATCTCCGGTGGCTGGAAAAAAAACTCCCTTTATCCGCGCCAATAACTTTGGCACCTCGGCCTCCGGCGAGAACATCTACATGGGCTCCACCGACCCCAAGGGTGCCAACAAAGCCTGGTTCTACTCACCCGGCCACCACAGGAATATGTTCAACGGCAGTCACCGCCGCATCGGCCTCGGCCAGCACGACCGCCACTGGACGCAGCTCTTCGGCAGCTAGGAGGGAAATAGCTTGTTAAGGAGGTTTGGATTCACCTACTCACTTCTCAACTTCTTCTTCCTCTCCCGCGCCTCGCGGAAAAAACCCTGTAGCAACGCGAGACACTCATCCTGCATGACCCCAGAGACAATATCACAGCGATGATTCAATGGCGGGTTGGACTCCAGCAAATTAATCCATCCTCCCGCCGCCCCCGCCTTGGGGTCCGGCACTCCGAATACCACACGGTCGGGCCTACAGTGCACAATGGCTCCCGCACACATCGGGCACGGCTCCTTGGTGACATACAAAGTGCACCCCTCCAGCCGCCAATCACCCACCGCATCCTGGGCCGATGTCAGCGATAACATCTCAGCATGCGCCGTGGCGTCCTTCAGTGTTTCCACCTGGTTCCACGCCCGCGCAATCACCGAACCATTGCTGACGATCACCGCACCCACCGGCACTTCACCCGCCTCATACGCCTTGCGCGCCTCACGCAACGCCAGCTGCATAAAGTAGTCGTCACTCCGGAAATCCATCATCAAATCGTCACTCACGCACAGAACCTGTCAAAAAAACTTCAAACTTCAAACTGAATACTTCAAACTAATGCCATGAGCACTTGGCAGCATACCGACCGCATCATCGCCCCCTCGCTTCTGGCGGCGGATTTTTCCAGGATCAAAGAGGAGACCGACCGCGCCATGGCCAGCGGCGGCGACTGGATGCACCTCGATGTCATGGACGGTCACTTTGTAAACAACATCTCCTTCGGCCCGGCCATCATCCAAGCCATCGATGGTGTCAGCGACGCCTTCCTCGACGTGCACCTGATGATTGCTCGACCCGACCATTTTCTCCCGGAATTCATCAAAGCGGGCGCTGACATGATCACGGTGCATGTGGAGGCCGACCACGATGTCGCGGAAACGCTCACCCGTATCCGCGAGGCGGGGTGTTTGGCGGGGCTCGCGCTTAATCCCGCCACGGCGATGTCCGCGGTGGAACCCCATCTCGACATGATTGACATGCTGCTCTGCATGACCGTGGTTCCCGGCTTTGGGGGGCAGTCATTTATGCACGAAGTCATGCCCAAGGTGGAACAAGCCGCCGCATGGAGAACGCAACGCGGGCTTTCCTATCACATCGAGGTTGACGGCGGTATCGATCCTGAAACAGCTCCCATCGCCGCCGCCGCCGGTGCCAATGTGATGGTCGCGGGCTCATCCACTTTCAAGGCGCCGGATATGGCAGCAGCAATCCGGACGATCCGCAACGCTTGATACCGGGCGAAAGATAATCAGAGCAATCGTTGTATACCAGGCCATGAAGTTTTCCATAATTGCCACAGCCTTGATCTTTGGGGGGTGCCTGTCCGCCCAGGCGTTGACGCCCGATGAGGAAATCGCCCAAAAGGTTCCACAAGCACGCGCCATCCTCGAAGCATGGAAAAAAGGCGAGCCCACTGACATCAACCGCACCCTGCATATCATTTATTGGACACCGTCGGATCGTCAACCCGCCGACCAATACCGTGAGCGGCTGACCCGCTGCATGACGCACATCCAGCGCTTTTACGCAGCCGAGATGACACGCCTCGGCTTTGGCGGCCAGACCATTAACCTTGATTTCGACCAGGACAAGCTTCTGAAAATCCACCTCGTCAAGGCTCCCCAACCCTACGCTCAATACCAGCCGGGCGATGGTAACAAGATCCGCCAGGAATGCCTCCCCGTCCTGAAAAAGGCCGGCATCGACGCCGATAAGGAAACCATTGTGATCTTTTGCAATATGTCCAACTGGGACCCCACCCAGCAACGTATGACCCAGAACAGCCCCTACTACGCAGGCGGCACCCACCGCGGCGGCACCGCATGGCAGGTCGATTCTCCGTTGTTAGACCCGGTTTATCTCGATAAAAAACAACCCATGCTCCACGACGGCCAATACGGCCACATCTCGGTGGGAAAATACAACTCCATTTTCGTAGGCGGCGTCGCCCACGAGCTTGGCCACGCTCTCGGCCTCCCGCATAACTGCGAAAGGGCAGACGAACGCGCCGCCCTGGGTATAGCATTGATGGGGGGCGGCAACCGCACTTATGGCCGCGAGCTCAGAGGTGAAGGGGCAGGCTCGTTCCTGACTCTTGCCAGCGGCCTCAGGCTGGCATCCCACCCGATGTTCACCGGCTCGATCAAAGGCATGCAACTTGCCGGCAACTCCAACCTGACCAACCTCAAAATCATCCCCGGCAACCAATCATTTACCATGACAGGAAAAGTGGAGCTTGCCCCGGGCTCCCCACCGGTCCATGCCATCCTCGCCTACACCGATCCCAATGGCGGCAGCAACTACGACGCCACAACCGCCACCGCCATACCCGACGCCAACGGTCACTTTTCACTCAACTGCACGGACCTCCGTAATGGCCACCCTGCCAGCCTCCGCTTGATCGTCCTTTATGCCAATGGCGACGCCACTTCCCACGTCGGCACCTTCAGCCCCTATACCTATTTCTACTCTGTCGGCCGCGACGGACAACCTGAGCTCAGCGACATCGATCTAACACTCCTGTTCGATCCCTGTTGCCAGGCAATCCGGAAAGCTGACCACCAGGGTGTCACAGAAGCCCTGCAAGCCGTCGCCCAGTCCCAAAACCCCAAAGCGGCGGAAATCGCCAAACGATTACTCAGGCAGGCACCCTTGCACCCGTCACCTGATCAAGTAGCTCCCACCATCACCTCCATCGCCATCGGCGACGCCACCCCCACGACCGCTGAAGTCGGTTACGGCAAACCTACTTACAATCGCCTCCCTGCTAGGGACCCCCTGTTGCGTGCAGGCGACCATATCTTCACCAGCGGCATCTACGCCCACGCTCCCGCCAAACACACCTACCAACTCGGCGGCCATTGGAAAAAACTCACGGGTAGCTGCGGGTTGGCACAACATGCCGACGGCTCGGTTGTTTTCATCATCAAGGCTGATGGCCAACAGCTCTGGTCATCCGGTCACGCCAAAACCGGCCAGATCCACCGTTTCAACCTGGATGTCACCGGCAAACAGAACCTGGAATTCATCGTCGACGACAATAACGATAGCACCCGCTCCGACTGGGGCCTGTGGCTGGATCCTACCCTGAGCCGATAGGTCGATTGACCGAATCAACTCATTTCTTCCGTGCCATCCGCGCCTTCCGTGCTTAAAACTCCGGCGTGACCAGCACCGATCTCACCACCGGACTTGGCTCGTTATTACGCGCTGAGCAGATATCCACCGCCGAAGACGTCCTCGCAGAACACGCCTCCGACAAATGGCACGCCTCCGCGCTGGCGGACGTGGTCGTTTTCCCCGAGACCACCGAGGATGTCTCCAAAGTCATCCGTTTCGCTTCGGCAAAAAACATCCCGGTTTACACCCGCGCCGCCGGCACCGGCCACATCGGCGGCTGCGTCCCGGTCAAGGGCGGCATCCTCGTCTCCATGATGCGCATGAACCGCATCCTGGAAGTCAACCCCGCCGATGGTGTCTGCGTCACCCAGCCGGGTGTCATCACCGGCGAGCTCCAGAATGCCGTTAGAAAACACGGATGGTATTACCCACCCGATCCCGCGTCCCTGAAGGAGTGCACCATCGGCGGCAACATCGCCACCAACGCCGGCGGCCCGCGCTGCCTGAAATACGGTGTTACCAAACAGTATGTGTTAGGCCTCGAGGTCGTGCTCGCGTCGGGCGAGGTCCTGCGCACCGGTGGCCGCTGCCACAAAAACTCCACCGGCTTCGATCTCACCTCGCTCATGGTCGGCTCCGAGGGCATGCTGGGCATCGTCACCGAGATCACCGTCCGACTCATCCCGCACCCGCAGACCCGCGCCATGCTCGGCGCCTCCTTCCCCGACTTCGCGGCCGCCGCCGCCGCCGTGCAGGCAATCCTCGATTCCGGCACCCTGCCGTCCGCCCTGGAAATCACCGACGGATTCACCATGGCCGCAGCCCGCGATTACCTCGGCGCCGATAAACTCCCCCCCGGCGACGCCTACCTGATGATCGAAATCGACGGCAACACCGAGACCGTCGCCCGCGAACTCCCCGCCCTACGCGACTTCTTGTTAGAACACAGGGCACTGCGCATCGATGAGGCACCGGACGAGCCGGCCTGCGAGCAAATCTGGCAGCTCCGCCGCGATTTCTCCTACTCACTCAAACACACCGGCCTGACCAAACTCAACGAGGACATCGTCGTCCCCCGCTCCAAACTGGTCGATCTCGTCAACTTCGCCAGCCAGCTCCAGCAGGAAACCGGCATCCCGGTCGCCTGCTTCGGCCACGCCGGCGACGGCAACATCCACACCAACATCATGGTGGAAAACTACGCCGACCCCGAGATTAAAAAGAAAGCCGACACCGCCCTCGACCGACTCTTCACCTGGGTCATCGAAAACAACGGCGTCATCTCCGGCGAACACGGCATCGGCCTCGCCAAAAAACCCTGGATCCGCCAGGCCCTCGGCGACCTGTCCATGGATACTCATCAAGCGATCAAAAAAGCCCTCGACCCCCAAAATATCCTCAACCCGGGAAAATTTCTAGATTAACCCATAAGTCCTACCGTGTCCTGCGTAGCCTCGGCGAAGTAGGATAGGACCCATCAGACCTATTCTTCACCATCCACCCCCACCCCATGAACCTCCAAGTATCCGTCGAAATCCCGGAATCCCCGGCCGGGGACCCACCTGCCGACCCATACTGGCTCGACCGCATCTCCAACACCTTCCCCCAGGTCGACCCCGGAACAATCACCACCCTCACCCAGACCCAAGCGGTCTCCTTCTACTACAGCATGCTCAATGGCGAAACAATCATGCAGGACACCATCAACCGAATCGCCGACATGATCGCCGGGAACAACCAGCTGATCGACGACTTGCTGGAAAAAAACAACTCCAACACCGGAATCGCCGTCGCCCTCGGCGCCCTGCTCGGCATCACCCTCTCCTGATCACCCACCATCCTAACGAACCTCATTTTACAACAATTTCAGGCTTCATTCCAGCTCACTCACCAGACAAACTCGATATCCGCGTAGGCCCCTACACCTGAAACCCACCACCGTCCGCACCCAAGCACCGCCACAGCCCGTCCCTCCATCTTTTAATCCTTCATCGCTTCATTCTAAACATGCCCACACTCAATTGGATCGGTAAAGACGCCGTCATTCGCCACCACAAGGACGTTCCCTTCCGCCTGCTGGAAGCCGATGCAAAACTTTCCCACAGCTCCGGCGGCGACGACGACGGAAACCTCATCGTCCAGGGCGATAACCTGCACGCCCTCAAGGCCCTGCTGCCAAAGTACGCCGGCAAGGTGAAGTGCATCTACATCGATCCCCCGTATAACACCGGCAACGAGGGCTGGGTCTATAACGACAAGGTCAACGCCCCCGAGATCAAGAAATGGCTCGGCGAAACCGTTGGAAAAGAGGCCGAGGATCTGTCGCGCCACGATAAATGGCTGTGCATGATGTACCCTAGAATGGTTTTGCTGAAACAATTCCTAACAGAGGATGGCGCGATCTTTGTGAGTATTGATGATAATGAAGTGGCGAGTTTGAGGCTGCTGATGGATGAGATTTTTGGGAAAAAGAATTTTATCACAACCGCAATATGGCAAAAAGTGTTTGCTCCTAAAAACTCCGCTAGGCACCTCTCCGAAGATCATGATTATGTAGTTGTTTACGCAACCAGTAGTGAGAAGTGGACTCTCAATCTACTACCTAGAAGTGAAGAAGCCCAAAAGCGTTATAAAAATCCAGATGACGATGTGAGAGGAGCATGGACATCTGGTGATATTCAAGCACGCAACTATTATTCAGAAGGAACCTATTCTATAAAATGTCCTAGTGGCCGCATAATATCGGGACCGGGCAAAGGAATGTATTGGCGAGTTTCTAAGCAAAAATTCAATGAGCTAGACAACGACAATCGTATTTGGTGGGGTGAGAACGGTGATAATATGCCTCGCTTAAAAAGATTCTTATCGGAAGTAAAAGACGGGGTGACGCCTCAAACCCTCTGGTTGCATAAAGAAGTTGGGCACACGCAAGAAGCAAAGAAGGAACTCTTGGAAGCGGTTCAGTTTGACCACTCGGATGATGTATTCATCACCCCCAAACCAACGCGCCTTATCGAACGCATTCTCCAAATCGCCACCGACAAAGACTCCATCATCCTCGACTCCTTCGCCGGCTCCGGCACCACTGGCCATGCCGTGCTGAAGCAGAACGCGGAGGACGGCGGCAATCGCAAGTTCATCCTCGTCGAGATGGAGGAAAACATCGCCCAGACGATCACCGCCGAGCGCGTGAAACGTGTTGCACAAGGTTACAAAGACGCCAAGGGCAAGAAGGTGACCGGACTCGGCGGCGGTTTCCAGTTTTGCCACCTCAGCGACGAGCCATTGTTCAATGAGTTTGGCGATATCCGTGATGACGTCAGCTTTGCCCAGCTGGCGGACTTCGTCTGGTTCAGCGAGACCGGGCTAGGTAGGGACGGCTGTCCCAGCCGTCCGGCAGAGGGAACCCCCCTCCTAGGCATCCACGATGGCCGCGCGATCTATCTCCTGTTCAACGGCATCCTAGGCGACCGCCGACCCGACGGCGGCAACATCCTCACCCGTCCGATCCTCGACGAACTCCCCGCCCACGATGGCCCCAAAACCATCTACGCCGCCGCCACCCGTCTCGGCGAACAAAGCCTCCAACGCGAACAAATCACCTTCAAACAAACCCCCTACGCCATCGAAGTCTAATGTCAGATAGAGATAAAGAATACATCCTTTTCTGTGATGAATCTGAAAAGAAGGGGAGCTTCTTCTCCAACTTTTATGGAGGCGTGATGGTGGGTAGCAGCCAATGGGATGCTGTTGTTTCCAGACTGCAAAAAACGGCGCAGGCTGCTGGAATCCGTTCTGAGGTGAAGTGGTCCAAAGTTGGCCCAATGGAACTTGAGGCATACAAAGAGCTGCTGGCGGCGTATTTTGATGAAATCCAAGCCGGAGTTCTCAAGATGCGCGTCATGTTCCGACAAAATGCCCAGGTGCCACAAAACCTCACTTCCGAGCAACGCAAGGATGAGTATTTCCTCCTCTACTATCAGTTCCTAAAACATGGCTTCGGACTGCATCACATGCCGGATCATTCGCCGGAGGGAGTTAGCTTGCGCCTCTACCTCGACAAACTCCCAAACCAGAATCGCGAAAGCAAAGAGAGGTTTCGTGGCCACATCGCGGCTCTATCTCAGAATGCGAGACTCCGCAGAAAGGGGCTTACCATACTTCCGGAAAACATCACGGATGTTGATTCCAAAAGCCACGTCCTCCTGCAATGCATGGATGTGGTTCTTGGCTCCGTCGCCTTCCGTCTGAACGACAAACACAAAATCAAGCCCGAGGGCAGCTATTACCGGGGTAAACGCACGGTGGCCAAGGAAGACCTCTACAATTTCATCCGAAAGCAAATTATCCGGGTGACTGGCAAGGCGAATTTCAATGTTGGCGTAACAACGTCACCAAGCAGTTACCCAGACGGCAGGTGGCAAGATGGCTATTTGCACTGGAAATTTAAATCCAAAGACCACGAATTTGACTCAACCCGGACAAAAAACCACAAAAAGAAAGGCCCCATCTGACCTAATGAGTCTCTGACGCGCCGCGTCAGGATTCGGTCAAGACAGAGCCTTGTGCGCGTAATAAACCACATACTCGGACTGTAATCAACCTGTTTTTCCATTTCAGTCTATCCTACTGCATAGAACCAAGAGTCCTTCACCCTTGCATAAGACCAGCTAACCCTATCCACATAAACACGCCGTCATGCCAAACAATCACCCATCTCATGTCACGCAGCCCTCTGGAGTGCTGAGGCTTGCCTCCGCTTTTTTCCAGATCGGCTTGCCGATCTTAGTTCCGGCGGCAGCCGCACTTCTACAATGGCACCACAAGCTTACTCCACAACTGATGAAACCCCGCCGCACGAGGCAAGCCTCGTCCACCCACAAAGCGGAGGCAAGCCGTCCGCACTCCAAATAACCCCCACCCGTCGCCACCCTTTTCATTTATACTCCGCCTAATTCCCATGCCCACCTTCCAGCCCAAGCAATACCAGCAAAGCGCGCTCGACAGCATCGCCGCCTATTTCCGCGAGTGCCAGGACCGTGGGCATGCGGATTATGCCTTTCAGGAGACCACCAAGACGCTCTGGGGTAAAAAGTCTCAGTTCACGCCGCTCGCCGGATTTCCCGATGAGATGCCCTACTTCTGCCTGCGTGTTCCCACCGGTGGTGGCAAAACCTACCTCGCCGCCAAAAGCGCAGCCTTGGTTAATAATCTGCTTTTACACACCGAGCACAGCGTGCTCCTCTGGCTGGTGCCCTCCACCGCCATCCGCAGCCAGACGATGGATGCGCTCAGGAACCACGACCATCCCTACCACGCCGCCCTGCGCGAGGCGGGTCCTGTTTCCGTGATGGATCTGGACGAGGCCAAGGCACTTACGCGATCAACGCTGGACACCAGCACCGTGGTCATCGTCGCCACCCGCCAGGCGTTTCAAATCTCCGATGAGGAGCAGCGCAAGGTCTATGAGAACAACGGCTCGCTGATGAGCCTCTTTGACGGCCTCACCGAGGAACAACAGGCCTCCCTGCTCCCAGACGAGGACGGCAATACACCGATGTCGCTAGTCAACGCCCTGCGCCTGCGCCGACCCTTCGTCATCATTGATGAAGCCCATAACAGCCGCACCGAGCTGTCCTTCGACACCCTCGCCAAGTTTGCCCCTTCCGGCATCATGGAGCTGACCGCTACGCCGGATACAAAAAAGACACCGAGCAACGTGCTGCACTCCGTTTCCGCCGTGGAACTCAAGCGGGAGGAAATGATCAAGTTGCCGATCTTGTTGGAAACCGAGCCGGACCACGAACGCTGCCTCGCTCTAGCCATCGATCAGCGTGAGCAACTGCACACCCACGCCCACAAGGAACACGCGTCAGGAGCGCCGTATTTGCGCCCGTTGGTGTTGATTCAATCCGAAGCCAAATCCTCCAAAAAAGAAACCCGCCACGCCGAGTGGGTGAGGGAGGAGCTGATCAAAAACCACAACATCCCTGAAAAGGAAATCTGCATCGCCACGGGGTCTGAGAAAGGCTTAGAGGCACTGGACAAGGAATATGATGGCGGCATCTTCTCCGAGCAATGCCCTGTGAAGTTCATCATCACCCAGAAAGCGCTGGCGGAGGGCTGGGACTGTGCCTTTGCCTACATCCTCGTCAGCATGGCAGAGCTGCGCAGCGCGACATCCGTGGAGCAGTTGTTAGGACGCATCCTGCGCCAGCCTCAGGCGAAGCTTCGCGCCACCAATGCGCTGAACCAATCGTATGCCTACGTGGTCTCCAAAGACTTCGGGGACACGGCAAAAAACCTGCGAGACGCGCTGGTGGACGCCTCCGGATTCAACCGCGAGGAGGCAGCGGACTTTGTGGCTGCCAAAACCAAGGAGCAAGGCAAACTGGACTTCACCCGTGGCAAGGGTCGGATCGAGTTCACCCCGGTGGCGGTCAAGCTGAGCGAAGACCTCGATATTTCCCAACTCCCGCCCCAGACCAGACGCAAGGTCAAGTGGAGCAAAAAGGACAAGGAGCTCGTGATCAACGCACCGCTGTCCGCCGATGAAACCGAGGAGATCCAGAACACAGCCACCATGGACGACACCAAGGAGGCAATTCGGCAGGCGGGCGAGCACAGTCGCTCAGAAGCCGTGAAGATCTTCACCACGGCGTCAGAGCGTGGCAGCGCGTTTCTGGTGCCGCAGCTTACCGTGATGATCGACGGCGAACTGCGCCTGTTCGACGAACCGGAAGCGCTGGACTACCCCTGGGAGTTACCCCCTCTGGAAGCAGCTCCCAACAAGGATCAGCAACTCGCGCTCGATCAGGCAGCCGTGGTCAAGCAAGCCGGCTTTATCGATGTGGATGATGAGGCGGGCAAGATCACCACCAGCTTTGCCCGCGACTTGCAGCGTGACCTCAGTCTTTCCTACAAACCCGAGCACTGGACCGAGGCCAAACTCGCCGCCTGGTTCTGCCGACAGATCCATGACCCCAGCATCACCCATGCCAGCAAGCGTGTGTTTGTTTCCAAATGGCTGGAAGCACTGCTGAAACTCGATGGCATGAGCTTGGCGCGTGTGAACCGGCAGAAGTTCCTGTTGCGCAATCTCATCGATACCCAGATTCGCGGGCTACGCAAAGAGGCCGTGTATAAAGCATGCCAGCAATTTCTCTTTGGCGACGGCCATGAAACGCGGGTCCGCGTAGGCAGTGAGTATGCATTTGAATTCCATCCGGACGCCTACGCCCCCACCCGCGATGATGACGGCGACTATGGCGACTACGATTTCCAAAAACACTACTACCCCCGCATCGGCGAGTTTGATTCCGAGGAAGAATACCTCTGCGCCTGCTGGCTGGACCGACAGCTGAAAATCGAATTCTGGGTGCGTAACCTGGTCAACAAAAACGCCGCGTCCTTTTTCCTGCAGAACGCCACCGGAAAATTCTACCCGGACTTCGTCTGCAAACTCACCGACGGCCGCATCCTCGTGGTCGAATACAAGGGGGCCGTTTACTGGAACGATGCCAAACCGAATCGCCAGCTCGGCGAACTCTGGGCCGAACTCAGCGGCGGCACCTGCACCTTTGTGATGGTAAAAGACAAGAAATGGGAATGGATCGCTGAACACCTCTAAGCACTTGATTTATTATGACCGACGACCTCTTCTCACTCGCCGCCTCCAAGCAGCCCGATCCCGAAAAACGGATCGCCGAGCTCTCTACCGAGCTTGAGCGGCATAACCAGCTCTACTACCAGGACGCCGAGCCGGAGATCTCCGACGCGGAATACGACGCGCTGATGAATGAGCTTAAGAAGCTCGAAAAGGAACACCCGGAGCTCGCGCGGCCCGACTCCCCGAGCCAACGCGTCGGCGGCGCGCCGCTGGAGCATTTCTCCCAGGTCGAGCACCTCGTGCCGATGCTTTCCATCGAGGACATCCACGAGCTGAAGCCGGAGGAGCTTGAGCAAATCGGCGACCCGTCCGCGTCCTCCGCCGAGAACCTGCGCGACTGGTATGCCCGGCTGGAAAAGAACCTCGGCCAGAAAAACGTGCCCGTCACCATCGAACCCAAGATCGACGGCGTGGCGGTCTCCGTGGTTTACCGCGACGGCGTGCTCGACTACGCCGCCACCCGCGGCGACGGCGCCACCGGCGACGACATTAGCCAGAACGTGCGCACCATTCAGTCGATTCCGCTGAAACTCCCCGCAGGCGCCCCGGAGGTTTTTGAGGTCCGCGGTGAGGTGTTTATGCCGAATGCCGAGTTTGCCAGACTCAACGAGCAGCGCGACGAGGCGGGCGAGACTGCCTTCGTCAACCCACGCAACGCCACCGCCGGCACCCTCAAGCAGCTCGACCCCAAACTGGTCGCCGCGCGGCCGCTCGACTGCATTTTCCACTCCTACGGATTTGTCGAGAACGCCCCCTACGCCAGCGTCAGCGAGTTCCAGAAAACACTCGCCGACTACGGACTCAAAGCGAGCAAGTGGTTCCACAAGGCGGGCAATGCTGTCGAGTTGTTAGAACTGGTCGGCAAGCTCAACCACGACCGGCACAGCTTCCCCTACGCCACCGACGGCGCGGTCGTCAAGGTGGACGAGCTCGCCCTGCACCAGCAGCTCGGCGCCACCTCCAAATTCCCGCGTTGGGCCTGCGCCTTCAAGTTTCTCCCCGAGCAAAAGGAGACACTCATCCAGGACATCACCATCCAGGTCGGTCGCACCGGAGTGCTCACACCCGTCGCCGAACTCGAACCCGTGTTTGTCTCCGGCACCACCGTCTCCCGCGCCACCCTGCACAACCAGGACGAGATCGACCGCAAGGACATCCGCCTCGGCGACACCGTGGTCATCGAGAAAGCCGGTGAGATCATCCCCGCCGTGGTCAAGGTGGTGAAAGAGAAACGCCCGCCTCACAGCGAGCCGTTCAATCTTTTCCAATACGTCCACGGCCGCTGCCCGTCCTGCGCCGGCCCCATCGAGCAGGAGGAGGGATTTGTCGCCTGGCGCTGCACCAACTTCGCCTGCCCCGCCCAGGCGGTCACCCGCATCAAGCACTTCGCATCACGCAAGGCGCTGGACATCGACGGCCTCGGCACCGCCGTTGCGGAAAAGCTGGTGGAAACCGGCTCCATCCAAAACACCCTCGACCTGTTCGCGCTGGAGGCGGACTCACTCGCCGACCTGTTGTTAGACCCCGCCCAGCTCGAAGGAGGCGCAAGCAAACCACGCCGACTTGGCGAAAAGAAAGCGGAGACCATTGTCAACTCGCTCGACAAGTCACGCAGCGCGCCCCTCTCCCGCTGGATCTTCGCCATGGGCATCCCCCAGATCGGTGAGTCCGCCGCCCGCGAGATCGCCCGACTGCACCGCGACCTGGCGGAGGTTGCGATGTCTGAAATCCTGCAAGACCTCGCCGAACTACCCAACTTCGAACAACTCTCCGTTTCCAAACGCAAAAAGGAAAACCACCCGCGGCTGGCGAAGTATCAGATCGAGTCCGAGCTGGGACCCGTGGCAGCGCAGCACATCGTCGCCTTTTTCCAGAGCGAGGCAGGCCAGCATGTGCTGGAAAAATTCGCCGCTTTCGGCATCAACCCGCAGTCGGACAACTACGACCCGGAAAAGTCGGCACTGCAAAATACAGACTCCCCGATCGCGGGCAAAACCTTCGTCATCACCGGCACCCTGTCCAAACCACGACCCGAGTTTAAAAAACAGATCGAGGCGGCGGGAGGCAAAGTCTCCGGCTCGGTGTCCGCCAAAACCGACTACCTGTTAGCCGGAGAAAAAGCCGGCTCCAAACGCGCCAAGGCGGAGGAACTCGGTGTCACCATCCTCGATGAAACCGCATTCGAGCAGCTCACAAAGTAGGACGACTTTTTAAGTTGTCGGCTACCCAAGGCATCGTCATCCTCGGTACAATGGACGCACCAGACATGCCGACAGCTTGCAAACTTCTCCTACCCTTCCCCCCCGCAATCTGTTAAACTACCCCAATGAAAACACTCGCCACCCTCCTCCTGCTCACTTTTTCCGCCACACTCTGCCACGCCCAGTCAACGCCTGAGATCAAGCAGAACGCCTACGAGGAATACCAGAAATCCGACAAGGCAATGAACACCGTTTACCAGAACCTGATGAGGGTTCTTACTGAGGACGGAAAAAAGAAACTCCGTCTTTCCCAGCGGGCATGGATCGCCTTCCGTGATGCCGAGGCGGATTTTGACTGCCACCACTTCGGCGAGGGTAAGTTTGGAGCCGTTGAGCGTTTGGGCAGCTTGAAAATGCGGACCCAGGAGCGGACCATGAAGCTGCTCGCCGACTACAAACGCTTCAAGGAAATCAACGGTTAGAAGGCTACCTCCCGCTTACGGCCTCCGTTTCCTCCAGAGCAGGGACCGGGCTCCGCATTCATGACGTTGGATTGTGTAAAAACCCGCCAAGCCACCGTATCAACCCTATGCGCCGCCTCATCGATATTTCTTATCTCTTCCTTCTTGAATCTTACCCGCACGCTCTCATACTCCGCCGTATGAGAGGAAACACGGCAGCCAAGATGAGCCATCCATCCAGCCTACTGGCCCTACCGGCATTACTATCAATGCTTCTGGCCGGTTGCGGTGGCGGCGGTGGCGGCTTTGTCTCTGAAAACCACTCCAACCGTGGCTACAACCCCGGCGTAGGCCCCTTTGATAGTCGGGGCAACTATGTCGAACGATGGGCAGACGATAAAAGCAAAGGCGTCTGGTGGCGCTCCAGTTCCACCACAGGTCCAGCTGCTGTAGCCTCCAAGCCTGCCGTCACACCACCTGTCATCGCCTCCAACACCACCCCCACCCCCGGCCCTGCATCCCGCCCCACCGGTGTCCGGCCTACTCCGCCGGTGGGTGGCCACACCACCCCCACGCCACAAGCCAGGCCCCAGCCGAAACCCAAACCCGTCGTCAAGGCTACCCCCAAGCGCAAGCCCCCCATTCGCCACACGGTGAGAAGTGGCGACACCCTCTGGGCGCTTTCGCAAAAGTACAAGACATCCGTCACTGCCATCCAACGCGCCAACGGACTCAAGGGAACGAATTTGAAAATTGGCCGGAGCCTGCTGATCCCGAGATATTAGCCCGCTGGCAACCCGGGCGCAGATTGTTGACCCTGGAAGCGCTTGGAAAACCCTTCCAAGGGTTGCCGCCAATGACGAATGCCTGTTGACTAATGTCGGCTCATCGGATACTGTTCTTACGAACACTTTCCTATGAGCCTTACCTCCCTCTTTGTTGATTTTGATGCCTACTTTGCCTCGGCAGAGCAGCACTTGCAGCCGCACCTGCGTGGCAGACCCGTCGGTGTGGCGCCGGTTCTGGCAGAAACATCTTGCTGTATTGCCGCGAGCTACGAGGCCAAAGCCCATGGGATCAAAACCGGCACCAGTGTGCGCGACGCCCGCCAACTCTGCCCGGGTATCCAGATCGTCCAGGCCCAGCCCGCCAAATACGTCGAGCTTCACCACCGGCTCGTCGCCGCCGTGGAAACCTGCCTCCACGTCGAGGCGGTACTCTCCATCGATGAAATGTGGTGCTGGCTCCCCTACAACCTGCGGGAGCCGGAAACCGTGGAAAAAATAGGGTACAACATCAAACGCGCCATCCACGACCAGGTCAGCCCGTGGATCAATGGCAGCGTAGGTGCCGCACCTAACAAATGGCTCGCCAAGATGGCATCAAAAATGCGTAAACCCAATGGTCTGCTGGTCATCCAACAACACGACCTCCCCGGGATTCTCTATGAGCTTGAGCTGCGCGATATGCACGGGGTGGGCCGGGCCATGGAGATCCGCCTGCACGCCCACGGCATCCATGATGTGCGCAGCCTGTGTCATGCCAGCCGACAGCAGCTTCATGCGGCCTGGGGTGGCATCGAGGGCGACCGACTCTGGTTTCAACTCCGGGGAAAAGAGGTGCCGGAGCCGGAAACCAGCCGTCGCAGCATCGGCCATAGCCATGTCCTGCCACCCGACCAACGCCACCCCGACGCCGCCTTGCCGGTTCTTCACAAGCTGACCCAAAAAGCCGCCCAGCGCCTACGCAGCCACGGTATGCTGGCGCGCGGTTTTTCCATTTCTCTCCGTTACCTCCGGGGGGGCAAGTGGTGCCGTGAAATACAGTTAGAACCGACTGATGACTCGCTCATACTCGCACGCACCACCAGCCTGCTCTGGCGGCAGCGGCCTCATCATGGCGAGCACCTGCTGCAAGTCTCCATGGTACTGGACCGGCTTACCCATGTGGGTAACTACACCCCGTCGCTCTTTATCGACGAGCAGGAACACCCAGTGGAAACCGGGAAAACCAGCCACCAGGTGCTTAATGAATCGATGGATATGCTGGTGCAGAAGTTTGGCAGGCAATCCATCTACCTCGGTGGTGCCCACAACGCTATCGAAGCCGCCCCCATGCGTATCTCCTTCGGCCACATCCCGGATCTGGACGTGGAGGCGGATTGATTCCTGGGGAGGGTGGACACTCTTGTCCACAGCATCGTGCAAGCCGACCATGGTGCTTGGGTTGGGCGCATGGCTTGCCGGTGGACAGGAGTGTCCACCCTCCTTAATCGCGGGCAAAGGGGAGCGCCAGGGTGAGGATGCCACCCACGACCCATATCCATGTGGGATGGGTGACAAAATACGGGTAAAACATCAGGGCAAAACCGAGCGCCTTCGGCTGCCAGAGGTCTTTCCACTTTCCATACGCCACATAAATCATACCCAGTCCTCCAAAAACCACCCACGCGACGATGACATAGGGATCAAACATCAGGCTTGGAAAACCACCTCTCCCCAGTGGGTTGGAATGTGCATATTGACGACTCCTTGCGGACTCCAGACCCAGTTGTCCTCGGGGTGTTGCTGGTCCTCGGGATTGAGACCTGAGCAGAGGTCGGTGCCGTGCGGCGGAATTCTAACATATTTTCCATCAACCACCTCATGCCGCCACTGGACGCGGGAAAAATTCACCTTCCACATGTCGCCGTGTGCCGGGGGGGTGGATCGGCCCGGATTGTACTTCGCCAGTTCCTTCCACGGGAAAGCGATCTCCACACACCAGCCTTCATCCGTGGTAGTGGGATCATTGAGTCTACCCTTCACCCCGACCTTGCGGATTAGGCCAGGCAGGTTGCAGCCGAGTAGGGGCACACCACCCTCGCTGTAGGGCACCGGGAGATTCAGCTCCCAGATGGTGCCCAGGGCGTTCATCTCAAATTCGTAATAATTGTTAGAATCACCATCGGGATCGATAAACACCTCGAAGTCGTTGTCGTTAAAAATGATTTCGTTTTGCCTGGTGATGGTGCCCCAGACATGAGGCTCCTCCATTTCGGCCGCGACGTAGAACCAGGTATCGTCCCAGGCCATTTTCGCCCGTGTGCGGAAGCGAGGTTTCAGCGCGGGGTCGCCGGTGATGTCCTGGAAATCACCGGTCCACGGTACGGCGGCCCATGCCGGATCGGAGATGAAGCCATCCAGCTTCAACGGACCCGCCACGCGGGGACAGTGGTATTTTTCAGGTAATCCGTGCATCGTGGCAATTATCCCATCGGGTAAAGAAACTCCTCACTCACCTTGTCGATTTTATCCAGAATCTCATCACTCAAGGTTACATCAGCGGCGGCGATGATGGGGTCGAGGTGGTCTGCGTGAGACGCCCCCACGATGGTGGAGGCGACAAAATCGTGCTGCTTGCTCCAGGCGGTGGCAAGGGTAACCACATGCATGTCGATCTCCTTGGCAATCTCGATCATCCTGGCTGTCGTAGCCAGGCTCTTTTCGTTTACAAAGCGCTCCGCCATCGCTTTCTGACGAGGCTGGCCAGTCTGGAGATACTTGCTGAAACGCGCCCCATCGGGATATTTTCCATCGTTGTATTTTCCTGTTAGAACACCGCCGGCAAGCGGACTGTAGGGCAGCAGGCTGACCTTTTCCTGTCGGCACACCTCAGCCAGCTCATCCTCGAACCGACGGTTGTTAATGGAAAAATTATTCTGGATGGTATCGAAACGTGCCAGGCCGCAGGTGTCGCTGGTCCAGAGCGATTTCATCAGCCCGTATGCGTCCTCGTTGCTGGTGCCGATGGTCCGCACCTTGCCTTCCCGCACCAGCTCATCCAGAGCCTCCAGGGTGTCCTCGGCACGCATGTCGTGATCACACCAGTGGACTTGATAGAGGTCAATGTAGTCGGTTTGCAGTCGTTTCAGGCTTCCCTCGATGGCGCGGCGGATATGATGACGGTCGATGGCCGCCTTGCCGCCACGCACGGGCGGGATAAACCACCCGTGGGCCGGGCCGGCGACCTTGGAAGCGATGATCAGGCTTTCACGGTCCTTGGTTTTCAACCATTCCCCGACCAACTCCTCGGTGATCCCCGCCGTTTTCCTGCTGGGTGGAACAGGGTAGACTTCCGCGGTATCAAAAAAATCAATCCCCGCATCCGCCGCTTTGTCGAGGATACGGAAACTCTCGTCTTTATCACACTGCTTGCCAAACGTCATCGTGCCCATACAGATGTCGCTGACCACGATGGCGCTGCCGCCAAGTCGATTTAATTTCATCCGGTGATCATGCCAGACCAGACTTACTTGGCAAGCCTCGGCACAGATGATAATGACTAGCGGCATGGGACACCTCTTTGACCTCGCCATGCTGATCATGCTCCAGGCCGTGCTTGGCTTTGACAACCTGCTCTACATCTCCATCGAATCCAAGCGGGCCCCCTTGGAAAAACAAAAGTCGGTCCGCATCTGGGGGATTGGCCTGGCCGTGTTCCTGAGGATCGGCCTGCTGTTCCTGCTGCTTAAGCTCATGGACTCCTTCACGGCATCGCTGTTTAAATGCGATAACCGTTTCGTTCATGCCGACTTCAATTTCACCTCACTCATCACCCTGCTTGGAGGAGGATTCATTATCTACACAGCGGTCAAGGAAGTGATGCACATGCTGAGCTATGAGGAAGCCCGCGCCCATGACGGGAAGAAAAAGCAGGCATCCGTCGTCAAGATCGTCGCCCTGATAGTCGCGATGAACCTCGTTTTCTCCTTCGACTCCATCCTCAGTGCCATGGCCATTACCAAGGTTGAATGGGTGATGGCGACGGCGATCGTCATCAGTGGTGTCCTGATGATCCTCATGGCGGACAAGGTCTCCGCTTTTCTACAGAAAAACCGGCTCTACGAGATCCTCGGACTCTTCATCCTCTTTATCGTCGGCGTGTTACTCGTTTCCGAAGGCGGCCATCAGGCCCACCTCCGCTTCTTCGGCTTCCCGGTTGAGGCGATGAGTAAAACGACATTCTACTTCGTCATCGCCGTGCTGGTGCTTGTGGACGTGATCCAAGGCCGCTACCAGAAAAAGCTGATGGCGGAGAAGGCGAAGGCGTAACCGCGGGGGGCGGCCCGCCTTTTCGCGCTGCGGGTGAATGTGGGTTCCACCCGTCGGGGCCGGGCATGGGTCCCATAAACCAAAAAACGGAACCATCTCGTGGATGATTCCGTTTTTAGAAAAATGGTCGGGACTACAGGATTGACCTCGTTCCTCTCGGTCCGTGCCAGTTTCCAGAAATGCTCCTCCGCATTTCTGGTTCGATAAAAATCGTGACACACGATGCTGCGCCGTGCGCTCGAACTTCGTTCTCATCCTGTAGTCCCTGCGCAAAAAACGGAACCATCTCGTGGATGATTCCGTTTTTAGAAAAATGGTCGGGACTACAGGATTCGAACCTGCGACCTCTTCACCCCCAGCGAAGCGCGCTACCAAACTGCGCCAAGTCCCGGTCTTTGTTGTTACCTGCGGATCTGACTCCGGCAGGCAGGGGAGCGCAATTAAGCCCATCACTTAGGAGTTGGCAAGCACGTATTTTCGTGGCATTCCCAGCGCCCCATGAAACGTGCCAAAATCGCCGTCATCGGAGCCAGCGGATACACCGGCCTGGAGCTCCTACGCCTCTTGCTTTCCCACCCACATGCCGAGTTGGTCTGTGTCACCTCACGGCAAAACGCAGGACGCAGTATCGGGGAGCTTTTTCCCCGGTTTTCCGGTGCCGCGGCCTCGGGTTTGCAATTTATTGATCCGGATGCTGATACCGTCGCAGCCACCGGCGCCGAAGTCGCCTTCCTCGCGCTGCCCCACGGAGTGGCGGCTGGGTATGCGTCCAGCTTGTTGGCAAAGGGGCTGAAAATCGTCGACCTGAGCGCCGATTTCCGACTCGATGATCCAGCCGTGTATGAGGAGTTCTACGATGCCAGCCACCCGGCGCCGGAGTTACTCAAAGAGGCCGTTTACGGTCTCCCGGAAGTCCATCGTGACGCGATCCTCGGCTCGCGGCTGGTAGCCTCACCGGGCTGCTACCCCACTAGTATCAGCTTGCCGCTGATTCCCCTGTTACGAAAAAAACTCATCGACCCCACCAGTATTGTCACCTGCTCGATGTCGGGCGTCAGTGGTGCCGGCCGCAATGCCATCCTGCCCCTGCTCTTCTGTGAGGCCAACGAAAGTGTCCGCGCCTATGGCATCCCCAAACACCGCCACCTCTCCGAGATTGAACAGGAGCTGGGCAAGGCGGCTGGAGCACCGGTTGCCATCTCGTTTACCCCCCACCTCGTGCCGGTGCACAACGGTATCTGCACCACCACCAGCGCAACGCTGACAGCTGAGCCTGAATCCGTGCAACACGCCCTCGAAGAAGCCTACGCGGATGAATACTTCGTCAGGCTCTTAGGAAAAGGCGGCTGTGCCGATACCAAAAACGTCACCGGCACCAACTTCATCGACATCGGCTGGAGCCACGATCCGCGCACCGGGCGTGTGCTCTTGCTCAGTGCCGAAGACAACCTCGGAAAAGGCGCTGCCGGCCAGGCAATCCAGAATTTCAACCTGATCTGCGGATTTCCTGAAACTGCCGGGTTGCAAAACTTTTAAAAACCACTCAGGGTAAAGGTCAGCCATGCCTACCAAAGACAGCATCAAAAGAATCAAGGGAGGGGTTTGCGCTCCTCGCGGCTTTCTTGCCTCGGCTGTTAGCGCCGGAATTAAAAACCCCGACAACCCGAGGCTGGACCTCGCGTTGGTTTACTCCAAGTACGCCTGCACGGCTGCCGGCACCTTCACCACCAACCGGGTCAAAGCCGCACCCGTCAAGGTTTCCCAGGCGTATCTCAAAGCCGACCAGGTCCAGGCCATCGTCGCCAACAGCGGTAATGCCAACGCCTGCACCGGAGTGGAAGGCATTGGGGATGCGCGCAGGACATGCAGCCTGGTTGCAGCGGGGCTCGGGCTGCGACAACGCCAGGTCGCGGTGTGTTCCACCGGGGTCATCGGCCTGCCCATGCCGATGAACCGCATCGAACCCAGGATCGAGGAGCTGGTTGCCAGCCTGGGTCCCAAAAACGGCGAGGACGTCGCCCGTGCCATCATGACGAGCGATACCTGCAAAAAGGAAATTGCTGTTTCCGTCAAGATCGGCGACCACCGGGTCCGCATCGGAGCCTGTGCCAAGGGCGCCGGCATGATCTGCCCCAGCATGGCAACAATGCTTTGTTTTATCACCACCGATGCCAAGGTCACCCAGCCGTGCCTGCAAAAGGCGATTCTCGAGTCGGTGGATGTCTCATTCAACCGGATTACCATCGACGGCGATATGAGCACCAACGACACCGTCATCGCCCTCGCCAACGGCCAGAGCGGCATCCCCACGATCAAACGCAACAGCAAGGAATGCCGCCAGTTCCGCGAGGCACTCCAGTATGTCATGCTCAAAATGGCCAAGTCGCTTGTCCGCGACGGCGAACGCGTCACCAAGTTCGTCACCGTCGAGGTCAAGGGTGCGCGCACCTACCTCGATGCCCGTAAAGTGGCCGAAGCCGTCGCCAACTCAGCCTTGGTCAAAAGCTCGTGGAACGGCAACGACCCTAACTGGGGACGTATCATCCACGCCGTTGGATACTCCCGTGCCATGGTCAGGGAGGAACTCATCGATATCCACATCAATGGCAAGGCCGCCTGCCTAGGCGGGCTACAGGCAAACACCCCCATGGACACCCTGCGCAACCTGGTGGCCAAGGATGCGTTTACCATCACCATCAACCTCCACCTCGGCAAGGCCGAGCACGAGGTCTACTCCAGTGACCTGTCACCGGAATACATCGACTTCAACCGCTCCGAATACGCCTACTGGAAACAGGCGCGCAAGGACGGGCTGGTGTAGGGCGGTTTTTTAAGCGGTCGGCAGGATAGGTGCCTGGCTTGTCGACAGATTAAAAAGCTGTCCTACTTTTTCACTCCCTCCTTGACTCAGGGCCATGGATTCCTGATTCTCAGCCCGACACCATGAGTAAAGCCCAAGAAGCCCGTTCTTTTAAACGTGTGATATTAAAACTCAGTGGCGAAGCACTGAGAGAGTCTGGTAGCCGGGACAACATTTCGCCCGAGATCGTCGAGCGTGTTGCCAAGGAAATCCAAAAAGCAGCCAGCACAGGAGTGGAAATCGGCGTGGTCTGCGGCGGCGGCAATTTCTGGCGCGGTGCCAGCGCAAGTGCCCGGGGCATGGACCGGGCGACGGCCGACTACGTCGGTATGATGGCCACGGTGATGAATGCCCTTGCCCTGCAAAGCGCGCTTGAAGCCGAAGGCGTGAAGTGCGTTGTCCAGTCGGCCATCGAGATGAAAAACGTTGCCGAGCCGTTTATCCGCCGCAAGGCCAACAGGCTGCTCTCGCAGGGGAATGTGGTTATTTTTGCGGCGGGAACGGGCAGCCCCTTTTTCTCCACCGACACCACTTCAGCGCTACGCGCCAGTGAGATGGGAGCCGATGCCATTATGAAGGCGACGATGGTCGATGGTGTCTACTGCTCGGACCCCAAGAAAAACCCGGATGCCGTCCGCTACGAGACAATCACCTTCCAGGAGTGCCTGAGCCAGAACCTCAAGGTCATGGACTCCACCGCATTTACCCTTTGCATGGACAACAACATACCTATCATTGTTTTCGATATCGGTGGCGAAGGAAACATCACCAAAGCCCTCGCGGGTGAGGATATCGGCACCATCGTCTACAAGGGGTAATTTTTTCATTCACTAATCAACATCCACCATTCACTATCGATCCCATGGAAGCCAGCGAAGCACTTAAAAATACCGAACAAAGCATGAAGAAGGCCGTGGAATATGCCATCCACGAATTTGCAGCCATCCGCACCGGAAAAGCCAGCCCCGCACTGGTCGAGAACATTGATGTCCACGTTGCCAGCTACGGCAGCAACATGAAGGTCAAGGGCCTCGCTGTGATCACCGTGCCCGAGCCGCGCATGATTATGGTCCAACCGTTCGACCCTTCAACCACCAAGGACATCGCAAAGGCAATCCTCGAGAGCAATACCGGCCTCAACCCGGCCAACGAAGGTAAACATCTCCGTATCCCCGTGCCGGAACTCTCCGAGGAGCGCCGCAAGGACATGGTGAAAATGGTCAGGAACCAAGCCGAGGAAGCCCGTGTCCGTGTCCGTGCCTGCCGCAAGGACGGAATGGACGCAGCCAAAAAGATGAAGGCTGCCAATGCCATCACCGAGGACGGACAGCACGATTTCGAGGCCGAGGTCCAGGAGCTTACCAATAAGTACATCAAGGAAATCGACGAGCATCTCGCAGCCAAGGAAACCGAGTTGATGACGGTTTGATAGGGAGGGTGGACACTCTTGTCCACCACCCGCACAGCCATCCGGACAAGAGTGTCCACACCCCCTAACCATGTCCTACACCCCGGACCCTGAACGTTATGATGGCCGTATGCCGTACCGCCGGTGCGGTCATTCCGGACTGAAACTGCCGGCCATCTCACTGGGCTTCTGGCATAACTTTGGTGATGTCGATGATCCAGATGAGGCGCGGAGTATCATGCACCGGGCTTTTGATCTCGGAATCACACACTTTGATTTTGCCAACAACTACGGCCCACCCGCCGGCTCGGCGGAACGCAATGCCGGTCGCATCCTCAAACACGACTTCCTGTCACATCGGGACGAGCTGATTATTTCAACCAAAGCGGGATACTTCATGTGGCACGGCCCGTATGGGGAGTGGGGCTCACGTAAATACCTGCTGGCGTCACTCGACCAGTCGCTCGACCGGCTACAGCTCGACTATGTCGATATTTTCTACTCGCACAGACCCGACCCCGACACCCCGTTAGAGGAAACCATGGGAGCGCTGGCCACGGCGGTGCAACAAGGCAAGGCGCTGTATGCGGGCATTTCCAATTACCCTGCGGCTATGGCGGCGGAAGCCTGTGACATCCTCGCATCCATGGGGGTGCGCTGCCTGATCCACCAGCCGAGATTCAATCTCTTTGATCGCTGGATTGAAGACGGGCTGACGGATGTATTGTTAGAAAAAGGCGTGGGGTGCATCCCCTTCTCGCCTCTGGCCCAAGGTTTACTCACAGGGAGATACCTCGATGGCATACCCGAGGATTCCCGGGCCGCCAAGGAACATGGATTCCTACAAAAAGAGGCGGTCAGCGCCAGGATGGCCCAGGTCCAACAACTTCACCACTTTGCTGCGCAGCGCGGCCAGTCACTCGCCCACATGGCCCTGGCCTGGGTGCTTCATCACCCGGCGGTCACCAGTGCCCTGATCGGTGCCTCCAGTGTCAAACAACTGGAGGAAAATGTCGGCTGCCTGGACCGGCTTGAGTTTACCCAAGCCGAGTTGGCTGCGATCGACGAGATTTTGTAATTCTTAAAACTGCGGTTAAAAGCTCCAAAACGGGTTTACCCGACCTCTTCTCCGTCGGCTTTTTTAGCTTCCGGTTGGTTGGGCTGTCTTGGCTCGGCATGGGCCTCGTTTTTTTTGCCCCTGCCGATCACGTTGGCTTCCTCGCGGGAATAGATTTCCGCGATCCGGAGGCTGCGGCGTGCAAGCTCGCCGGCGTCTTTGTCGGCAATCAGGGCCAGGCCCTCTTCATTGACCTCGCCGAGGAAAATCTTCCATGCCCGCTTGGCGACTTTCCTGGCATTGAGCTTCACCTTGTGAGCTTCCTGCTGCGGCTGTTCCTGTCGGTTACGCTTGCGGTTCCGATTGCGGCGCGCCTGTTTGCGAGGCTGCTCCTCAGCGGTGCGGTCATCGCCTTGATCTTCCTTGGAAGCCTCCGCGGCCTTGTCCTGGGGTTGTTCGTCTTTTGCCTCCTGCTTGGCGGATTTTTTGGCAGCTGTTTTTTTCGAGTTGCCACGGACACCACGTTTGATCGCCGGACGGGAATCGGCTGAATCGGCTGAATCGGATTGGCCTCCGGCGTTGGCCGCCTGATCCGGCTTGTTAGTATTTTCGGGTGCGCCAGATGTGTTAGGCGAAACAGGCGGGTCTTGTTTTTCCGGTTGTTGGGGAGCGGGCTCCTTAGCGGCACTTTTTTCCGGCTTATCCGGCTTTTCAGTTTTTGCAGCCGTCGGGGTTTCGCTGGCAACTTTTTTCCTGGCCGACTTGGCGGTCGGTTTTTTACGGGGAGCCTTGTCCTGTGGCTCTGGAGGAAGGGAATCTTCTGACATGAAATGGTTGGGTGTCCGCAAGTAAGGCAGCAGAACGTAAGAAGTAAAGGTGAATGAGCAAGTATTACCGGCCCCCCGTGCGGGGGTCACCGCAACACGGCGGTGACCGGGGCAACTCATGGGCGGCACGAAGGCCGTGACCGTGATGGCGTCGGGCTTACCAGTTTTTGATATCGTCCGCCTTATCCTTTTTATTATTGCTGGCGGGGCCACCCTGGCCATTGGCACCGAGCGACCAGAGATCGAAGTCGTCCGCCGGATTCATCTCGCCCGGGCTCTGGTAATGGAGAGGCGAGCCCCAGGCATCGATGATGGTGTAGTTACTGGTATCCACATTCAGCTTATTGCCTGTATTGCTTGGGTTGAGTATTTCAAGATAGACCTTGGCACCGGAATCGGGTGTTCCGTTGGCATCGGCATCACCGTAGAGCGCCTTGTAGACTTCGATGGTGCTGTTGTCGCCGCCGCCACCGGTTGGGAAAACACCGTTATCGAGTTTATATTCCTCGAGGGCACGCTCGATGCTCGACACCAGCACCTGCGTCTTTCCTTCCGCCGCCTTGCGTTTGTACCATCCCATGCCACCGACCACCATCGAGGCCAGGACCAGAATGATCGCTATAACGACCATGAGCTCAATCAGAGTAAAGGCGGGGGCACGAAACCCTTGGGGATGACGGGGTGTTTTCATGGGTATGGTTGGGTTATGATGATGTGGCTGTGACGTGGCAGGGGTGTGGCTGCCCCACGGCACGCGGTCGCGCGACAGCCAGGTCCGGTTTGCTCTTGATCTTTGTTCGTCTGTTTGTGCGCGAACTTAACTTGGAGTGTCCACGTTCTGAATCATCTTAATCAGGGGTAGGAACAATGCAAATACAATCGTTCCCACAACCAGGGCGAGAAACACAATCATAATCGGTTCCAGCACGGATGTCAGTGCGGTCACGGCGTTATCGACCTCATCATCGTAGACATCGGCGATTTTCAGCAGCATCTCGGGGAGCTGGCCTGTTTCCTCACCGACATCGACCATACTGATGACCATGGCGGGGAAAATCTTGCTGGCCTGGAGTGGGGCGACGATGGATTCACCTTCCTTGACCGCCTCGTGGACGGTATCGATGGCGTTAGAAACCACCACGTTACCGGCGGTGTCACGGGTAATGGTGAGTGCCTGGAGAATCGGCACACCGGAGGTGACCAGGGTTCCGAGGGTCCGGGAGAAACGAGAGATGGCACTCTTTTTGGTCAGGTCTCCGAAGATGGGGATCCTGAGTTTGAATGCATCAAT
Source organism: Akkermansiaceae bacterium (assembly GCA_024233115.1). Lineage (NCBI taxonomy): Bacteria > Pseudomonadati > Verrucomicrobiota > Verrucomicrobiia > Verrucomicrobiales > Akkermansiaceae > Akkermansiaceae bacterium. The sequence goes on from JACKQB010000004.1 coordinate 279,148, forward strand.
GGCAGCGCGGCCGCCCTTGGTGTTTGACCACACTTTGATGAGGACAAAGCCACCTGCCGCAATCAGGAATATCCAGACGACGTTGGGGAGGATGAAACTGGATTTCAACATATTCTCCGAGGCACCGAAGACGATCCGTGAGATGAGGGGCAGGTTCCCTCCTTGTTCGGCAAACATTTCCTTGAACTTCGGCACGATGACCAACATCAGGAAGACGAGAATGGCGACCGCGATAAACAGCACAATGATGGGATAGACCATCGCGGAAACGATTTTGTTTTTCAGCTTGTGCGCCTTTTCCATGTATTCGGCAAGACGTGTCAGGACCACTTCGAGCACACCACCCAGCTCACCGGCTTTGACCATGTTGACGTAGAGCTTGTTAAAGATACGGGGGTGTTGGGAGAGGCTCTCCGAAAAGGTGGCACCGGACTGGACGGAATCGGCGAGCGAGTTCACGGTGTTGCGCAAGACCGGGTTAGGCTCCTGCTTGCCAAGCACGGTCAGGCCACGGAGAAGTGGCAGACCGGAATCTATCAGGGTGGCCAGCTGACGGGTGAAGATCATCAGGGCCTTGGGCTTGAGCTTGCCACCGCTCATGCTCTTGACTTTCTTTTTACCGCGCGCCTTTGCCTTGGTCTTCCCTGCGGTGAGGGAGCCTTTGCCCTCTTCAACAACTTGCGTCGGGTAGAGGCCTTGGGCACGAAGCTGCTGGATGGCGTCCGACTCGCTGGATGCCTGGACGGTGCCGGTGGTTTGGTCGCCCTTGGCGTCGAGGGCTAGGTATTGAAAGTTGGCCATGGTTTTAATTGGTGGATGGTTTGCTTGGTTTATCTTGGGGAATGATCGGGCAGTTGAAAATAGTAAATTTCAATCAGTTGTTCGTGCCGGTCGCCGGGACAGGCAAAAATCATTGGTTTATGTGTATTTGAGGACTTCCTCGATGGTGGTTTTTCCGTCGTAAATATTTCTCAGTCCGTCCTCGCGCAAGGTGTTCATACCCAGTTCGATGGCTTTCTGTTTGATGACAACCGTCGGGGCGCGGTCCGTAATCAGGTCACGGATGGGGTCTGTGATATCGAGCAACTCAAACAGGCCACGGCGACCCCTGTAGCCGGACTGGTCACATGAGTCGCAGCCGCGGCCGGTGTAGAATTCCTTGTCGCCCAGTTCATGGGACGACACACCGAGCTGGTTGAGGAGAGCTTCGTTGGGCTCGTAGGATGCCTTGCAATCCTTGCAGATCGTCCGCAGCAGGCGCTGGGCGAGCACACCCTCGAGCGAGGCTGCGACAAGGAATGGCTCGGTGCCCATGTCAACGAGCCGGGTGACGGCGCCGGGGGCGTCGTTGGTGTGGAGGGTCGAGAGCACCAGGTGCCCCGTGAGCGATGCCTGGATGGCAATCTGGGCGGTATCCAGGTCGCGGATCTCCCCCACCAGAATTCGGTCGGGGTCCTGACGCAGGAAGGCGCGCAGGATACGTGCGAATGTCAGGCCTATACCTTCATGCACAGGGACTTGGATAATACCGTCGACATCATATTCCACGGGGTCTTCAGCGGTGAGCAGCTTGGAGTCGATGGTGTTGATTTCCTTGAGTGCGGCGTAGAGGGTGGTGGTTTTACCGGCGCCGGTGGGACCTGTGCAGATGAAAATCCCGTTAGGCTTGCGCACGGTGTCATTGATGTACTCAAAGATATTGTCAGGCATCCCGAGCATATCGAGGCTCAGGTTGATATTGCCGCGGTCAAGGACCCGGAGTACGATGCTCTCCCCATGCTGGGTGGGCAGGGTGGAAACACGCATGTCCACCTGCTTTTCACCGATGTGTTTAACAATCCTGCCGTCCTGGGGGATGCGCTTCTCGGCGATGTTCATATTGGACATCACCTTGATCCGGGAAAGGATCGGTAAGGCGAGGTGCACCGGAGGCGGTGCCATTTCATAAAGGGCACCATCGACACGGTAGCGGATCTTGAACTCAGTCTCAAAGGGTTCGAAATGAATATCGGACGCCCCCTCGTTGATCGCCTGGTAAAGCACCAGATCGACATAGCGGATGATGGGAGCGGAATTCGCCTCCGCCTCGACATCCTGGGCACTAGGCTCGTTAGGATTGACGATGCCGTTTTCCAGCTGGCTCAGGATATCATCCATCGCCTGTCCTTCACCGCCGTATGCATCGCTGAGTCGTTTTTCGACAAGGTGGTCGGGAGCAATGGCCAGAATGATCTCCTTACCCAGGGCAAAGCGCAGGTCCTCGACGACCTGGGGGTTGAGGGGATCGACCAGGCAGACGGTAAGCCCCTCGTTATCGACGTTGACCGGCAGGGCTCCATGCAAGCGGGCCATACCGCCGGGAATCAGCGCCAGCAGTTCTGCAGGCGGGACGAAATTCGCGAGGTCGATCATACCGACGCCCAGCTCGTTGGCGATGATCGGCCAGACGTCGTCTTTTTCCTGAATCACCTCGTAATCGGCGAGTATTTCAGAAATCTCCTTACCGCTGTTCTCGACCTCTTGTACGATGTCAGTGGCAAGGTACTGATCGATCAAACCGCGGTTGACGAAAATGTCGATGAGTTGTGAATTGTCCATGAAAGATGTATAAGCTGTTAGGTGAATCCTGTTGAGTCCTCTTGAGTGTGGTGGCGGTGACGTGTTGGTCGGATTCGGTATCTGGGTTTAGTCGCTGTCTGCCATGGTGACACGCAGGACTTCTTCTGCGGAGGTGATGCCGGCGAGCACCTTGCGGATGCCGTCTTCGCGGAGGGTGCGCATTCCCAGCTCACGCGCCCGGCGGCGTAGTTGTGGTGAGGTCAGCTCCTCGTTGATGAGGTGACGTACTTCGTCGTCGATTTTGAAAAGCTCGAAGATTCCCATGCGGCCCTTATAACCAATGTTACGGCACATGTCGCAGCCCTCCGGACCCATGATGTCGCTTTCCGCGACCTGTCTGGCGTCCAGCTTGAGGGTGCGCAATTCGCGGTCATTGAGGATGGCCGGGGCCTTGCAGTGCGGGCAAAGTTTACGCACAAGGCGCTGGGCGATAATCGCCCTGACCGACGAGGCGATGAGGAATCGTTTGATCCCGATATCCGCCAGACGGGCGACGGCACCAGGGGCGTCGTTGGTGTGCAGGGTTGAAAAGACAAGGTGACCGGTAAGTGCCGCCTGAATGGCGATACCCGCAGTTTCCTTATCGCGGATTTCCCCCAGCATGATGATATTGGGCGCCTGGCGCATCATGGCCCTGAGGGCGGCGGCAAAGGTCATGCCGATGTCGGTTTTCACCATCACCTGGTTGATACCGGGCAACTCATATTCCACCGGATCCTCCACGGTGATGATCTTCCGGTCAGGCTTGTTGATGGTGTTGAGGCAGCCGTAGAGAGTGGTGGTCTTACCCGAGCCTGTCGGCCCCGTGACCAGGATGATGCCATCGGGCATACCGAGGAGTTTGCTCACTGTATCCTGGTCGTCCGACAGGAATCCGAGCTCCGGCAGACCGAGCATCAGGGAGGTTTTATCGAGGATACGCATGACGACGCTCTCGCCGTGGTTACTCGGCACGGATGACACGCGGAGATCGACCTCCTTGCCGGCCACGCGGATCTGGATCCGTCCGTCCTGGGGCAGGCGTTTCTCAGCGATACTCATGGTGCCGCTCATCACCTTGATGCGGGCGATGATAGCGGGGTGTAGCTTTTTCGGATGGTTGTCCACCTCGATGAGCTTGCCATCGACCCGAAAACGGATACGCAGCGAGGTCTCCATAGGCTCGATGTGGATGTCGCTGGCGCTCATCTTAAAGGCCTCCAGCAGCATGGTGGATACCATTTTGATGATCGGCGCGTCATCGGCGGAAGCTTCTTCTGCGCCCTCTTCGGTCACAACGGTAAACTCGGATTGCGCAGCCTCCTCGTCAACATCGCCACCGTAGTTCTGGTGGATGACCTGGGCGATGGCAGAGGCCGTGGCGCAAATGGGGTTGATTTCACGACCCAGAATATGGGGAAGGCTGTCCAGGACCTCGAAATCGAGGGGGTCGGCGACGGCAACGGTCAAATAGGTGCCGTCGTCGAGCACCGGGACCGCACGGAATCGTCTGGCGACATCGTCCGGGATTTTATCAAACATATCCGGGGCGATGGGCGTGTGTGCCAGATCGATGTACTCCATGCTGGAGCTCTGAGCGCAAACCTTGGCGACTTGTTCCTCGCTGATACGCTTACTGCCGACAAGCCTTTCCACGACACTTTCTCTGCCTTTCAACTGGCCGCGGGTGGTCTCGATTTCCTCCACAGAAACCAGTCCGGCTTCTGTCAGGAGTTCGAGGAGGTAATCTTCGTTAGAATACACTGTAAAATCTTCGCTTAAATGGTGAGTAATGAGTCGTGAAAAAAGCAGCTCCCATAACAATCCGTACGGAAACCATCCCTGTCAGACTGGTCAAGGCGGCACTCCCCGTCAAGCAGTCATGTTCGATTTTTCATATTAGTTTTCCTGATGATAATTCAATGTAACTACAACACGCCTCGTTACTCAGATTCAATGTAATTACAATGGTCATCGGTGCTTTTTATGCGTTCAATGACTTCCCTGATCCATGACACCTCTCACCTATTTCACACTCGTGCTGGCACTTGGCATCGCTGCCCAGTGGTTGGCTTGGAAATGCAAACTGCCCTCGATCCTGGTCCTGCTGGCCTTCGGATTTGGCCTGGGCCATTTCACCGGGGCCAACATCGATGACTATCTGGTGGGCGATAACGTCCTGCTGTCCGCGGTGGGTCTTTGTGTCGCCGTCATCTTGTTTGAGGGCGGCTTGACACTCAAGTTCTCCGATCTGAAGGAAAGCGGCACCCCTGTCCTGAGGCTGTGCACCTTCGGGGTGGTGATCAGTTTTTTCCTGACTTATGCAAGCACCCGGTATCTGCTCGGGTTCGATTGGCGCGTGGCATCGCTGTTAGGTGCGATCCTGGTGGTCACCGGACCCACCGTGATCGCCCCCTTGCTCAGACACATCAAGCCGTCGCGGAAAATTGGCAACGTGGTCAAGTGGGAGGGGATTGTCATCGATCCCATCGGCGCCATCCTCGCGGTGCTCGTCTATCAGGTCGCGATCGCCGGCAATGTGGATGCCGCCAGGGAGGAAATTTTCCGCGCGCTCGGCCTCACCCTGTTAGTGGGTGTGGTGCTGGCATTTATACTGGCGAAAATCATTGAACTCCTGCTGAAGCACCACCTGATACCGGACTACCTGCACTCGGTCTTTTTGCTGGCAGTGACCGCCACGGCATTTGCCGCCTCCAATGCCATCCAGCCCGAGTCCGGCCTACTCACCGTCACGGTGCTTGGTATTGCTCTGGCGAACCAGAAGTCGGTGTCCGTGAAACACATTCTCGAGTTCAAGGAGAACCTCCGGGTGTTGATCATCTCGGTGTTATTCATCGTGCTTTCAGGGCGTGTCCAACTCAGCGAACTGAAAGATGCTCTGGTGCCCGGACTTGGACTGCTCGCCATGCTCATCGTGGTGGTGCGTCCTCTCTCCGTTTTTGGAGCCAACCTGTTTTCCAAACAAGTCAATCTGAAGGAACAGTTCTTTTTGTCATCGATGGCACCTCGCGGTATCGTCGCCGCGGCAGTCACGGCCATCTTTGCCCTTGAGTTCGAGCATGCGGTCCACGAGGGCAATTTAAACCAGGAAATAGGACTGGTTACCCATCAGATGGTCCCGATTGTATTTATCGTCATCGTCGGGACCGTGGCGTTCTACGGCCTGCTGGCGGCACCACTGGCACGCCGTCTGGGACTCGCCAGCAAAAACCCACGCGGCATCCTCTTCGCCGGTGCTGGAAAATGGGTCAGACTGGCCGCAAAGGCACTCAAGAAAGACGGTCATGACATCTTGTTGTTAGACACCAACTACGACAACATCGCCAGCGCGAAACTTGATGGCCTCCCGGCTGTCCGCGCCAACATCCTTTCCGAGTATGTGGAGGAGGAACTCGAACTCACAGGATTGGGCCAGCTGATCACCACCACCCCCAACGACGAGGTCAACTCACTGGCGGCGCACCATTTCGTCCACGTCTTTGGCCGGGAGAACGTCTGGCAGGTCGCGCCGACCGATGATGGTGCCCACCACCGGACAGCGGCGGCGGCACACCTGCGCGGCAGGATCTGTTTCCCGTCGCGCCCACAGTTCAGGCGACTGGAGAATTTTGCCGCCCAAGGTGCGGTGATTAAAAAAACGACCATCACCGGGCAGTTCACCCTGGAGCATTTCCAAGAGATGTATGGTGAGGATTACATTCTCCTGTTCCGGGTCACCGAGGAAAAAGGTCTACAGGTCGCGTATGACGAAATGAAACCCATGGCACCGGGAACCACGATTTACGCGATGATCAGGCCGGAGGATGCCTAATCGCTGCGTTTAAACTCCAAGATTCAAACTCCAAATACCAAGAAGGGCTATGTATGATCAGTTAGAGGCAAGGTTGCATGATGTGTTTTGGGCGGCTGAGGGTGACAATGCAGAGCTTCCGTTGATTAAGGGTTTCCTCCAACAATACGCTGGCTCCGCACTTGAGCTCGGGTGCGGCTCAGGGAGAATTTTACTTCCTTTGTTAGCAGACGGATACCTGATGGAGGGGTTGGATAACTCGGAGGATATGCTGCGACTGTGCCGGGAATCCGCAGGCGACTTCAGCCCCGTCCTGCATCACGCCGGCATGGAGGATTTCCGGACCGGCTCCGTCTATGGCGCGGTCACCATACCGGCATTCACCCTGCAACTTTTGCCACCCGATACCATCGCGGAGGTTTTTGCCAACATCCGCGATCATCTCCACCCGGGCGGCGGGCTGTACTTAACCACCTTCATCCCATGGGCGGAGTTAACCGGTGAACTCGAGGAAGGCGTCTGGTTTCTCGACCAGGAAACGGAACTACCCGACGGAAACACCGCGCAATGCCATACCCGCTTCTACATCAAACGCCTCTCACAAGAACTTCTGCGTGAACATCGGTACCAAATCCTGTCGCCCGCCGGAGAGGTGTTAGAATCCAGTGACAGCGTTCATAAGCTGACCTGGTTCTGGCCACGTGAGATCGGAAAAATACTTACCGACGCCGGCTTCAGCACGCAACAAATCATCGGTGATTTTACAGCCGGTGAACCATGCGATGACAACAGCCAGATGATCACCGTCATCGCCAGACGTCACGACGATGAGTAGCCTCCGTTAATGAGATCGAGTCTCACAGGTTTTTCGGTTTCTATTTACCGCGTAGCAGCTAGAATCAAACCATTCCCATGGATCACGATCATGACGAAGGCTCCTGGCCACTACTGTTAGGCAGCGCCATTCTCTGCGGACTGGCCACTGTGGCCGGAATCATCGTGCAGCGATTCCCCGATACTGAAAACATCGCGCTCGGCATCTACCTGATCGCCTACATGACCGGTGGCTGGGATGCGGCGTTAGACACCCTGGAAAAACTGCGCAAACTCCGGCTCGACATCCATTTCCTGATGATCGCCGTGGCCGTGGGCGCGGCCTTTATCGGTGCCTGGTGGGAAGGTGCCGCCCTGCTGTTTCTTTTTTCCCTCAGCGGTGCCCTCGAAGCCATGGCGATGGCGCGAACCGAGCGGGAAATCCGTTCCCTGTTTCGTGAAGCACCCAAGATGGCACTCTCGATCCAGCAGGACAACAGCACCAGGGAGGTGTCCGTCGCCTCCCTCCGTATCGGTGAAAAAATACGCATTCTCCCGGGCGAGCAGTTCCCCACCGACAGCCGGGTGGTTTCCGGCGCAAGCTCGGCCGACGAGTCATCACTGACCGGCGAATCCGCACCGGTTGACAAACGACCGGGCGATGCGGTTTTCAGTGGCACCATCAACACCTGGGGCAAACTTGATGCGGTGGTCGAAAAAGAAGCCGGCGATAGCGCCCACGCCCGCATCATCCAGTTGATCACCGAAGCCCAGAAATCAAAAGCTCCCTCGCAGCGCTTCACCGACAAGTTCGGCACCACCTACACCATCGGTATCCTGCTGCTCTCACTCGCCATGTTTTTCATCTGGCACCTCGGTATGCACATCCCCGCTTTCCTGAATGAAGGTGGTCAGAAATCCGCATTTTACCGCGCCATGACCCTGCTGGTGGTGTGCTCGCCCTGCGCCTTGGTCATATCCATCCCCAGCGCCATCCTCACAGGCATTGCCAGCGGAGCACGGCGCGGCATTCTTTTCCGTGGTGGACTGGCGGTGGAAAACCTTGCCCAAATCACCCGCCTTGCCGTCGATAAAACCGGCACCCTGACCAAGGGGGAACTCGAACTCGTCGGCATCGAAACCAATCCCGTGGGTGCCGACCGGCAGCTCCTCGACCTCGCCGCCGCCCTCTCGCTCAACTCCACCCACCCGCTGTCGAGGGCGATCCATACGGCACATGCCGACCGGGCGGGCGTCCCGCGCAAGGTGACTGATTTCCAATCACTCCCCGGTAAAGGACTGAGCGGCATCATCGATGGCAAAGCGGTGACCCTGGGCCGCAGGTCGCATGTTGTTGATTCGGGGAAAGCAAACCCATGGCTCGAATCCCTGCCATTGCCCGAAGCCGGACTCACCGAGGTCATCGTGCACAGCGACAACCTGACAGGACGGCTACTGCTGCGCGACACCCCACGACCGGAGGCCGCCCGACTGATCCGCCAACTCAATCAGCAAGGTGTCAAAACATCCATGCTCACCGGCGACCGGGCGGCATCGGCGCAACTGATCGCCGACGAGGTAGGGCTCACCGATTTCCAGTATGAACTTCATCCCGAGGACAAGGTGGCGGCCATCCGGAAATGGAAAGAACAGGGCGACAAGGTCGCCATGGCAGGAGACGGCGTCAACGATGCGCCAAGTCTCGCCATGGCGGATGTATCCATCGGTATGGGACTGCGCGGCAGCGACGCCGTCCTGGAGCAAGCCGACATCGTCCTCACCCACGACAAGCTGGAAAGCCTGCTCGACGCCTTCCAGCTGAGTCGGCGTTGCCGTGCCATCATCAAACAAAACCTCGCCATTTCCCTGGGTGTCGTGATCCTCCTCGGCCTTGCCGCCATCGGCAGTTGGATCCCGCTGACCCTGGGAGTGCTCGGCCATGAGGGCTCCACCATCGTCGTGGTGCTCAACAGCCTGCGGATCTTGTTTTTCAAAGGTCAAGGCGATGCGTGAGCGCATGGGCAAAGGACTAGTTTCCCACCCTCGTCGACAGGTCGCCACCTAACAGAACACTCTATTCCAGCCGCTCCTTGACCAGCTGCCGCATCGAGTAGAGCCGGGTCTGCTTTTTCCGCCACCCCACACCACTCAATGGCCGCGCCCCGGTCTTGCGTTTTTCACTGAATCTTTCACGGGCCTCTTTGAACACCTTGTCGACAAAGTCCCGACTACCAAACGTCACGCCGTCGCTGAAATACCGGACCCGGCACCTCAACGCCTCGCCAATGCTCAGCTTGCCACCCTTCGCCAGCACCTTCTCCACGTCCTGTCGACGGAAGCCTTTCCGCACTTGTTTGACCCCGCCTCCCGTTTCCCTCCGCTCGGCGAACACCTCCTCGCCATCCGTGAACAGCATCATCCGGTACCGCTCCGCCACGCCGTCGCCCCAGCTCTGCAATGGCTTTGCACCCTCCCTTTTTAAATTAAAATCATCCGCACCGGCCAGAATCCTGCAATACCCGTCCCGCGCCAGCTTCCGGCCCCGTTTCGCCGTCGGCTGCATCGCCTCGCCATACGAACTCCACTTGTAGTCCTCGGGTTTCTCCACCATCCCCGCCCGGATCGGGTTCAGGTCGATGTAAGCCGACATCACACGCGCCGCGTAACCATCCTGCACCAGCACACTCTTGAACCGCCCCTCCCACAAGGTTCCCTTACGCGCTTTCTTGCCGTTATACCACTGGGTGAACCGCTGCTTGAGCCCCTTCATAAACGACGACAGGTCGTGCATGCGCCGGGTGTATTTCGCCTTGAACTCCTCCACCGCCGCGTCCGCACCCTGCCGCCGAAGCCGCCGCACCATTTGCTCGATGTCGAGGTAATACAGCTTCGAATAAATCGTTTTCATCCGCTTCAGGAACTCATCGTCCCCCATCTCCACCGCCGCCCCCCGCGCCTTCGGCGGCACCTCCACCAGCAGGTGGAAATGATTGCTCATCACGCAGTAGGAAAGCACCCGCACCCCGCAAAACGCCTCATACTCCCGCATCATGCGCACAAAAACATCCTTCTCATCCCGCCCCAACACAAACCGCCGGTCGATCACCCGGGAAACACAGTGATAAACCGACGCCGAAACCTCGGCGGAAGGGGATAGAAAACGTGGCTGATACATAGCTGGATACGGCTGACTGAGGGGAAACTACACAAAAAAAGCACCAAGGTCAACACCTATTTCATATCAACAGGACAGACCTTTTGTTTGTTTTTGATCGGTGTTAGAAGATCATGCTTTAAAAATGGCGTAGGTTTGCCTTAACAGGTGCAAGGACTGCACCCACGAAGTCGGTTTGAAAATTTGATTTCTTAACCAGCGGATGAAGGTCACGCCCGTCTGCTTAAGCCTCTGCCAGTCTTTGTATAGCCTTGGCAACTCCCCTCCTAACTGGCTGGCTTCACTTTGCGCCTGCTCAAGACGCTTGTCCATCCGCTCGCGGTTTGTTGTGTTCTCGATTCCCTCTTCTTCCCTGATGGTTTCCTCAAAGCGTGTCAGCAGGTTGTGGCTCAGGGTGATGAAGAGGGCCTGCATCTCCCGCGCGGCCTCCGTGCTCCCCCATGCCTTTATCTCGCCAAGCTTGTTCTTGAACACATCGAAGATTTTCTCGATGTCCCAGCGCATGCGGTAGAGCTGGGCAATGAGTCCCGGCGGGAAGCTTGAGCTTGTCAGGTTGGTCAGCAATACCAGGTCGCGTCCGCTCTGCGGGCAGCGGTAGGTGATGCGCCGCAGCATGACTCCGCCGCCGTATCCTGCGAGTTCGTCGCTGATTACTCCGGCGTTAACCGGATCCGCGGTGTCAAACCCAAGGGGCATCGGACTCACCGGGCGCATGTTGTCTTTTTCAAGGCTCAGGAAGTAAATGCCGCCCGCTTGCTTCCACTTGAACCACTGGGCGAAATCGATTCCGGCCTTATCCCACACGTAGATGACCTTCCTTCCCTTTGGCGCGCCTTGGCGCAGGAGCTCTCTGTCGAGGGACTTGAGCAGGGTGATGTCGTGGTTTTTCTCGGTCTTCCTTGTCCGCCGTTTTTCTTTCTTGTTGCTCAGGGCGAGGTGATTACAGGTGAAGTTTCGCAGGTTCAGTGTGTAGAGGTGGCCTACGGCTGTTTTCCTTCCCTTGTAATCACGCTGGTCATGGGAGGCGGCTGCATGAAAGTGGCCGTCCCCCGCGAAAATCTCAAAATCATCAAGGGCCGCATGGCTTGCCGGACCGGGATGGGATGGATGGTTGCGCGGAGCGGTGGCGAGATACTCGTCGAGAAGGCTACGGAGGTGGCTGCGCCGACGCCTGCTCTTGAGGGCGTCAAAGAACTGGGCGGGGGTGAGCCCTGCTTCCCCGCCACTGGAATCAAAAAGACTCTGGAGAAAGGCGCGCCCGGAGGGCTCGTTGTCGAGAACGCGGAAGATGCCTGTATCGATCCAGTCGTGATCCCCGACCACCGGACAGCAACGCTGGTGTTCTGCTTTGTCGAGGATGCATGTTAGGGGTTGGCGGAAGCGGCGGTAAGTCTCGGATGTTATTGTTAGTAAATGGGCCATGAATAATTTTTTTGCGGGTCAGGACCCTGTAATCAAGCGGTAAATGCATTTATTTATCCTCTCGCGAGCTAACAGACGCAAAGTGAGCTTGAACGACCCAGCATGAATCAACCTCGGTGCTCGCAACACAGCTCGAACAAGACCCCGCCACGCTAATTTTTTACACCTAATATTCTAACACCGATCTTGTTTTTATCCTGGGAAGCTTCTGGCTATCCTGGTCCTCGGCATCAGCTGTTTCCGCCTGTGCGAGTAACCCGTCGATATCCAGCCGGAGTTGCTCGCGGATTTCAACGGCTCGTTGATAGCTGACGTTCTGATCGATGGACGCATTGGCCTTTAAATGGGTGCCATCCAGCGAGACGTTGCCGAGCTTGAGCAACTTGAGCTCGCGGGCCAGCTCCAACACATCGACAAAACTCTCGCGGAAAGCCTCGAGGTTGTCGCGGCGGAACTTGCAGATCGTGTCGTGATCGGGATGGGTCCCTGCCGTCAGGTAACGGATTGCCACGTCGCGGTGGGTGGCTCGCTCGATCTTACGCGAGGAAAACAGACCGTTGGCGTAGCTGTAGATCAGCAGCGCCAGCATCATATGGGGCGGGAATTGTTTGGCTCCGGTGCCCCGGTGATTGACCCGAAAGCTCTCCAGCGGGAGGCGGTCCACCGCCTCGATCACGAAATGGACCAGGTCGTCCTCGGGCACCCACTCACGCAGGTCAGGAGGCAGAAGCATCGGAGTATTACGGTCTACGGAAACAAAGCGTGCGGCCATGCATTGAGACTATCAAACTCTTGGATCAATTCCAAGTCCGACAAGCTCCTAGGTAAACCATCCACAGTTAGTCCGGCGCCACTAGTAGGACCAGCAACTTTAACTATGACTTCTCCAGGGACCATTTCCCCATGTGTTGGTATGCGTATCGTCAGTACAACAGTTTCGTCGGCAACATCGGCAACTCCAGCGGGCACGCCTTCAACAGCAGTTGTCATTCCTAGTGATGCTTCGGGACCCGTCTCCATCATTATGGAATCCAGTGTCGATCTAATTACCTGGGTACCAGCAAATCCAGGACAATACGGATCAACAACCTCAAATCGGTTCTTTCGTGTGAGAGCAGTGAACAACTAGCCCACGTATTCCGGTCGAGTAGGCGGCGGGGCCACCCCGCCACCTTTACTACTAAACGGGTATGAACCGTAAAAGGGGGCAGCAACTGTCTGAAAATGTGAAATTGGTCAGGCATAGAAATGTATCATTGACACCTTGCACTCCCCCATTTCCTCCGGTAGAATCCCATCATGCCACGCCAAGTCAGAGTCCAGTTCGATGACGCCATTTACCATGTGATGGCGCGAGGGAACCGGCTGGACAAGATTGTGCGCAGTGACGCGGATCGCGAGAGCTTTGAGGCGACGCTTGAGGAAGTGGTTGGGAGGACCGGTTGACCACGTCATCGGTGTTAGAAAATCATGCTTTAAAAATGGCGTAAACAATTGCTTTCTACAGGACAGACCTTTTATTTATGGACCAATTCGCACTGGAAATACTGCCCGGGAGGCGGAGGCGGATGTGACGACAATTCAAACGGATCATCGATCCATGATCAGAGATGCTTGTGGGTAAAGAGGTCCAGCGCAGAGAGGGGTCCGTGGATTGTAGATTCGATGATTGTTGGGCGAGAGGGGAAGAGATGACGTGCAACATTCCAAACAGTCAAAAACACCAAATGCAACAAATCTCTTCCCCCTTTACTTGGACTGCGGCGAGGTATCGCCGCTATTGAATGGCCCATGATGTTCACATGCACGCACAAAGATGATTTTCGGGAAAATCAGTGAATCCGTGAAAGTGAAAGTGTTTTTGGCACCGTTGAGTGGCATCTGTATCGGAACCGTGAAAGCCGTAGCAAAAGCGGCGATACCTCGCCGCAGTCCAAAGCAGCTCCGATAAGGTAAACCAGACTGTAAGGGTAACGCTTGATGTTTTTCCTACTAAAGGACAGGCCTTTTATTTAAGACCTTTTATTTTAGGCGATGCGTGAGCGCAACAACAAAACCCCCAAGACCCGGTCAAGGGACTTGGGGGTCTGAACAATCAACACAAACAGATTCAGGCACCTTGACGACTGCGACGCATCACAGCAGCCATAGCGCCTGTCACTAACAAAATTACAGTAGAGGGTTCGGGAACGTTGGTCGGAGCCGCCCAATAAATCGTTTGCGCATCACCGTCCCCTTCTTGACCAAAGGCAGGTGACTGGGCCGTTCCCACGATATCATAATAGCTGTGAGACGGCTGGGCCACACCCTGCGCGTTGTAGTTACCGACCATTCCACCCCTGAGGCGAAGCTCGTAATCAAAGGTTGCAATACCACCGGCGTTGTCACCCACATAGGTTGCACTGAACAATACGTCAACCCACTGGTCAGTGGTCAGGGTAAAGCCAGGGTTGCTGACAACCGCGGCAGCAGAACCAACGCCAAGCGAAATTCGCTCATTCCCTGAGCCATCACCGATATCGCCCAGCAATGCGGTCAAACCCGGGGCGAGTGAAATATATACGGTCGACTCCCTGGCGCCGCTGCCAGTTGTCGAATCAGAGTAAAAACTCGTCGATAGCGAGATTTTGTCGCCTATCGACTTTACCGTATGGTTGTAAAATCCGGAATTTACTGCGAAAAAAGATTCTTCATCAGCGTTTCCCGTGGGGTTGAAGGGATTGGATACCACGACCCCATTACGGCCGTACTTGGAGGAAAGCCAGCTGGAGTCGTCCAGATCCGTGGCCGAGCCGTCCAGAAACGGGTTGGCCGAATAATCAGCCACGTAGGCCGATTGTGCATTCGCAAAATGAGCAAAAGCTCCAAGCAAGGTGATGCAGATGATGTTTTTCAACGGTTTATGTAAAGGGTAGGGGGGTTTTGCATAAAACCGGCCTTTCGAGTCGGTTTGCATGTCTTTTTTATAATATTACTCCGCATTGTCAATTGTTTTTTACTAATAACATAAACTTAAAGTAAGATTATTAAAATATTTTGGGTTCTTATGAGCCTGAACCCAAAACTCCGCCAGATCGGGGTTGCTATTGTGCACACTTACCTCTAGTGCGCGGGGTTCACACACACCTGACTTTTCATGTTTGATCTCTTCACCAAGAAAAACGGCAACCTCAAGGACGACTCCCTGTCGGGTCTGACAGTGGCTCTTGCCCTCGTTCCCGAAGCCATCGCCTTTTCATTTATCGCCAAAGTCGATCCGCTGGTCGGCCTCTGGGCGGCTGTGTTCATGGGTTTTATCACCGCCACCCTCGGTGGTCGGCCCGGTATGATCTCAGGAGCCACGGGAGCCATCGCCGTGGTCGCCGGCTCGGCGGTGAAGTATGGCAATGAGATCGGCGAAGACCTCGGGCTTCAGTTCCTGTTTGCGGTCATCATCGTGGCGGGTGCGATCCAGATCCTGTTTGGTCTGCTGAAACTTGCCCGTTTCATCCGCCTGGTCCCCCACCCGGTGATGATCGGCTTTGTCAACGGGCTGGCCATTGTGATCTGCATGGGCCAGTTCGGCTTTTTCAAATCGCAGGGTGCGTGGATGCAGGGCGGTGCTCTCTGGCTGATGATCGGACTGGTGGTCCTGACGATGGCCATCATCCAGTTTTTCCCGAAAGTCACCAAAGCGGTGCCGTCCACCCTGGTTGCGATCATCATCGTCGGCATCATCGCCTACTTCTTACCCGATGCGCGGACGATCGAAAACGTGCTGAAAGACGGCGGTGGCGACGGCACCCTCAGCAACAGCTTCCCGGCATTCGCATTTCCCACGGGATTCAACTGGCTGGAGCACTGGCGGTTCATTCTGAAGACCGCGTTTGTGGTGGCCATGGTCGGCATCATCGAATCGCTGATGACCCTCCAGCTCATTGATGAAATCACAGAAACCCGTGGCCAGGGCAACCGCGAGAGTATTGCCCAGGGAGCCGCCAACATCCTCTCCGGGCTGTTCCACGGCATGGGTGGCTGCGCCATGATCGGCCAGTCGCTGATCAATATCAAATCCGGCGGTCGTGGCCGCACCTCGGGGGTGGTTGCCGCCGTTTCACTCGCCCTGTTTATCATGATCGGAGGCCCCGTCATCATCCAGATCCCGATCGCCGCACTGGTCGGTGTGATGTTTATGGTGGTGATCGGCACGTTTGAGTGGTCGACGTTCAAGAGCTTTGGAAAGATCGCCAAGTCCGAGATGCTTATCATCCTTACCGTGACACTGGTCACTGCGATTCTGCATGATCTTGCGCTGGCGGTATTCGTCGGGGTCATCCTCTCCGCCCTCGTCTTCGCCTGGGAGAGCTCGAAGCACATTACCGTGACCATGCACAAAGACACACCGGAAGAGCGCATCTACGGGGTTGAAGGCATGCTTTACTTCGGCTCGGTGCGCGAGTTCTCCGATAAATTCCAGGCGAAGTCCGACGTTCCCAACATCGTCATTGATTTTGAAGAAGCCCGCGTCTGCGACCTGTCGGGGCTCGAGGCCATCAACGCGCTGGGCGAACGATACCGTAACGCCGGCAAGGTGCTGCACGTCCGCCACCTATCACCCGACTGCCAACAGATGTTAGAAAAAGCCGGCAGCTTGGTCGACATCGAAGTCCTCCCCGACGACCCGCACTATTCCGTCGCCCGACTCCGCAGTGAGGACAGCAGGATCATCGGGTCATAACCATCATCAAGGCCTCCAGGCCGTAAGAAATCCATGATGTGCATGGCGCTGGATTGGGAAATACGTGCCTGTTCGCGTCCTTCTCAAGCTTCGGAACCCAGTCAGGCGGGCACCCGTTTCAACCATCCATCCTCCCCATGGAAAAATTATTCTGTTAATTCTGTAAATTCTGTCAAAACCCATCAGACTGGGTGCCCAACCGCCATGCGCTGCTTTTATTCATCGGACCTCGACCTGAAACTGGACTTGCCAGAGGGTCATCCATTTCCCGGTGACAAGTATTCAACATGCCGCGAGATGCTGCTGCAGAATGGCATCCTCAGACCGGAGGAAATCATCGATGTCGCCCAGACCGACCTTCATGTGCTCAAGCGTGTGCACGACGGCGAGTATCTCTCCAAGATCTACCACGGCGCCCTCGACATGCGTGAGCAGCTCGCCCTCGGACTGCCCGCCAACCCGAAACTCTTCGCCCGCTGCGCCACCGAAGCCGAGGCGACCCGGCAGACCTGCCACGCCGCGCTCGCGGAAGGTGTCGCCGTGTGCCTCGCCGGAGGAACCCACCACGCCTTCAGGGGTCGGGGTGAAGGGTTCTGTGTTTTTAACGATGTCGCCATCGCTGTGCGTGACTTGCAGGAAAAACAACCCGGCATCCGCATCATGATTGTGGATACCGATGCCCACCAGGGGAACGGCACCAACAGCCTGCTGCAAAACGATCCACGCGTATTCACCTACTCGATCCACGTCGGCCAGTCCGCCTCACTGACCAGCCGGGTCGATGGCTCGATGGATGTGGAAACCGTCCGCTACGTCGAGGGCGACATGTATCTCAAACAACTCTTCAACACCCTTGCAGGTGCCCTGGATGTCTTTAACCCCGACCTCGTCATCTGGGTCGCCGGTGCCGACAACCATTCCAACGACCTGTTAGGAAACATGATGCTCACCGTCACCGACATGCAACGCCGCGACGACGTCATCATCCGCGCCTTTATCAAAAACCGCATCCCCCTCGCCATCCTCTACGGCGGCGGCTACAACCGCCACCCCGGCCTGACCGCCAAACTCCACCGGAACACGGTGGCATCGGCGAAGAAAATCGCTGCGGAGTTCGGCAAGGGGTAAGAAAACGGGTTCAGTTTTCCGGAATCTCATTCACCGTGTAGTAGGCCTTGGTGTGGAGCAGGTTGTCACCGTCGTTGGACTTCATCGTGGTGAGATCAAAATCGTGGATGTGGCCTTCGGTGATTTGATCGAGGCTCACCATGACTGAGAGGCCGTCTTTGGATGGGACGGCCTGGGTGACTCTGGGCACGGTGTGGTCGACCTCGGGGCTGCCGTAGCCGGCGGCGTAGATATGGGTATAGGTCTTGATGCTGTAGCTGGCGGGCTTGGCTGCGATGTTGACATCGACAGGCTTGGTGAAGTGGATGAGGAAACCCTGTTTCTTGATATTGATTTCCTTGATTTCGAAGGGCACGAGCCCGCTCCAGTCGATGCGCTGGAGGGCGTAGGGTTCGGTGCCGCGCACCGGCCATTGGCTGTTGGTGGTGAACCCGCCGGCAATGAGCTGCCCCCTGGGTGAGAACTCGACGTGCATCAGCCCGGTCGCCAGGCCCTCGCGGAACGGGTAACAGGCACCTTGCCAGACCCCGTTGATTTCCTCCATGGTGGCGCGCAGGATGATACTCAGGGTGTAGTCGCCGAGGAAAATCTGGTTCTCAAAGGGGCCGAATTTCCCGCCGGTCTGGTTGAGTCGGAACCCCGAGATGGATCGGCCCATTTTGATGTAGGGGAAGCGGACGGCGGGTGGCACCAGCTCCTTGACCCGCTTTTTTTCTATCTGCATACGCGACTGGCTGTCAGGGATCACCCTGGGTGTCTCCATGCCATCAACGTAGGAATACCAGTTATAGCTCGCGGGGTGCCCGAGAAAAGCGCCCTGCTTCAGGTGCTTGAGTGAATTGCAGCCGTTCCACGGCCCCTGGCTTTCGATGGTGAACATCACCCCTTCCGCATTGGGACCGACACCAGCCGGGCTACGCAGTCCACTGCAAACCGGGATCATTTTTCCCTCCGGGGTGACTTTGACAGCCCAGCCACGGAATATGTTGTTAGAGTGATAGGAGCCGCTCAGTCCGAGAGCCACCCAGATATTGCCGTCGGGGTCATGTTTGGAGCCAAAGGCAAACTCGTGCCCCTCGGCGTAGCCCCAGTTATTGGTCAGGGTATCGTATTGGTCAGCGACGTCATCCCCATCGGTATCCGAGATACGGGTCACTTCACCAAACTGGGTGGCGGTCATGGCACCGTCCTTCCACGACAGACCGAAGATCTCATCCTGGCCGGTGGCAAAGAGGTGGTACTTCGGTGCCGGGGGAGATTCAAAGGCACCATCGACAAAATAGATATCACCCCGGCGGGTGCCGACGGCGAGCCGGCCATCGGGCAGGATTTCCAAGCTCCCCACACGCAGCGGCACACCGGCTGGAATGGGGATGTTGGTGATCGGGTAGTATGTTGCCTCCGCCGCAGCGGTGCCCCACATCGCGCCCAGATCCTGTTCGGAAAAAGCGGGAGTGGCGGCGGCTAGGAGCAGCGCGGGGATGAGTCGGATATTTACCATATATATTCCAGGGTGAAAGATGAAGCTCCTTTCGGGAGCGTGAGCGGGATGAGAACCTCGCCGGGATCACCTTCGCGGATGATCGCTTTGTGGTCGCTGGTGATCCGGATTTGAAGTCTGTCGACCACCCAATCCCGGTCTGACTTCCGGGTGATTTTTTTACCCGAGGCTGCACGGAAATAAAACATCGATTGCGCCTGGCCTGCCTCGAATTTGAAAGTCCGCCTGAACTTCGTCACCCCATCCGGATCGACCACTTCCTCAAAAAAGTCATCCACCGCGACATCGCCGTAGCGATAGCGGAACGTCGGCCTGCGCCGGGTGTCTAGCCGGTATCCCAGGAATTGATAACCGTGGTCGTGCGGGAACAAGTGGTCGGATTTTCCTTTGTAAGGCCAGTGGTCATCCAACGATTTCAGTCGGTGGAATGGAATACCTGGAGGGAAGGCAATACGCTGGTCCCCGGCGGCCTTGAACGAGCCGTGGTCAACGCTTGCAAACCTGTTTTTCCAAAGTAAGCGCAGTGCCATTTCCCCGGAGTCAAACGCCAGGTTCAACCGGCCGGGGTAGCCCACTCCGATGCCACGGAAACCGGCGGTGGTGCCGCGGCCGCGGGCGATTTCCGGCACATCGAACACGCGCAGCTCGTTGCTCTGCCGGGACAGGCCCTCCGGCTTTTTGGCGCTGGCACCATCGCCCAGATAGGCCCAGAGCGCCTCGATTTGCTGGGCGGTGTCTCCGTTGAGAACATCCGGCCGGATCGACTGGCCACCGGGCCAGTAGCTGGGCATGATCCCGGTCGTGTGGAAACGCGAGGGGTTCTGCATGAAGAGGTGGAACCAGTTTTTCTGGACGTGTTCCGTGACATGGACAAGGTCCAGCGCCCCGGCACCTCCCGTATTTTTACCATTGAAATCGTGACAGGCGATACAGCTGAATCCTTTTGAGCCGATCATCTCGTAACCCGCGTTTTTGGATTCCCTGATGTCGGCGATTTCAGGGAAAGTCACGTTTTCCAGCTGGTCGACCTCACCAAACAGCATGACCAGGTGAGCTACGTTTTCCTCGCCGTACTGCGGCATTCTGGTGTGCAGGTATTCGCGTTGTCGTGCCCCGCCCATGAGCACTTTCGAGATCCATGCAGGTTGCAATTTGGCACCTACATGGGAAAGCGGCGGCGGCAACCGGCCCTGGTCTCCCAACTCCGGGTGCGTTCCGGAAAAATAAGCGTTCCGCTCCGAGACAATCCCGCCCAACCCGGCCCGGTCGTGACAGGCGATGCAGTTGTAGGTGATTAGGGTTTTGTCGATTTTTTGTTTATCTGTTAGTTCGCCCTTAGCCTTCGGTAGAGCCTCAGTGATTGTCTGTCGCTGTGCCGCGCTCAAGGAAAAGTGTGGCCAATTTCCAGGAGCTTCACTCAGGCACCCCTGACCAGACGCAAGTTCAGCAAACGGACGCGCAGGCTGTGGTGCCACCCCGACATCGTCGTGGCAATTCGCACATCGCTGGGTTTCGAAATACTTCCGTCCACGCGCAGTCAGGGCATCATCCACTCGTACCGCCTGGAATGCGGCAACAGGTTTGTTAGAAACAGATAACATCGCGGCGGAGAGGGGGCCTCGTTGCATTCCAGGCCCTTTCATTTCAAAGGCGAATACCGGCTTATGCCCGGTATTGAAATAGGTCAGCTGGATTTTCCGCCAGCCCGTTTCCAGCGCAATGGTTCCTTGGAGTTTCTTTGGACCACGTCGCTGACTAGGCTCCTGAAGAATGACCTGCGTCCCATCAAGGCGGAGGGCTCCTCCGTTCAGCTCCAGGAAAAAAGTATAGTCACCGGGCTGGTCAATGTGCATCCAGCCCTCGTATTCCACGGCGAAATGCTTGGGCTGTTTACCCAGTTGATCGAGGGAAAAGTCATTCACCTGACCAGCCTTCCGAGCCGTCACCGCCTCGCTGTGCAAGCCCTCCCAGACCAAACCGTGATAGAGTGTGTAATTGAGATTCCCCGGCACCTGGGTGTCCCGCAACAAGTAATGGGTGATGCTCTCGATTTCTGTCGCGGGCAGTTTCAGGTCGGGCATCCGACCGGATGGGCGGCTGGCATGCGGGTTTTGTAAAAATGCCATCAGGCTCTTGGTGCTGTATTTTTTTTCCAGGGCACCCAGAGGAGCGGACGTTTTCGGCAGGAGTTCCATCCCGGCTTGATCACGCGGAGAGTGGCAGGCGACACATCCCCGCGTATGAAACAGACGCTCGCCACGGCGGGCGGCGACGGTGTCCGGAGCCTGTGGTTTGAAGTCGTTTTTCTTAAGAGACAGCAAGTAATGCGTGATCGCCCTGGCCACTTCCCTCCGCTCCTTCCCATCCAGATGGGTAAGCACGTCCGGCATCGTCGTGCCGGGTTGGGTGCCATGGGGGTCCAAGATAAACGACTCGATGTAACCAGGGTCCACCCGCGAGCCAATTTCCGCCAATCGGGGTGCCTTTTTCGACTGCGCGGCAAAGGGAGCCTCGCTCTGATGGCAAGCGGCACAGTTAAGCTCCTCAAGCAACACCCTGCCTTTGAGTTCCGGTGTCAGTTGGCTCGACATCAAACCGGGAACGATCGGCTCGGCCAGGACAACCGGAGCCATGCACAGCAAAAATAAGACGCCGAGGTCGGTTTGTTTTTTGAATAGGGCCACAGGATCGCAAGGTTGGGTATGCGCTAAATACTCTGAGTGGTGGCCATGTTATTTAAAGCAAAAAGAGTTGTTTTGGGGAGTGTGGTATTCCCCATGATAAGCTAGGGCACTTTGATCGGACCGACCGCTAGCTCTTTTAGCATCGGATCGTCTGGGAATGATATTACCCGTGTTTGTGGATCAAAGAGGAAGGGTTTCCCAGTGATTAAATCAGCGGGCGGCTTGTCCCCAACGGCGATGGCAAGGGCGGCATCGTGATAGCGGTAGATCGCCTGGGCCCTTGTAAAGCCTTTCCCCCAGACACTTACCCCCAACCGTGAGTCGTCATAAACGGTTTGCGCTTCTTTTGAAAGCTGACTCGTAGGGGTAAAATCTTCGTGGAGGCCTGCGGTGTTTTGATAGAGCTTTTGAGGGTTCGCCGCACGTATCTGGCTCATCTGGTGGAGGTAGTTTTGGGCAAAGGCATCGCACAGCACTTCCGGGTCGGAGATTTTCACCTCACTGCTACGACTGTTATATGACAGTAAAATAGGAATCAACATCCCACGTGTACTCGCGTAAAACTCACCTCTCATCACCTCGGAAAAATCCTCATTCGTCACAGGCTTCAGCGTATCCCGCCATTGCCGGATTTCACCCGGGCTAAGATCAAGTGCGGGAATAACATGTTCAACAGAAGCGCCCAAAACGCTGATCTGGATCAAAATAGCCACCGTTTCCGACATGAGCGAGGGGGTTTCTATCTGGCTGTGGTGCTTGGCCAGACCCAGGGCCGCATTGATACGGAGCTCGGCGCGCTCGGCATCGCCCTCCTCAGCCGCCACCCTTGCATCGGCACATAGTAAATCGGCGCACTGCTTGGTGAAGTTCGCACTGAACCACACCCAGCGGTCGACAGCGACACCAGAGGTCGATTGATCATCGATGATTCCGATCCGAGTCACCTCGTCTAATAGGTCAGAGTGCGCATCGAGGTGCTTTTTGACCATTTCCCTATCCCACTCACTCAGCCCGTTGATCATGTCTGAAAGCTCATCATCCAAGGTCAGATCCACAGAGGTCACATCCTCACCCGGGCTACGTTTTTCACAAAACTCCAACCATTGCAGGAAACCGTTTTTTTCGTCAGGCACGGATTTCCACGTGGGCACGAGGTCCGGATTGCGCGCCAAGACCCTGGCAAACATGGCATCGTAATCTTGCTCCAGGTTTTTGGCTAAATCTCTGTCGGTTCGCATCGCCGAGCGTGCCAGTTTTCTTAAATTCGGCACCTCGACGGCAAATAAAGAGTCCACGGAAAAGCCGTGGTTCGAGTCCTGCTGTGATTTTAAATACATCACACCACTCGCCAGACCTAACAAACCCACACCAAGTATGAGTGTGAGCCATTTTTTACACGGTCGACCAAACACAAAGAATTATTAACAAATAACGACTATCATGTCGAACTAAACAGCAAGCCGCCCACGAACAGAATGATTTGGACGGAATGGCACGCAGAGCAAATCCAAGCCCTCCCTTATTTTGTCACCCGGAATTTCACCTCAAACCCTTCTCCCTTACCGGGGTTGGGGACAAGGATAAAATCATCGGTGATGACGGGTGAAAACTCTGCGCCAGAGATGACTTCGACTTTTTTCAGCCCTTTGATTCTTTCGGGTAAAAATTGAATCACCGGACGACCGCCGCGTTGTGAGCCGTTGGTATTGACGGGTTTAAACGTATCTTTCCAACGCCGGCCTGCAACGGTTAGAGTATATACATCCCCCTCTTGCACCAGAGTCTGATCGTAGGCACAGGGGCGTTGATCCATCTTTGCTTCCAACGCAGGGTCACCGTAGTAGGCCAGCACATCACGATCGTGCAGTAGGCCGGAAAAGTCGCGTTTATCCGTGCAACGGCCCGGCCCGGCAGTCGCAATCTTTGGCGCCGTGCGCGCCGTTTTTCCCGGCGCGGGGTTGTGTTTCATTCCGCCGGGAAATGAGGTCTCCAGTCGATGCACCAGCGCGTGCTGGTTGGCTAAAAACGCCTCGTTCAGGGTATAGCGACCCGGTTGCTCGACAAAGTAATCGAGGCAGCCCCACCCCGCATACCCATACCATGTGGGCACCGTGTAACCGATCATTCCTTTGACCCCGGCAGATTTCATCATGGCGATGGCAAAGGCATGTTTATCCTCAACACAACCGATCAGGCAATTCCCTATCGGAAGATACACACGCGGATGATCGGAGGTGATCGCAAACCGTTTGTTTGTTAGGTCCTTACCAAAGAGCTGGCCATTCTCCGATTCAAAAAATCCATTTTTATAACGAAAGCCAATTTGCCAACCCCGCCTAAATCCATGTCCTGAAGTGATAAACAGGTCGGCTTTCCAGTCGGTCAGGGTGTCGGCTAACAGCTTTGTGGTATCGGTGGGGCACTTGCTCTGCCGAGCCTCGTTTTCACCTGCCGGTTTCTGCACCGTTTTATTGGCCACCAGTTCATCGTAACAGATCGCCTGGTCCACCATTTCCATGGCGATCTCGGTTCCCGAGCTCACCCGTTTGATGGTGATGGGCTGGCTGGTATTGACCATCGACAGCGCCGTCCCGGCATCATATCCGGTCACCACACCCCAGTGCGTGTCGGTGTAGACATCATCGTCGTAACGCCGGGTCAAGCGATGCGCCCGGGCTATAAATTCCGGCCCCACCTTGGTGCATGGCGCGACAAACGCCGTGTAATGTGGATGTTGTTTTGCGAGTGCCGGCAGCGCCTCCTCCAGCTCGGTGCTCCATTCGACCACTTGCGCCCCCGGATGGTTTTTCTGCAAGGCATCACATACCTGTTTCCAACCGGCATCCTGGTAAACAGCATCCTGCACCACGATGGCATAGCCCGGTTGCGCAAGATCAGCCGCGCGCGATGTCACAAGCACCAAACAGGTGCCGACCACTGCCGTAGACATGGTTCTCATCATCAACATGATGCCAAACTAGCACGCTGTCGAACCGAGTCCAGCGGAACACAATAAATGATACACCCTCGCCGAACTGTGCCTGCGTGCAGGATAAAAAGTGGGCATCGAGCGCTGCTTGAGACGACCGTTTAACGAAAATCGGCAATTTTATTGCTTTATTAGACCGTTCGGTCTATTCACTCATCCGCCATGAGTGAACCCAGCACAACCAAGGAGCGCATTCTCGACGATGCGGAGGAGTTACTGCTCGAAAAGAGTCTGGAATCGGTCAGTCTGAACGAGATCCTCAAGGCGGTGAACACGCCGAAGGGTTGTTTTTACCACCACTTTGCCTCCAAGGAGGAGTTTGGCGTGGAGTTGATCCAGCATTATGTCAAGGAGACCCTTGCCTCGTTCAGCGACATCCTTCTCAATCGGGAGCTGGAGCCCAACGCACGCCTCAGAATCCTGAGTAATTACGAGATGGCAATCGCAAGATTCATCGCCAACGAAGGCAAACCGGTGTGTTTACTGATGAAACTCACCTCGGAGTCGGGGTTCAGCAGTCCGGCGATGCGCGAGCAAATCTCCCGTGCCTACCCGCAGATCAACCGGTTGCTTGAGGGGGTGGTGCAGGAGGGCATCGACAACGGCCAGATCGACGCCAGGCAATCCGCAGCCGAAACCACCGAGATCCTGTCGTCACTCTGGACCGGAGCTTTCAGACAAGCCTATTTCCACCGGAAATCGACCCTGCTACGCACGGTGCTCGGATTCACCGCCGATGTGGTCATCCCCGCCAAGGCAGCGGAATAAATGACAAACAACCCGACCCTACAGACCAATTAGTCTACCCCTACTATCATGCAAGCGACCAAACCAATTTTCATAGCAGCAACAGCACTCGCCATCGTCGGCTGTGCGCCAGTTGGACCCGATTACGTCAAACCGGAGTTCCGGCCGTCACAGCAGTATAAATCGAGCACCAGCAGTCATTTTGGTGTTTCGAGCTCGTGGTGGCAGTCTTTCCGCGACCCCGAGCTCAACCGCTTGCAGGGCCAGCTGCTCGCACAGAACCTTGACCTTGCCGCTGCCCATGCCCGCAGGAAGCAGGCACTCGCCCAGCTCGGCATCACCGCATCCGCGGTATACCCCCAACTGAATGCCACCGGCTCGGCGACGCGGCATAAGAGCAGCCAGGCCGGACTCAGCGGCAGCCAGCTGAGCGAGTATTATTCACTCTATGACGTGGGTGGCTATCTTTCCTATGAAATGGACCTGTGGGGCCGGGTCCGCCGACTCGTGGAAGCGGGTAAGGCGGATGCCGAGGCAGCTGGATTCGCGGTGGCGGACGCACGGGTGTCGCTGCAGACACAGCTTGCCCGACAGTACTTCGCGCTGCGCTTCCTCGACGAGGAAATATCCATCCTCGCCCAAGCGGTGGAGACGCGCAAGGTCAGCGTGAAAATCACCAACGAGCGACACCAGGCCGGACTGACGTCCGAGCTCGACACCGCACGCGCCAAGTCGGAGCTTGCCAATGCACGGGCTGACCTGCTTGCGCTCAAGGGACCGCGCGCCACCTTGGAAAACTCAATCGCCGTCCTGCTCGGCCAGCAGCCGTCGGCATTCCGTATCCGCTCCCGCAGCTCCCGGGCCTACCTGCCCACCGTCCCTGCTGGAGTTCCAGCGGCACTGCTCTACCGCAGGCCGGATGTCGCCGTCGCCGAGCGCAAAGTGGCAGCGGCCACGGCACGGATCGGTCTGGCTGAAGCGGAACGCTACCCGAAGTTCTCACTAACTGGCAGCGCCGGCAGCAATGCGGTCTCCAGTAAAAACTTCCTCGGCTGGTCGAGCCAGTTTTTCTCGATCGGACCATCCGTCTCCGTACCGTTGTTCCAGGGCAAGCGTATCAAATCCGGTATTCTGCTCTCCCAGGCACAGCGTGAGGAGGCACTGGCAAACTACCAGAAAACCGTGCTGAGCGCGATCGCCGACGTCGAGAGTGCCGTGGCCAGCCTGCAAGCTCTCAAGGGTGAGGCCAGCGCCCGTCATAGCGCGGTCGAGGCCAGCGCGCGGACGCTCGAGCTTTCCTCCGTGCGCTACAAGGAGGGTGCCACCAACTACCTCGATGTTGCTGATGCCCAGCGCAGCAAACTCAGTGCGCAACGGGCGGCGGTGCGGACACGCGGCCAGCAGTTCGGGGCGACGATCCAACTCATCCAGGCGCTCGGCGGAGGTTTCAGCAGAGGCAAGTAACCTCCGCCCCGCCGGTCAGCACCCACGTGTTTCCAACATCCATAACTAACAATAATCACAATTTCGTATGAAACTTTCCATTTCCACACTCACCACCATTGCCGTCACCGCGGCTGCCGTTACCCTGGTATCCTGCAAAGGTAAAAAAGAGGAGCAGCAGAACGCGGGAGCGCAGGGTCTCATGCCGGTGCCGGTCGCGTCGCCCGTGAAAAAATCCGTCACCCTGACCGAAGTCTACACCGGTCGCTTTGAGGCCACCGAGAAAGTCGAGGTCCGCTCACGCGTCTCCGGCTACATCGATCAAATCCATTTCAAGGAAGGCCAGCTGATCAAACAGGGTGAACCGATGTTTTCCATCGACCCCTCGATCTTTGACGCCGACCTCGCCAATGCCAGGGCACGGGTCACCCAGGTGGAGACCGCGATCAAACTCGCCGACTCCAACCTCCGGCGGGCAGCGTCACTGGTGAAAAACAATGCCATTTCACGTGAGGAGTTCGATGTGCGCCAGGCTGAGCATGACAAGGCGAAGGCCGACCTCAAGTCTGCCGAGGCCCAGCTTCGCCGCGCCGCGCTCAACCGGGAGTTTGCGGATATCGCGGCTCCCATTTCCGGGATTGCCGGCAAACACCAGATCACCCGCGGCAACTACATCAATGGCGGCAACGCCGGTGCCCAGGTGCTGACCACCATCATCCCGCAGAACCCGATCGACGTTTACTTCGAAATGAACGAGCGGCAGGTGCTTGAGTTCAAACGGCTCGCACAGGATGCCGTGGCGAAGGGGGCCGGCAGGCAACGACTCGCCGTCGAGATCGCGGTGTCGGATTCAGACAAGTTCGAGTACAGCGGTGTGATCGACTACACGGAAAACGCACTCGACCCGTCCACCGCCACCATGCGGATGCGTGCACGGGTCAACAACGACAGCGGACTTCTAACACCCGGCCTTTTTGCCAAGGTCAGGATGCCGGTGGGAGGCCAGCGCGACCTCATCCTTGTCAAGGAATCGGCGCTCGGGTTCGACCAGGACAAACGCTATGCATGGGTGCTGCAAAAGGACAACACACTGGCCCGCGCATACGTTCAGGTCGGCAGTGCCCAGGGAGATATGCGCGTGGTTAGATCCGGCTTGGCGCCCAGCGACAAAATTGCGATCGGCCGTATCCAGTTCCTGCGCCCCAAGGTGCCGGTGAACCCGATGCCGGCCCCGATGGAAACCCCGACCCAGACAGCTGCCGATACCGGTAAGTAGTCGACGCCAATAGCGTTTTACCATTTCCATTTACACCGAGCATGAAAAACTTCGCCTATTTCTTTATCGACCGTCCGCGCTTTGCCACGGTCGTCTCACTGATCATCACCCTGGTGGGCTTTCTTGCCTTCCGTAGTCTGCAGGTGGCCCAGTTTCCCGAGATCACACCGCCGACGGTGGTGGTGCGCGCGGCTCTTCCCGGCGCCAACCCCGACGTCCTCGCCAATACCATCGCCGCACCCATCGAGCAGGAGGTCAACGGTGTGGAGGGTATGATCTACATGAACTCCCAGAGCACCGCCGATGGTGTCTATCAACTCACCGTCAGCTTCGAACCGGGCACCGATCTGAACGAAGCCCAGGTGCTGGTGCAAAACCGGGTGTCGACGGCGGAGCCGAAACTGCCCAGCCAGACCCGCAGCATCGGGGTGACCGTGGAAAAATCCTCACCGGACCTGATGATGGTGGTCCAGATGTACTCACCGGATGATACCTTCGACATGGCCTACGTGTCGAACTACGCGCTACTGCAAGTACGGGACGAACTCCGGCGCATCGAGGGAGTCGGGGAAGTGCGCCTGTTCGGTGGCCGAGAGTATTCGATGCGCATCTGGCTCAACCCGGAGCGGATGGACTTTTACAAACTGACCTCCAACGAAGTGGTCGCCGCCCTGCGCCAGCAGAACGTCCAGGTGGCTGCAGGTATCATCGGTCAGGAGCCGCAGCCGGACAAGGTTTCGCTCCAGCTCAACGTCACCACCACCGGTCGACTGACCGAGCTGGAGGAATTTGAAAATATCATCGTCAAAAACTCACCGGACGGACGTCTGGTGCACCTCAAGGATCTGGCACGGGTGGAGCTCGGCTCGCTCGACTACAACG
This sequence comes from Akkermansiaceae bacterium, assembly GCA_024233115.1. NCBI lineage: Bacteria > Pseudomonadati > Verrucomicrobiota > Verrucomicrobiia > Verrucomicrobiales > Akkermansiaceae > Akkermansiaceae bacterium. The sequence continues at coordinate 308,334 of JACKQB010000004.1, forward strand.
TCAACGCCTACCTCGGCGAGTCCCGCACGGTGGCCATCCCCATTTTCCAACAGCCCGGCTCCAATGCCCTGGAAACCGCCGAGGCCATCCGCAAAACCATGGATGAGCTGTCCAGGGATTTTCCCGAGGGGCTCACCTACAGCATCGACTACGACCCCACCGTATTCATCGACCGGTCGATTGATGCGGTGTTCGACACCCTGTTTGAAGCCGTGTTGCTGGTGGTGCTGGTCATGATTGTCTTCCTGCAGTCGTGGCGTGCCGCGATCATCCCGCTGCTGGCCATCCCGGTGTCGCTGATCGGTACCTTCGCGGTGATGCAGGGGCTCGGGTTCTCGATCAACAACCTGACACTTTTCGGACTCGTACTCGCCATTGGTATCGTGGTGGATGACGCCATCGTGGTGGTGGAAAACATCGACCGCAACCTGGAGGACGGACTGCCGCCGCGCGAGGCCACCCGGAAGGCCATGAAGGAGGTCTCCGGCGCCCTGTTCGCCACCGCGCTGGTGCTGATGGCGGTCTTTATCCCGACGGTTTTCATCGACGGCATCACCGGTCAGTTCTTCCGCCAGTTCGCCGTTACCGTCGCTACCTCCACCTTCATCTCGATGATCGTTTCGCTGTCGCTGTCGCCGGCGCTCGGTGTGCTGATTCTGCGTGCCGACAATAAAAAATCCGACGCCGTCTCACGTGTCATCAATTTCCTCTTCGGCTGGTTGTTCAACGCGTTCAACTGGTTGTTCGACCGGATCACCGGCAGCTATGGCTGGATTGTTAGAAAAACCCTGCGTATGGCGCTGCTGATGCTACTCATCTACGGCGCGCTGATGGCGACCGCCTACATGGGCTTCAAACGGGTCCCCGGTGGATTCATCCCGACGCAGGACCAGGGTTACTCGATTGTTGCCGTGCAGCTCCCGGCTGGCACTCCGTTGCAGAAAACCGATCAGGTCGCCCGCGACCTGGTCAAGGACCTGCTCAAGGTCAAGGGTATGAAAAACACCGTCGCCTTCGCCGGTTTTAACGGTGCCACCTTTTCCAACGCACCCAATGCCGTGGTGATCTTCACCGTCTTTGATGACTTCGCCGACCGTAAGACCGCCGACCTGACAGCCGACGCGATCCGGGCACGGCTGCAGCAAACCGCGATGAAGCAGGACGCCCTGGCATTTGTCATCCCGCCACCCACCGTACGCGGACTCGGTACCGGTGGTGGTTTCAAAATGGAGATCCAAGACCGGGCAGGTCTCGGCTACACGGCGTTGGAACAGGCGACCTGGCAGCTTGCCTTCGCCGCCATGGCGGATGACACCATCGCCCAGGCATTCACCCCCTACACCTCCGCCTCACCCCAGTTGTTTGCCGATATCGACCGGGAAAAAGCCCAGATGCTCGGCGTGTCGCCGGGTGAGATTTTCTCCACCCTGGAAACCCAGCTGGGTTCCTCCTTTGTCAATGAACTCAACCTCTATGGCAGGACGTTCAGGGTGACAGCTCAGGCTGATGCGCCTTACCGCAACCAGGAAACCGACATCACAGCGCTCAAAGTCCGTAACAACAAGGGTGACATGGTGCCGATGGGGTCGTTTACCACCGTCAGCAGCGTGACCGGTCCCGACCGGGTGGTGCGGCACAACCTCTATTCATCCGCCGACCTGTTAGGAACCCCGACGCCCGGGGTGTCGACCGGACAGGCACTCGCTAAAATGGAGCAAATCGCGCGGCAGGTGCTGCCTCCAGGCATATCCTACGAGTGGACCGAGCTCGCCTATCAGGAGAAAAAATCCGGCACCAGCCCGGTGGTTCTATTCACGCTTTCCGTGGTTTTTGTTTTCCTCCTGCTGGCTGCCCAGTACGAGTCGTGGGGCCTGCCGCTGGCGGTTATCCTGACCGTTCCCCTCTGTCTTTCCGGAGCCATCTGGGGGGTGCATCTCAGGGGGATGGACAACAACATCCTGACCCAGATCGGAATTGTGGTTCTGATCGCGCTGGCATCCAAGAACGCGATTCTGATCATTGAGTTTGCCAAGCAGTTAGAGGACCAGGGACGGGACAGGTTTGAGGCCGCGTTACAGGCAGCGAAGCTCCGGTTCCGACCCATCGTCATGACCTCCTTCGCCTTCATCCTGGGTGTGGTACCACTGGCGCTCGCCACTGGCGCTGGTGCGGAAATGCGACAGGCGCTTGGCACCGTGGTCTTTGCCGGCATGCTCGCGGTCACGATGTTCGGCGTGTTTTTCGCACCCCTCTTTTACGTTATAGTTAGAAAATGGGTCAAGGAATAGGTCCGCCGCGTCAATGGCTGCATTCAGCATTGAGATCGACCGCAAACCGCTGTAGTTTACCTTCATGAAAAAGAGAATCATCTGGCTGACCGGTTGCACCTCGGGTCTGGGCCGCGCCCTGGTGGATGAGTTTTCCGCCGCCGGACACACTGTGGCAGGTTGTGGAAGGCGGCAGGAGCTGATCCGCGACCTGCTGAACGAGTTTCCGGAACCCCATTATTTTGAAGCCATAGACGTTTCATCCGATACCGCGACTGCCGGTTTCTGCAAGCATGCACTCGCTGTCACCGGCCCTCCCGACCTGCTGATCAACAACGCCGCCATCGTCAACGAGCCTGCACCGCTGTGGCAGATTGCTACCGGGGATTTTGACCGTCTGATCGCCATCAATATCAGCGGCACCGCCAACATGATCCGCCATTGCGTGCCGATCATGGAGGAAAATGGAGGCGTCATCGTGAATCTGTCGTCGGGCTGGGGAAGATCAACCTCCCCCGAAGTCGCACCGTATTGCGCGAGCAAATGGGCGATCGAAGGTCTGACCCAGGCGCTGGCACAGGAACTGCCACCCGGCCTGGCAGCCGTCGCCCTGAACCCCGGCATTATCGACACACGTATGCTTCGGACCTGTTGGGGAGATGGTGCGTCACACTATCCTGACGCCAAACAATGGGCCACTACCGCAGCTCCATTTCTACTAGGTATCGGGCCTGGCAACAATGCAGATTCTCTTACAGCTCCGTAAAATTCCGGTTTTTTGCGTCAGCCAAGTACCACATCAACAAGGAATAACGATGATATTCCGTCGTTTCAAATTTCGTTTGGTGTCGTTTATTATTGAATAACGCTAACAAGTTAGATTAGAGTGAGAGGTGCTATGCAAAATCACCCTTCAAACAAGAACGCAAAAACCACTCCATCCGGCGCATATGATCCGGACATCCTGTCCGCCATCGAGGCTGCTGCCGCCGCAGCGGATGAAGAGGAGGAATCGGCATCCGCCTCGTCGGTAAACACTACCCAACAAACCAGGAGGGCCAACCTAACAAAAAAAATCCGTCATGACCATCGTGACGAGATTTGCGAAAAAGAATACGATGCGATGCTCAACGAGGCCTTCGAGGCGCGGGAGGCACGTGATGCACGCAATAAAAAACGTTTCCGGATCGCAACCGCCGCTTGTTTCCTCATTACTGTTGGGTCGGCCGGCGCTTGGTATGCGGCATCCGAGGATAACCGCACCGCAGTCCACAACCTTTGGGGCAGTGCTGTCGCCATCACGGCGGATGTCAAGGAGGGTACCGATGTGGTTGCCATCATGGACAAATACGACGAGGCCCTGGATAAGATCGAAGAGCGGCAAGGACAGGTCACCGACGCAGCCATTGAACTCGGGGCCGACCCAAGCAATGGCACTGCTGAAAGCAGGAAACAGCTCGACAAGTCGATGCAAAACGTCACCGGCGATGCCCGCACGGTCCAACAGCGTGATGAGGAGATCAGGAAGCGTTTTGGCAAAATGGCAGAACAGGCACGTTCCGACATCGAAGCCAAGCGGGCAGAACAAAAGGCAGAACAAAAGGCGGAGCAAGAGTGAAATAGCACCAGCTTTAGCGATGGCTCCCCCATGCCAGGCTCCGTTACAATGGGCAGGACAGTACATCATTATATCTAAATATGAATTTTTTTCTATTTAGTGCTTGCCGTTATTATATCTCGTTGATATAAGCCACCCACATCGCCGCAGGCAACGCCTGCACAAGGCTCACTCTGACTGGCGCTCCAACTGACCGCCCCCTCCCCCCAACCAACTCACAACGACCTTCGATCATGAACACGTTCACCACATCATTTACCACGCTTCCCGGCTCAATCGGGATCGGCGGCTGGTCGGTGTGTGCTCTGGCATCCTATCGATGCCTCGGGGGATCACAGATGAAGAGCCGGGGGGGATTCCGTCCCTCCAACCAGGAGAGCAGGATTCGTCATAGCGCCAAGAACATGGTACCGGATCACGGTATCGCACCCAACGTGAAAGGAGGTCCACGGTCTGCATAAGATCATTGAAACAGGCAAATAACAGCCACATCAACGGTTACAACCCATGCAGACCTGCTCTCCCCCCGAGGAAGCAGGATTTTTTATGCCCGGATTTCTCAAAAACCCCAAGCTTCAAAATCCAAACACCAACTAAGAAGCCGCCCTGCGGCCAACGATAAACCCAATAACTGATAACTGATAACTGAATACTTTTACCTCATTTCCACATAGCCCACAAACAAAAGGCCGTCACCAGCTGTATCTGATGACGACCCGGGAAGGCAAAGCCTGACTGAAACCTTTGATGGCAACAGCCAACGATACCCTCAACGCATCGTAGACTAGCCTCAAAACCCCTATCAGTCAAGTATGGCACCACTATGCCTATAGATATTATATACTATCTTGTATAGATATATCTACTCTTCCCCTGTGAGCGCATTAAACAGGCTTTCCAGGGAGGTGTGCCAGAAACACCGAAACGTCCGCCGGGAAAACCCGCGGCTGTGACTCCGCCAAGGAGTGGCAAGGGTGTTCGTTTCAAATAACGACAGAGCCGGCACAAAGCCTGCGCCGGCTCTGTCTATTCTATAATCTAATAGCGAGGTGGATGCTGGTATCCTGACGGGTTTCATACGCCTGTCCTCGCGGGTTCGATTCCCGCCCTCGCAATTTTAATGCCTCTGACCAGAGCTAGTGAACTGGCCTGCCTGCAAAGCAGAGTTTGGCGGGTGCGATCCCCGCAGAGGTATCCAATATAGAGTATGGTCTTGTAGTCCGCGACTTCCTGTAGTGCGCCAGGCCTTCCCCTTTGCTAAAGCTGGGGAGGACTAGACGAAGGACTCGTAGGTTGATCAACGATAGGCAGCCGGAGACTGCAAGTCTCCACTCCATACCACTTTTTACGCGTTATTAGTTCAATGGTAGAACGCCAGTCTTCCAAACTGGATACCTCGGTTCGATCCCGGGATAGCGCACCATTTTTTCCCGTTTAGCTAGCCCCTTCAGAACGCAAGATCTGTAAGGGGGGGTGACTGGATATTCCTCGACTCAACAACATTCCAAGGAATACGGTGATAGCTACAACGAAGCCTATGCCGGTAGCCAATAAACCCCAGGGGATGTGATATGGATCACCCTCGAATACCGCACGACCTAGCAAAACGCTGGCGGTGAGGGCGAGAATAGATCCAGCTATCGTGGCCATTAATGCAAGCAACGCATACTCGACGGCAAGGATGGAGGATATTTGTTTCCTCGTCGCCCCGAGTGTGCGCAGCAGGACACTTTCGCGTATCCTGATTCGCCGACCTGCTAGAATCGACGCCACCAATACGATAGCACCGGTAACGACAGTAAATAGTGCCATAATCTGAACCGTCTTGCCAGCGGTGGTCAGAATCGACTGCACTGTTTTCAGGATCAAACTTAGATCAATGGTGTTTACGTAAGGCAGTTTTTTAAACATCGCCTGCTGGAGGTTAGCTGTCGAATCATCATCCGGCGAATGGGCGGCAAGTACGTCGAATGAGACGTATTCGTCGATTGTGCCTTGCGGAAATACGATAAAGAAATTCAGATTCATGCTCCGCCAGTCTACTTCACGTAAACTGGCGACACGCAGTTTGCGTGTCACTCCGAAACCCTCGATGGAAACAGTCACCTCGTCACCCAGTTGCAGGCCGAGATCGGATGCTAGTTTTCGTTCAAAACTAACGGGAATGACATCGCTCTCCTGTAGTCCTTTGGCGGTTCCTACCCACTCGCCGGCAACGAGTTCCTCGCTATCCGATAATGCTTCGCGAAACGTGGAACGAAACTCACGCCGCAGGATCCACTTGGGGATGGGCCGTTCTCCCTCCGCGGGTTTACCAATGAGTCCGGCGACAGGCCGACCCTTGATCTCCGTTAGTCGCATCTGGACAATCGGCGCATTACCGAGAAGTATGACCCCACTGTCGGCAATCAACTGTTCAACGGCTTGTTTTTCCTCTGGTGGAATATCGACGAGAAACAGATTGGGTTTATCCCCCATCCTCACCGGGTCGAGCCACTGCAAAAGGATGTTTTGCATCAGTAGCAGTGTAAATATGAGGAACACTCCCAAACCGATGGAAACCATAAACAAGCCGGTCTGGTTGTTAGGTCGGTGCAAACTGGCTACACCTTGTCGGATTACAAACGGCCATGACGGCCGCGCGATGAGTTTTGTAAACCAGCGAAGTAATTTGCCGATGACGCTTAAAAACACAAAGGCAAACGCCAGGAACCCGATGTATCCGAGCGAGGTTTTCCATCCATGGTCTGCCCCCCCGTTATCCAACCACGTCAGCAGCAACGCAAAGACAAACAAGCCAAAAATAACAAGCCAACGGAGTGGGTCGCGGGCTGGTTTTCGCATGCTGACTTGCTCGCGACGCAATGCCGCAAGCGGGCTGACCCGCCTGACTGCCAGTAGAGGCAACAAGGCGAAACAAACACAGATCATCACACCAACGGCTGCCGCTTTGCCAACTTCAAACCAGGCTGGCACCACATCCACAGCAAAGGGAAGTGTGCCCGGTGGCAAACTGGAAATGACCAGTCCCAGAAAATACACAAAACCACTACCCACCAATACACCGCCCAGGGTTCCAGCAATGCCCATGGCAATACTCTGCGCAAGATAGACGGCAAATGCCTGCGCCGATGAGCAACCGAGGCAACGCAAGGTCGCGACACTTTGCAGTCGCTCCGACACATGGATGTGTATCGCCCCCGCAACTCCGATCCCGCCAAGGAACAGCGCACTAAAACCGATCAGGTTAAAAAAAATGTAGAGTCGGTCGATCGCCTTTTCAATATTCTCACTCCGCTTCTCGGAGGTCGTGTGGGTTAACCGTTGTTGCTCGAGTACGGCGGCATTTTTGTTCACCCATTTCCCGGCATCCACTGACTTGGGGAGTTTGAAATAGGTTCTGTAAAAGACCAGGCTCTTGCTGCCCGTAAGATTGGATTGGTCGATCACATCCAATGACGTCAGCACCGTCGGTGAGAATGCCGCGAAGCCCGAGGCCGATGGTGGCGCTTGTTCCAACACCCCGACCACCGGTAACTCCAGATCACCAAGCTTTGCCAGATCACCAAGCTTGGCATTCATTTTCCTGAGGAACGATGCCTCCACAATCACCCCCGGCGATTGCTGCACCCTAGCCCAGGCGTCCGCAGGACTGGTGACGATCTTTCCATAAAAAGGAAACGAAGCATCCAGACCACGCAGGCTCACCAACTTAGGCGACGGGGAACTTCCTACACGCAACATCGTTGAAAATGAAACCTCACTGGCCTGCTCACCGCCGTTGCTGGCTATGTCTGCAAACAGCGACTTCGTTTCCCCGGTGTAGGGCTGGCGTGATGACACCATCAAATCGGCACCTAACAGCGACTTGGCCTGTGAACCTACCGCGTCGTTCAGGTTTTGTCGCAGCGATCCGATCGTTACCAAGGCGGCTACGCCAAACACGATCGATGCGGAGAAAAGCAACAGTCGCCAACGCACGGCACGGCTATCCCGCCAAGCCATCCGCCAGGCCCAGGGGGTAAAGAGATGTCGTACTATTTTCAGCATCTTACAAACCTATCAGATCTCAGAATCATTCAACCAACCTGCCCCCCTTCAGACGGAATACCAACGACGCCTTCTCGGCCAATTCAAGATCGTGTGTCACTACCACGAGCGCGGTGCCCAGTTCTCGGTTCAAATCAAACAACATTCCCTCAACTACATGACTGGCTTCCTCGTCGAGGTTTCCGGTCGGTTCATCCGCAAACAGGATCTTCGGCTGATGGATAAACGCGCGCGCAATCGCGACACGCTGCTGCTCGCCACCAGAGAGCTGGCTGGGGTAATGTTTCATCCTTTCACCCAGACCGACACGATCCAGCAGCTCTGCCGCCCGATCCGTCAATGTGCCATTCTGGTTTCCGCTGAGTTCACCGGGAACCAGCACGTTTTCCAGCGCTGTCAGTGTTGGCATCAGTTGGAAATTCTGGAAAATAAAACCGATCGACTCACTACGCAGTTTCGCCCGGGCGTCTTCGTCAAAAGCGGAAATATCCTTGCCAGCGAGTGCCACCGTACCGCTTGTGGCGCGGTCAAGGCCAGCGCAGAGACCGAGGAGCGTTGTTTTCCCACTGCCCGATGGCCCCACGATTGCCGCCGTCGCCCCTTGTGGGACATCGATGCTAACGCGGTCGAGCACCGTCAGCTCATGACCGCCGCTTGGGTAGGTTTTCGTCAGTTCACAGGTCCTGAGTATCGAATGCTTGTCGTTTGTTGTCATGTATTTCTAGCCAATTCCACAGATGGGGTTAACGTGTCGCCACATCCAAAAACGCAGCTTAATATCAACAGCAAGTGCATTTATGATACACCGTTTCCAGCATCCGTCTTGTTTTTTTCCAATCATTATGGGGATTTGTATGATGGTGCTTTTCACTGGCACCACGATTGCCCGGGAAATAAAAAAGATCGTCTTTCTTGGCGACAGCATCACGGCGGGTTATGGACTGGAAAAAGAGGAAGCCTACCCAGCGGTCATCAGTCAACTCGCTGCCGCTGATGGCAAAAAAATTCAGATCGTCAATGCCGGATTAAGTGGCGACACCACCAGTGGCGGTCTGCGCAGAATCCGGGTGATCGCCAGGCAGCCCCTCGATATTCTCGTCATCGCCCTTGGCGGCAACGACGGCCTCCGCGGCATCGCCCCCAAGGTGAGCCAGGTGAACCTTGAGCGCATCATCGACGTTGTCAGAGAGAAACAACCCGATGCCCGGATTCTCGTCGCCGGTATGCAAATGCCGGATAACATGGGCAAGGAATACATCGATGCCTTCCGTAAGGTTTTTGCCGATGTGGCGCAAAAGAAAAATGTCCTCGCGCTACCGTTTTTGCTAGAGGGGGTAGCTGCCGACAAGTCGCTTAATCTGCCCGACGGAATTCATCCCAATGCAAAAGGTCAAGCAATCGTTGCGGCGCATGTTTATAAAGCATTGGCTCCGCTGCTTAAATAGCACCGTTTCACGATCAGTTAGCTGTCATCAGCTAACTTCTTGTTATGTCCACTTAGCCCAATCGGCAGAGGCAGCAGACTTAAAATCCGCATAGTGCTGGTTCGACTCCAGTCGTGGATACCAATTTTTATAGCCAGGAGTTTCAACCAGACAGGCGTGCTGGGTTTGTTTGCTAAACAATACGTCCCCACTTGACCAGGATGAGGCTCAAGTCCTCGGAACTCCGCCATTCATACAACTGGTCTATAGCTCAACGGTAGAGCAGCCGGCTTTTAACCGGCGGATCAGGGTTCGATTCCCTGTGGGCCAATTTTTAAGCTCTCGTAGTGTAAAGGTTAACACCTTCGACTTTCTATCGAATGATCCGGGTTCGATTCCCGGCGGGAGTATTTTTTAAATGGATGATTTCAGATTGCAGAATGGATAATTGTTCATTCTGCAATCTGAAATCATTCATTCCAAAACCCGGGTCGCCTAACGGTTAAGACTACGGACTTTGAATCCGTCAATGGTGGTTCGACTCCACCCCTGGGCGCCATCATTTGAAACGAACACCCGCTCACTTAAATTCTAAACTTAAAACTCCAAACACCAAACTCATGACATTTCTTCACAAAAACACCGTGCTTGTCCTGAACCGGAACTGGCAGGCGATCTCCGTGACCACCCCGGCGCAAGCGTTCGGGCAGATGGCCACGGACGCCGCCACCGGTCTCGACATCCAGCATCACGACTGGATGGTGCCGGTCAATTGGGCCACCTGGCTCACACTGCCGGTGCGGGAAAAGGATATCTCCATTGGCACCGTCAGCGGATCCGTCAGGGCACCCACCGTCATTGTGCTGTCGCGCTACGCGGATGTGCCTGTCCACCGACCCCGCCTTTGTGCCAGAAATATCTGGCTGCGGGACGGAGGCCGATGCCAATACACCGGACGCCCTCTCACACGGGACGAAGGGAATATCGACCACATCATCCCTCAGTCGCGTGGTGGTTCGACCTCCTGGGAAAACTGCGTGCTGGCCTGCCGGAAAATCAATACCCGCAAAGCCGACCGCACACCCACCGAGGCCGGGCTGACGCTGATCCGCCCACCGGAAAAACCCCGGGCCGTACCCATCACATTAACCCTGGAAAACTTCCACAACATCCCCGACTGGAATGTATTCCTACCTAACAAAACAAACCAACAACCGCGAAATACGCTAACTACGCGAAAAATTTCTTTGGAGTGCGCTGAGCCATCAGCGCTTTTAATCCACCGGAAAATGTCAGACCATCATTGACGCAGTAAGTTCATTCAACTTTCACACAGCAATCAACCTGATAAAGTCCCGCAAAAGCGGCGATACCTCGCCGCGCTCCAAAGAGCGCCTCGCGCGTATTGCGCGGTCAACCCATTTTAAATTATGAAACTTATCAACGGACAAGACCTCATCGACGCCGGCTGGGAACCCGGCCCGCAGATCGGTGCGATGCTTGCTAAAGTCGATGAATACCAAGCCCGTGGAATCACGGATGCCAAGTACATCATCAAGCTCCTCAAACGCGACTTCACCGCGCCGCCACCCAAGGTGGTGATGCGTGAGAAGGCCGCGCCGTTTTCCGAGGCGATCCGCCCGGAGACCAAGGAGGAAAAAGAAAACGTCGAATCCGTCCGCAAGAAAATGGACGAGCTTCTCAAAACTCCCGTGATCACGCGCGGCGCCATCATGCCGGACGCCTGCCCCGCGTCCATGGGCACGGCGGTCATCCCGGTCGGTGGTGCCATCGCGGTGGAGAATGCGATCATCCCGAGTGCCCACTCGGCTGACGTCTGCTGCTCGATGTACGCATCCTTCTACTACGCCCGTAGTGAGGTAGGCAACGAACTCGATGCGCTGACGACCTCCACCCGATTCGGACCCGGAGGACGTCACTTCGATGACCTTGTACACCACCCGGTGTTAGACGAGGACGTTTGGGACAACAAATTTCTTAACGGCCTCTACGACTGGGCAAGGATCCACATCGCCGATCAGGGCGACGGCAACCACTTCGCCTATATCGGGGAAATGGAAATCACGCACCAACTCGTGGGTAAACTCCGCCGGGCCGGTCACGATGATCTAGCCGACCGCTTTGAGCTCGAGCTTGAGGTGCGACAAGCACCACTCAAACTCCGTGTCCTCGTCACCCATCACGGATCGCGTGGACTCGGAGCGAAGGTGTTCAAGCGTGGACAGATCGCCGCCGTGAAACATAGCGCCCGTGTGGGAAACCACATCCCGCCCGCCGCCGCATGGCTTGATGCCGACTCGGAGGTCGGGCAGGAATACTGGGAGGCCCTGCAATACATCGGCCGCTGGACCCGAGCCAACCACCAGGCGATCCACGCCCGATTCCTCGAACGTATCGCCGGCGAAGCCGTCGCGGAGTTTGGCAACGAACACAACTTCGTCTGGAAACGTGGTGACACCTACCTGCACGGAAAAGGAGCAACCCCCGCCTGGAAGGATGAAAACGGCAACCCGCTGTTAGGACTGATCCCGCTCAACATGGCGGAGCCCATCCTGATGGTGCTCGGTTTGGATAACGAAGAACACCTCTCCTTCGCACCCCACGGTGCAGGGCGGAACATCTCACGCACCGCCTTGAAGAGGAAATTCCCTGACGAGGCAAGCAAACGAAACGCCATCCGCCACGCCACCAAGGATATCGACGTCCGCTGGTTCTGCGGCGACCCCGACCTGAGCGAAACCCCGGTCGCCTACAAAAACGCCGGCCACGTCACCGCGCAGATCGAGGAGTTCGGCCTCGCCGAGGTCATCGCCAAGATCCACCCCCTCGGCTGCATCATGGCCGGAGAAAAAAAGCGCGGCCCATGGCGCAAGGGAGACGAACTGACACCCAAACAAAAACGTCAGATCCAGCACCGCGCCGAACGCCGTCGCGTCAGGCAGGAGCTACATCAGGAGGAAGGCTGACCCTGGGAGGGCGGAAGGGCACTCCTGTCCCCCGCATTCCACGACCGGGCGGACAGGAAAGGCCAGTCCCATGGGGACACGGCACTAATAAACAACCGCGTCCGTTTGTGAATGCCCACCATTTCCTTGCCGAGAGCCCGACTTCATGACACAACCCAGCCCTGCCCACCGTAGTTCTCACTCCGAAAAGCCATGAACTCCACCACATCACGCCGTAAGTTTCTCAAGGCTGCCACGCTCAGCTCCGCCCTCTTCGGCACCAGCTCCCCGTTTGCGCACGCACAGGAAACCCGCAAGTCCAACGACAACCGCGGGGTGCCGAAAAAGGTGATTTTCATGGTCAGCGACGGCATGAATCACGGCGCATTGTCGCTGGCCCAGCATAGTCGCGCGCTCTTCGATCGGCGGACCACCCACTGGATGCAGCTCTATCAGGAAAAACCGGCGGTGCGCGCACTGGTCGAAACCTTTTCCGCCAACAGCATCGTAACCGACTCCGCCGCGGCGGCCAGCGCGTGGGGCGGCGGCCAACGGGTCGACAACGGCACCATCAACATCGATCCCGCATCCGGCAAGCCGATCGCGCCCCTGCAATCCCTCCTCAAAGAACGCGGTATCCCGACCGGCCTCGTATCCACCGCGACCATCACCCACGCCACACCGGCGGGCTTCGCCGCCAACACCCCGACGCGCGGCGACCAGCAGCTCATCGCCCAGCAATACCACCAGCGCGGCGTGGAGGTCCTGCTCGGCGGCGGTCGGCAGTTTTTCCCCGGGGAACTCCTCCGGAAATTCAGTAAGGACGGCTACCAGATCCTCAACAACCGCAGGGAGCTGCTGGACGCCAAAAACCCCAGGCAGCCCTTGCTCGGACTGTTTTCACCCGGCCACATCCCACTTGCCATTGACCGGGAGGCTCAGAAAAATCTGCAGGAAACTGTTCCCAGCCTGGCGGAAATGGCGCAGATCGCGGTCGGTCGACTGGACACCCTGACCTCCGGCCAGTGGTTCCTCATGGTCGAAGGCGCACGGATCGATCACTGCGGCCACGCCAACGACGCATGCGGCAGCATCCGCGAACAGCTTGCATTCGACGATGCCATCGGCGCGATGCTCGCCTACGCCGCCACCCGGGAAGACGTCCTGGTCATCATCACCACCGACCACGGCTGCGGCGGCATCCAGCTCAACGGGGTGAACGCCCGCCCGGACCAGGGCATGGCCCCCGGCATCTATACCGGCACCACCCCGGCCTTCAAAAAAATCGCCGGTTTCAACCGCTCATTCGAATGGTTGGCCAACGCCGGCTCCGGACTCAGCGGCCCCCCGCTGCGCGACTACCTGGCCAAACACACCGGCATCGCCCTCAGCAAGGACGAGCTCAAAATGGCGCAAGGTTTAAAAGGCAATGTGCTTGCGGATATCTTCGGCCGCCACCACGGCATCACCTGGACCGGAGGCAACCACACTGCGGACCTCGCGGAATTCTGCGCCTATGGCCCGGGCAGCCACCAGTTCCCCGGCTTCATGAAGAACACGGACGTCCACGGCCACCTGCTGCGCGCCCTCGCCATCGCCTGACGCCCAATCAGCTAAGAATGCTGCACCAGCGCGTGCATCAATGGATGATCCCTTGTGCCGCTCATTTGCCGGGAGGGTTTAGATTGGCCTGTATGTTGGCGGCATCCGTCAAATGCCTTATCGGCAACGGGACGCTGTCGCCCACCCATGTCCTGTTCCCCTCCGGGCCTCGTTGACTCATATGGTATCTCCATTGACCGTTACCCACCGACTCCATCCTGACTGTATAAACCGTCTCACCGCCAGGTTGGTTAAACAGACCATTCAACTGATTCACCGCCGCCAAGGCACCGGCCCGATTCTCACCCAAGTGACTTTCAAGTTTTTCATAAAACCGACTGCCTATCCTCGACAAGTCGGCCGACAAATCCGGAACAACCATGGACACCGAGCCATCCGGTTTTCGCTCCGATCTCACATGGGACGCCTGTAATTTGCGTACCGCTTGTTGCGTTGCACGCCACTCCCTCTGTACCATTCCCTTTTCGCGGTCCGTGATCTGCAGGGAAGCGAGCGCACCGCCATGGCCGGAAAAAAGATCCTGGCTCCACGACACCGTCATTTTCTCAGCGGAGAGATTTTCCAACAACGCCGCTGGAACCACGACGAGCCTTCCAGCCGCCCCGGGATGTTCCAGTCCGGACTGGTGAGCGAGGTCGTCGCCACCTGAAAAACCAGACGGGTCTCCATTTCCATGCCGGACTGCCGGACGATTCCGTTCGGCAGCTTCTTTGGGACGCTGGCTGCTGCGTGTGACGGCTGCCGAGTCATCCCACTGGGAATGAAACAGCTCGTCACCCGTCCAGCCACGCAACACATAACCGAGTACGATGGATACCAAGGCAATCACATAATATTTCCAGAGCATCGGAGAGGCTGTTAGGATTGCTATTATTCAAACACGATGTATGCACACTGCTCAGTGGTGTGGTTACGCTCATTGTCCTTGAGCAGGTCCTCATCGCAGACAATGGTCAGCTGCGTCGGGGTGATCGGGTTGGCGCCGTAAAGAGCCGCCCATGACCCGTCAGAACCATCCATACCGCTCTGGCTGACTGCGGCTGCACTCGCGCTACTGAGGCCATTCAGACTGTAGACAAATCCCGTGCTGGTATTTCCCGTGCCTTGCACGGTATCACTGCCCACCCCCGCAGTGTATGCCAGTCCGTTGATGGTTCCGTTTCCAGACTCGATTACAATATATCCCACCGTCTCAGCGGCACGTGTGTCGTTGGGATCCTCTGCCACCATCTTGCCGACATTCAGGTTACTGGAATCCGGCACTTCTGTCCGGCTGCTACCGTGGCTCCAGAACGTCGACCAGTCGGGGTCGTTGGCACTCATGACCTGACCGATAACGACCGGGCTGGTGTAACTGTTCTGGTAACTACGGGATTCCGCTGTCCATGCATTCCTGGATCCTGTAACCGTCGACGTATATTTCACCGCTTCCATTTTCACACCGTCGCTTGCCACGGTGTAAACGCCTTCTTCGACAGCAATAATGGAAACGTCACAACTGACGGCACCACTTTGTCCGTCCACCCGGTCAATTTTAACCTCGAACCCGCTTCCAGAAACGTTACGGATTCTTGTGACTACCGGGGGCACACTGCTGTTTGGATAAACTGGCGTAGCAATAATAACCGCGGAATTATAATTCCGACCAAGATCAACGTTGCTCCAACTCGAGTTTCCGACACCAGAAACCATCGTGCGCACCAATTTCGGCGAGGTGTCCGCCACGGTGGTAAAGCTACCGGTACTACCCCATACCTCACCTGCACTGTTCACGGCCCGTACGGTGTAGTAATACTGGGTGCCCTCGGTGAGACCTGATAGGTCGGTCAAGTAGTTGCCCGTTGTCAGGCCACCCTGGGAGATACTGTTCGACCACGCCCCCGCATTGGAGCCGCCGTCGCTTGTTCCATAGTAAATGGTGACAGCCGCCGCTTCACCACCATCGTCTGAAACTGAGAATCCAATGTCGGAACTCGTCTGGGTAAGGTTGCTGGCTGATCCCGTGCTGACAGCCGGTGCTATGATTTCCAGAACATCCGTCACAGTGATGTTGACCGTGGCGGTATCACTCAAGTTACCGGAGTCTGTTACCGTGACGGTCAAGGTGTAGCTATTGATTGACTCATAGTCGAGGCCGGTAGCGGTCGTGATATTGCCACTGCTATCGATGGCAAAGGCGGCACCGGTATTTCCAGCGGTGATAGCGTAATTCAGGACATCACCGGTATCGGGATCTGAGGCTGCTACTGTGGCAACCAAGCTGTCAACCACGGCATCTTCCGCAATACTCGCCGCCGTGCCCTGGGCGGTCGGAGCTTCGTTGACATCGGTCACATCAATGGTAATCGTGGCTGTATCGGTTAGTAAACCAGTATCGGTGACCTCAACCGTCAACACATACTGCTGGACCGCTTCATGGTCCAGGTTCGTGTTGATGGTGATTTCACCCGTATTGGAATCAATGGAGAACTCACCACCTCCGTTGCCAGCGGTGATGGCGTAACTCAGGACATCACCGGCATCGGGATCTGTTGCGGAAACGACACCGACTACGCTGCCCAAGGCACTGTTTTCGACAGTGAAGAAATTGCCGTCGGCAACGCTGGGCGCGCTGTTAGGCGGGATCACACTCAGCACGGTGGTACCGTTGACATCGGTCAACTGGACGTTTGTCCCCTCGACGGCGGGCTGACCGTCCACGGTGATTTTTGCGAGGTGCTCACTGCGCACATCGGCGACCGATTCGTTGGCGAAGCGGATGTCGCCGGTGGTATCGACGGCGAGATCGACCGTTGCACCATTGAGTGGATTGCCTCCACCGCGCAGTTCGAGCACGGCGTCATCTGTCAGCACCACATCGCTGTTGGCAATATATTGGAAACTGACGGCAGCACCCGCACCCAGGGTGAGGGTGGATTGGGTGGCTGCGGTGATGCTGTATCCGATCGTCCCATTGGTAGTGATCAACCCGTTGGTGAGCGTCAACGGCACGCCTTCAGGCACGATGGTGGAGTTCATGAAGGTGAAATCCACACCGTCGATGGTGACACTCAGGGCATTGAGTGCCGTGTCGGGGTTCACCGAGTTGTTAAACGGGGGCTGGGTGCCGGCGATGGTGGCATCGCTGTCCCAGTTGGCTTCATTGAAAAAGTCACCATCGACCACTCCGGTCCACACGAGGTGGCGTGGCGCCGGATTATTCCCGGCGTCGTTGGGGTCGGTGCCAGCCGCCAGCTCGGCGGAGTCGCTGAAGCCGTCGCCATCGCTGTCGGTGCTGTTAGGGTTGGTTCCGGCGGCTTCTTCCTCGGCATTGGTCAGACCGTCACCATCGGAATCAGTGGAGCCGTCTTGTGCCGCCACGCTGCCGAAGTGCAGGACCTCCCACTCGTCGCTGAGTCCGTCGCCATCCGAGTCATCGCCCGCGATATCCTGCACCGCAATGTCGACCGTCGCTTCATCGCTGGAGCCGCTTGAGTCGGTGACCAGAACCGTCAGCTGATAGGTGCTGGTGGTTTCATAGTCTAGAGAACTCGCCACGGTGACTTCACCGGTGGAGGGATCAATTGCGAAGGCTCCGCCGGTGTTGCCAGCGGTGATGGAGAAGGACAAGCTGTCATTCGCGTCTGGATCAGTTGCAGAAACCGTGGTCACCAGAGTATTCAATGGCGCATCTTCCGAAACCGAACCGCTGTTATCGACGGCAACCGGTGCCTCGTTGACGTCGGTGACATCGATGGTCAGCGTTGCGCTGTCGCTCAAGGCAGGGGTGCCGTCATCGGTCACTTCGATCGTGAGCACATACTGCGCTGTGGATTCAAAATCGAGAGCTGCCGTGGTGGTGATCTCCCCGCTGTTGGCATCGATGGCAAACAGGCCTGCGCCGTTGCCGCCGGTGATCGCGAAGCTGTGGTTGTCGCCAGTATCAGGGTCGGCAAAGATCACGCTGCCAACGACTGTGCCGGAGGGCAGGTTTTCCGCCACGTCAACGATGGCCTCTTCAGCCACAGGTGCGTTGTTAGGCGGGATGACACTCAGCACGGTGGTGCCGTTGACATCGGCCAGCTGGACGTTGGTTCCCTCGACGGCGGGCTGACCATCCACGGTGATTTTTGCGAGGTGCTCACTGCGCACATCGGCGACCGATTCGTTGGCGAAGCGGATGGTGCCGGTGGCTTCGACGGCGAGATCGATGAATGAACCATTGAGTGGGTTGCCTCCACCGCGCAGTTCGAGCACGGCGTCATCCGTCAGGACTACATCGCTGTTGGCAATATATTGGAAACTGACGGCGGCACCCGCACCCAGGGTGAGGGTGGATTGGGTGGCTGCGGTGTTGTTGTAACCGATCGTTCCACTGGTGGTGATCTGCCCGTTGGTGAGGGTCAACGGCACGCCGTCCGGCACGATGGTGGAGTTCATGTTGGCGAAATCCACGCCGTCGATGGTGACGCTCAGGGCGTTGAGTGCCGTGTCGGGGTTCACCGAGTTGTTAGACGGGGGCTGGGTGCCGGCGATGGTGTCATCGCTGTCCCAGTTGGCTTCATTGAAAAAGTCACCATCGACCACTCCGGTCCACACGAGGTGGCGTGGCGCCGGATTATTCCCGGCGTCGTTGGGGTCGGTGCCAGCCGCCAGCTCGGCGGAGTCGCTGAAGCCGTCGCCATCGCTGTCGGTGCTGTTAGGATTGGTTCCAGCGGCTTCTTCCTCGGCATTGGTCAGACCGTCACCATCGGAATCAGTGGAGCCGTCTTGTGCCGCCACGCTGCCGAAGTGAAGGACCTCCCATTCGTCGCTGAGTCCGTCGCCATCCGAGTCATCGCCCGCGATGTCCTGCACCGCAATGTCGACCGTCGCTTCATCGCTGTGTCCGCTGGAATCCGTGACCAGAACCGTCAACTGATAGGATGCGGTGGTTTCATAGTCCGGGGAGCTGGCCACGGTGATTTCGCCCGTCCAGGCATCGATCGCAAACGCGCCACTGGCGTTGCCGGCTGTGATGCTATAGGTCAACGAGTCGCCGGGGGTGGCATCGGTCGCCAGCACCGTGCCGACGGGGGTGCCGACGCTGGTATTTTCCGTCACCGCGAAGGATGCATCTGCGAGGGTTGGCTGCATGTAACTTGCGTAGAGCGCCGCCACCTGATCGCCATTGAGGCCGAAATCGTAAACCATCAATTCATCCACCGTGCCGGCGAAATACTGGTTGTTGTTTCTGTTTAGCCCGACGCAAATGCGGTTAAACAGGGCGGGGCTGGCATCGGTCAGAGTCTGGCTGAGCACGCCATTGTAATAGAGGCGGGTGTCGGTGCCGTCGCAGCTAACCAGCAGATGCACCCATTCGCCGACGGGTGACGGGCCAAACGAAGCGGTGCCGTCCGAGCTGCTGAAGCGGTAGCCGCTTGCCAGATCAATCTGGAAACTGCCGCTGACATTGGGATTGTAGTTGGAAAATACCGCAGAGTAAATGTTCTGCGTGTCCGACGCCGATTTCACCCAGACGGAAACGGTGAAGTCCTTCCAGTCGCGCTCGGTCAGTGGCATCTCCACCTTGTCGTCCACGCCGTCGAGCGCCAATCCGCCGCCCACGCGACCGTCGGCAGTCCATGTCGGGCTGCCGTAAAGCGTGCCGTCGCTGCCCTTGCCGCTGCTGTCCGAGGCCACGGTGCCGCTGCCTTCTTCCAGCTGCCATTGGATCGACTCACCAGCATAGAGCGGAGACGGACCGTTGCCGGTGTAGGATGCTAACAGATAATGCAAGTGATGTTGATCCACCGACTGCTCGGCGTCGCCCAGCGTATCTTCGGTGGCGCAGCATGAGCACTGGCTGCTATTAGAAACAGGTCGCTGCACTGCGATGGTTCCATCTTCGGTGTAGCTGTCTTTTTTCAAATTGCCGACACCGATTTGAGCCGAGGTGATGACAGGAAATGCACTGAGGTTGGCAGTCGAAGTGGAACTATTCAAGCTGCCAAAACCGCTAACCCTATCGTATCCGCCGTTGCCCACGCGCATGAGATAGTTCGGCCACTGATACAAGCCGGACTCCATCACGATGTAACCCACGGTTTCGTTGGCGCGTGTTGTGTTAGGGTCCTCACCGACATGTTTGCCGACTTTCAGATCATAGGATGACGCGTGATACCAGAAGCTCGACCAGGCGGCATCGTTCGAGCTCATCACCTGACCGAAAATCACCGGTGTGAAATAATGGTCGTAGCCGGCGTAGGCCAGTGGGCGAGTTTCGCCGGAGAAGTTACCGCTGCCATCGGTGACGGTGCTGGTGAACTTCACCGCCTCCATTTTGATGCCGTGGGTGGCTTCGTTGTAAACTCCTTCCTCAACCACGAAGAAGCGCACCAGGGTGTCGCCTAGCGCATCACTGCTGCCGTCCGCGCGAGCGAGTTTTGCCTCGAAGCTGTTCGTGCCCACATTGCGCAGTCTCACCACCATTGGCGCTGCGTCCGCGAGTGTCACAGGCTGGCCAACAATCACCGGCGAGGTGTAGGATTGTGGCAGGGTGATGGTGGACCAGTTGGAGTTGTTGATCGATTGGTCAAAGGCCACTGGTCTAGGACCGCTGCCCGAGGCAAGCACGGTGACTTGAACGGTGGTGACAAAGGAATTTCCCAAGCCATTGGTCACGGTGTAGGTGAAATCGTCCTGCCCAGTGTAACCCGGAGCCGGCGTGTAGGTGAACATGCCGTCACCGTTGTCGGTCACGCTGCCGTGTGCGGGTTGGGTGAATCCGGCAAGAACCACGGTGCCGTCGTAACTGAAATCATTCGCCGATGGGTTGTGGAAAACCAGTGGGGTGTTCTGCTCTGCCAGTAATTTTTCCGGCACACGCTCAATCGGCAGCCAAGTCGTGTAGGTAGAGAGTTCTGAATCGGCGGCAGCGGAAACCGGAATCTGCCAGGCGGCAAAGAGATCGCTCATATCATACCCAGTGCGGGTGCTGAGCTGGCGCGCCCACTCGTCGATTTTAGCCTGACTGTTAGCTAACTCAGGTGCGGCGGTCATCGCCCACACGGTGTCCTTGATCAACGACGGTCCGAACTCTGCGGCCAGCAGTTCAAAGAGCGTGCTCTTCATATGCGTCACATAGTGATCACCGCCATCGTTCCAAAAATTGCTTCCTTGAGAGGACAGGTAGTTGTTAATACGCGCCGTTGTCAGCGTCTGTTTCCACGAGTAATTCCTGGCGGACTGCTGCAACCATTTACCACCCAGATTCGGGCTGGTCTCGATGAACTTATCAAAAATGATGTTGTCGGTATCGCAGATGTGACCGTATTCATGCAGCACCAAAGCGAAGCCTGAGGTCTTGAGGTCTTGTGCATCGACAATGTTGGATCCTCTGGAATACGATTGCGGATAGGTAGCAAACCCTCCCACCGCAAAATAATCGTGATGCACGATCAACTGGCGACCCGCGTCGTAGTTATAAAACTCACGGATCTTGCCGCAGAAGTAGTTCCACTCGCTGATCACCGCTTCCGGATCATTCAGGTTACGCAGCCACAAATCCGCATCAATCACCAGCGTGGCTTCATCCGAATCAAGCACGCCGAAGGGGGTTCCCCGGTCACGGACGCCGGCCACCCATTCCGCATCGGTGGTTTCACCCAATTTGAAATACGGTGCCTGCACGGCTCCGCTGACGGTGATCGATTGGTCGCCAGTCCAGGTGACGTAGCTGGGCACGATGATTTGAATCAAGCCGCCGTGAGGGCTGGCGACCTGCACCTGGGTGGCATCAACGTCAAAGTTCAGCACCTGATCCGGCATCACCGGATAGCTGTTTGCTCCGTGATCGCTGCGGAGATGGCCGATCCGCACATCCAGATTCTTAGTGCTCAAGAGAGTGGGAAAATTGATCGTGACCAGTTCGCCGGGGGCGGCATAGAACGGAGTGTAGATCGTCTTTTCCGCATGAGCGGAAGGAGGTGAAACGAGGGCAAAAACCGCACCGCTGACCCGTGGCTCTTGCGCGTCCACCGGCAGTGCCGCACGGTGTGGGGTCATTTCGGCGGGATCCAATTTTGCCAACAGGCTGCATTCAATACCTAACAACGCACGTTCAAAGGCATCGGTCACCGGATTTGCCTCCGTCGGGGTGAGTCCATTCACCGTATTCCAAAATACATCACGCAGGCGTGCGTAGGCGATATCGTCGGGATGCAGCCAATCAATCAAATCCTGCGTCACCGCGACGGCGATGTCCTTTTCGTTCTGCGACGCGGAACCCGGATCTGCGAGCACGGCCTCAATTCCTTCGAGATCCAGCTCATCATTGGCTGCGTTGATGTTCTGGGCACCCCATACGTAATCATCCCTAACAAAAGCCATACCTGCCTCGCGCAGCACTTTGTTACTAGGGATCTCCCACTTTGGCTTGTTCCACCACTGGGTGTAACCGGATGCATAATCGCAGATGAACAGACTGCCGCCACCGCTGACAAAATTGTTCGTCGTGGTGACAGTTGCCTGGGTCGCGTTGTTGCCAAGCCAGCCGGGAATGAACACTACCGCGTTTTGCAAATTGCTTGAAAGGTTCGATGCCGTGGCCACCACCACATTGGTATACCCCTTGCTTTGCAGCCAGGTTTGCACACCCGATTCCATGGTCACGATGCTGATTGTTTTGCTCGTGGTGCCCGCCAGCCAAGTGATGCCATTGGTGTAAAATGCCGCCATCGAGGCATCACCGCCGTAGGTGTTCATCTTCAGCCACTGATGATCTGGCATCGCGATGAATTTGCCGGCGCCGAGCGAGCCGGCAGCAATCATCGGACGGGATTCATCGCTGTTAGGGTAATTGGAGACACTGAATGTGGTCGGGCCCCAGACGGACATGTGGCCGGGAGTGCCGGGGTCCACCAGCTGGGTGACATTCGCAAGCAAGGCATTGCGCGCTGCGCTGACGTCCAGTATGGCGTTGACGGAAATAGTCACCGTCGCCGTGTCCGTGCCGCCATTGCCATCGGAAAGGGTGTAAGTGAAAGTGTCGCGCCCGGCGAAACCGGAATTTGGCGTATAGCGGTAGTGGTTGGCACCGACATTGACCAAGGTGCCGTTGCTTGGCGATCCGACACCGGTGATGCTCAGGGCATCGCCGTCCGCATCCGTGTCGTTGAGATGGAGGAAGTCGAGCTCCAGCACTGCGTTTTCTTTCCAAGCGATGGTGTCGTCATGGGCAACAGGAGCCGCTGCCATCGCTGTGGATACCATGCAACCAAGGGCAAGGAGATGATGTGTGTGTTTGATGCGCTTGTGTTTCATTGTCTGGTTAGTATTTGTTAGTGTGTGTTAAAATAATCTGGGAGCCAAGATAGATTGGCGGCAGACTAGCTGAGGTGCCTGAGCCGTCTAGATTTTTGCAAAAGTCGACTGCGTCATTTAGGTGCGCAGTTTTTCCTTGTTGACTCATTATCAGTCATATACACATGACTTCATGATCGTCCCCGAACGCATACCCTTGAGTCGATTGACTGCGAACGCACTCGAAGAAGAGATTCTCAATGGACGCTGGCAGACTCGACTGCCGGGCTACCGGCAGCTCTGCAACGACCTCCGGGTGAGCCGCAAGACGCTGGTGGATGCCCTGGAAATCCTGACCCGTCGTGACTTGTTAGAACCTCCCAACGGCACCCGCCCGCGCAGGCTCAAACACACCATCACGGAGCAGCACCAGCACCACCGGCCTTCGACGGCACGCAGGGTGCTCATCTGCGTCGCGGGGGACAACAGCGCATTGGAACGCGACAGCCCGCTGTCCATGTTCGACCAGGTGTTCAGCCATTTTAACCAACGAGGGTGGAAATGCCTCCTCATTCACTCCAACGAAGCCGGGACTCGCCCAGGTACCAAGTTGAACCAACTTCACAGCGATTACCCGCACGCGCGGTGGCTGTTCGGCATGCCGAGCCTGGAGGTTTGCCGTTGGTGCGTGCGCAAGCGGATCAGGGCAGTAGCCTATGGCGGTGACATCGGCAACACGGGTTTGCCTGTTGTCGGTGCCTCACTGAGCCAAATGCTCATCATAGCCCACAAGCACCTCAGCAGCCTGGGTCACAAAAGTATCGTCGTGCTGACCATTGAGCCCCTTGCCAAAACCGTGAAAACGTATGCGGACTACCTGCACAGCCGCGGCATCCAGTTCAGAAACAGCTACCACATGCCGGATTTGTCGGGCATGACACGGGAGAAGTTCAACGCCATGCTCACCGAGCTACACCGGGTCACGCCCCCCACCGCCATGGTCATCACCTCGCACCTCCAACTGCTCGGCGTGCTTGGCTATTGTGCACAGCACAACCTGAAAATCCCCGACGATCTATCCATCATACTGGGCAACGACCTTGACTATCTCGACTGGTATTCACCCGGGCTAAGCTGCTTTCACAGGGACTCCCAATCCGAACAACAGGCACTGATCCGTTTAATCCGGAGCTATCCCGCCAAGAAGGTGAAGCCGCTCACCCTGCCACCCCACCTCACCGACAAGGGGTCGGTGTCGCGACCGCACCGGTGACGGGGAGGATGACCGTGATGGTATTCGAGGTGACAGCCAGGTTTTTCCATGCCAAGGTCTCGATGGCCGGGTTGCACCTGTCCACAATGGCCGTTTGCCACGGTATTTTCCATGGGTTCAGCCATATCTCCCCATATTTCGAAGCTCTTTTCCAAACTTACGCGCCCTAATCATTAGCGACGCTGGGGATGATTCACCCTGAAGGTGATTTTGCAACTTTGACTGATATTGTGTATAAGGGGGCATGTCACGACACTACTCCCTGAAGCCGCGCAAGTTTGCAATGGAGCTAAGAACCTCGGAATCATGCTCGGTGCATGGAGGGCAACTGGCCATTGTCGGCTTGATCCGGCAAAGCGGACTAATGGGCTGGATCAGTGATTACCCGCAGCTCGAGCACCGCAAGAACCGCAACCGGGGCTTTGATCCCGAAGTCTACATCAGCACCTTTCTCTACAACTTCTGCACAGGAGGAAGCAGCCTGGCGGATGCGGAGGCTCTCAATGAAGACAAGGCACTGCTAAGGCTGTTAGGAATAAAAAAACTGCCCGACCAGAGCGCCCTGGGCGAATGGCTCCGGGCTCTGGACCCCGCGGGCCTTGATGCCCTCAAGGCGATCAACCGCCGGTTTTGCACATGGGTGCTCAAGACGGCTCCGGCCAATACATACAGCTACGGTGGCAACGAACTCGAATGGTTTTTCGATGATACCCAGATCGAAGTCAGCGGTAAAAAATTTGAAGGTGCCGCAATCAACTACAAGGGGGATGTATCGCTTGGTTGGCAGACGTTGTGGGCCGGGCCTCTCATCCTCGAATGCGAACTCGGGGGACAGCGCGGAGTAAGCGAGTGTTTCGGCAGGTTCTGC